>PLKM01000064.1 GCA_003141095.1 Acidimicrobiaceae bacterium | reverse complement strand
ACTTGCACTACGCCGTTAGGGCGGTGAAGTTGACGACGTGAACGCGGCAAGCCTTCTGAAATTGCATGCGTACTTTGGCGCCAACCGCACCGCGTACATAAATAGTTCCAAGGCATTGGCTATCACAATAATTTCGTGCGCCGGTCCGCTCCCGTTCCAAAACGGTAGGTGCTCCTTACCAGTTGCCCAGGGAACGGCTCACCGTGAGTTGCGCAAAGCTGTGCGGGACCAGTTAGCCCCAAGTCGAGCTGGGGTCTGAATCAAGCACGTAACCATCCTCAAATACCTTGAGACACGCCGCGACGACGTCGGCGTCGTACCTACTGCCAGCGCCATTCGTCACTTCGGCGAGAGCCGCATCGATACCCAGACCGGCCCGATAGGGACGGTGCTGAGTCATCGCCTCAACGACGTCCGCCACCGCAATGATTCTGGCCGGAAGGGCAATTGCGTTGCCTCGCAGTCCTTGGGGGTAGCCGCTACCGTCCAATCGTTCATGATGCTGCACTGCGACTTCAGCGATTGGCCATGGAAGCGACGCGTTGGACAAAATATCACCGCCGACAACGGTGTGACGCTTCACCATGTCGAACTCGAGTTCGCTCAACCTGCCGGGGCGCGACAGAATCTCAGCCGGTATCGCTATTTTCCCAATGTCGTGCAACTCCCCGCTTTGGCGAATCAGCGTGGCCATCTCCGGGTCCAGACCCAACTGCCGGGCGATGGCCTCGGCGAGCGAGCCAACACGAACCAGGTGTCCCGCCGTGTAAGGATCGCGAGAAGCGGTCATGCGAGAAAGTGCCGAGATAGTCCCCGCCAATGCATTGCGTGTCTTTACCACTGCCTCCAGGTGTCCAATTCCAAACTCAATGTCACTGATCATCACTTCAAGCATTTGAACCTTGGACTCGGAGAACTCGTAAGCGTGCATCTCATAGACGGAGAAGACTGCCCGGCTCCCTCCCAAGTCGAGAGGGATCGAAATCACCGAACCGAGATTGAAAGAGATCGCTCGTTCTCGCCAGGGGGCGAAGGCGGCTTCGGTTGCCAGGCTGTTCACGACCTGCGTTGACCGGGTGCGCACGGCCGTGCCGCTGGGACCACGCCCGTGCGGACTCGCCTCCGACCACGACGTCATGCCTGGATACAAGTAACCAACCGCACCAGCGGCGCAGAGCGTACGAACACTCATTTCTTCGTTGTCTTCGGCGACATCGATCTTCGCGAGCGCGTAGCCACTCTCTACGAATGCGTTGCACGTGTCCTGCAAGAACTCTTGCTCGTCAAGGGCCTGCAGGAGCAGTCTGTTCACGACCTTCATGAGTTCGAGTGACTGCAGTTGCTCTCGCTGGTCCGTGAGATCCACGAAGGACGAGAGAGTGCCAATCTGCTTGCCGTCCACCAAAATCGGGTAGGCGCTCAGGCTCAACCACCGCACGGGTATTTCCGGATTCTTGATGGCAATCGTCATTGCCGGCTGACTAGCACCCGATTTCCTTGCCTTCATTCCCGGCAGCAGTTCAGGCGGAACTGGCGAGCCGTCCTCTCCCTCAACTTCCCATGGCAGGTCGTCCAAGGTTCGACCCACAATTTGGTCTTTCGTGTGCCCCAGGAGCTCTTGACCGTACTGATTACAGCTCACGAGCACGCCATCAGCATTCTGGATGGAAATACCTACATCCAGGCTGTCAAGAAATTCGCGTGGATGGAGCGACGAAGTAATCTCAATCTCATCCTGTAGCCATTTGCTTACAAAAGTCATCCGACACGCTTTTCAAACATCCGAGGCGACGCTACGTGGGCCGTCTGTCCACACGGGACAATTTACAACCGCGACATGTGGGCAACTGAAGAATCTTCAACTTGGTCCAAGGTTTTCTCAAGTTATAACTGCGAATTCGTTGAGCCAACCTCAGCGTCATCTGAACTGAGAGATACCGCTGCGCTCGCCACGCGCGGCAATCGATGGCCCCTGTCCACCTGTCCATGCGCGTTGCAGTCGTTCAGAACAAGAAAGCTCGGTCAGCAACGCCACTTGCTTCGACTTGCTCAATCGGCAGTCTTGAGATGACTTGCGCCCATTATGGAGCGTGCAGGGGTGTCGGTCCTCGAAGCCTTCGTGCGGATGGACCACAGGAATTTTATGAGTTGGCGACGAGTGAGGCCCCAAGAATGAAGCACGTGAGCCTTGACACTGCTCGGTTCAGTCTGACTGACTGATCCTTAGGAGAGCCAACCCACGAGTCGTTCGGCGTGGGTGAGATTCTCACCCACGAGCTTCAATTCACGGGCCTTCGAAAGTAATGGATAATTGCGGTTGTCCTGCTGCCAGCAATGCCCGGAATCAACCACGTCATCGAAGTAATTGGGACCACCATGAAAAGCTCCCATCCATTGGCGGGCAACTCGATCAATGCTGAACCGAGCTCCTGCCAACCCTTTTTTCCAACCGGAATGTATTTCTGCGTGTATTCGTAGTTCATCGACGAACCGTACCTCACCACTCCACTGAAGCGTCGTCGACGGTTCCAAGCGGGGTTGATCAGCATTCGAACACGTCGTTGCGGCCCCCAATCCCCTTCTGTCGCCTGCCAATCCGGCTCTTGCCCGGCCCCGGAATCCCCAAATTTCGTGGGCAAAAAAAGTAGTGTCGTGGGATGGGTCGAAACTCGGAGTCAGCGCCACGAGAGACGGCGAAGGATGTTTTAGCCTACTTACGATTCGCCGGTTACGAATTAACAGTTGAACAGTTGGCGCGTCTGCACCGTCAGCGGCTCATAAAACGAAAGTTTCACGACTCCGGGGGGATACGTGACCCCAGAAAGACCTACCCGGCGGGGACCGCCGAACGGATGCTGCGTATTGCCCAACTAGAGGCGAGCTCGAAGAAGCTCGACGAACTGGCCTGGCGCTTGTGGTGGGAAGGATCACGGGTGGAGCCGGACCTCGTACGCGACTATCTGGTGAAGATGTCTAATCGATGGGATGATCGCCTGGGAGAGATTCGAGGGTCCAACTCGTCCTCGACGACCGACGACGAGGTCACGAGTGATCGCGATGTCCTTGATGAGGTTTTCTTTCAACACCTCACGCTCGTCCCCTCCACGGCGGCTGAGCGCCAGCGTCTGGAAAAGGGCTCGAAGGTCTACGTAGAGTTCGCGGCGATCCTGACCGATCTGCTGAGCGGCGACTTCTCGATTTTGGCGCCACCGGAACAGGGCCTTTTCGAGCGCGTTATGAAGTCGCCGTTTGGCGAACAGTTGGAGCTGGGTGACATTCGAGGAACCGAGGGAGGCGCCCTCGAAACGCTGCAGCGCGCGGCGTCACTGCCCTACGCCGAAGTCGTCCAGTCGCTCAATGCTCGTCAGATCGAGCAGGCGCGGCCCGTTGCGTTCCTCCTCTCGCAGATGATTGGAAGCGTCGGCGAGATAATGAACGACCTCTTCGGAGGACCCGGACAAGGCCGCGACTCGGCGGGCAAAAGCCTCGTGGACATGTCGCACAGTCCCGAAGAACAAGTGCTCTCCCTGCTCCTGTCGTCCTCGCTCTTAAAGGACAAGCGAATTCGTAAGAATCTGCCTCATATCGAAGCGACGACAAATCTCACTCCCGCTGTCACATTCGAGGACTACCTGCGGCTCAGGTATCTCGTAAAAGAAGTGCCCGGCATGGACAAACTGGTTACTCCGAGACGGATGCGCAACGCCTTCGAATCGCCTGAAGGAACCGAACGTTGGCGCGTGAGTTTCGAAGAGTTCCTCCTCGCCAATTCGGAGGAGATTGAAGATGCCATCGTCAGTCGGCCCGACCTTTTTGGCGAACCCCCGCCCTACGAAGAGTGTTCGAAGGCCAATTCAGAAACCAAGATAAATAGCAAAAAAAAAAACGTAAAATGACGCGCCCAGCCCATTGAGCTCGGGGAAGTCCACCGTCAAGAAGGCTCCTTCGCGGGTCGTCATCTCCTGACTCGTGCAACGCGCCGTTACGGCGATTCTTCCTTGTGGCAGTCAAAACCCTTCAGGGAGATAGCGTCGTGGCCCCTGCGCCTCGAGACCGCGAACCCCTTCTCGGCTGTCCGGACCGACATCGGAAAACGATAATCAGGTTGCGGCGCCACACGTTACGCATGTGGTGGCTCCATTCTCGAATGGAACTCCGCAGTACCTACAGTAAACAACTGGTCGATCCCTCGGACCACAGTCATGGCCGAGCGCGCGATTGCCAGGTATCGATGCAGCGCACCAGGTGCAGTACACGGTCTTGCGACCTTCTGGGGGGCGCGAGTTGGTGGAGTCCTTCGTCGAAGGCGCGGATGAAGGCCTGGCGCTGGAGGAATGCTGGCCACCCACCGGGCCGGTACTACGAGCGAGTGGCTTCGTGGGCTCGAAGGCGCGGCCCGGCGCCTGCTCCGAGCGGTTGAACTGATTGTTCGATTGCGATACTGGCCACGTTGAGAAGGCGAACACAATGAAAAAGAGCCAGGAAGCGAACACCGAAAGAAGATCGAGGATGAACAGGACTTTGATACTGCTGAAGTTGGGTACCACGACGAATCCGCTATTCAAGAGATCAAGCGTGTCGTGGCCCATCACGTAGATCGAAATGATCCACAGGAAAAGGGGCGTAAGCGGTACCAGTATCCACCAGCGCGAATAGCCCGCCTGAGCGATGATTCTGACCACAGCATAGATATTGAGAATCACGAGGCACAGTGCGATTGCGAGTTCCACAATGCCAAAAAATAGGTTCACTAGTCTCCAATTCCATAGCAACGAAACGTATTAGCGCTGGCGGGCGAAACCTCGAAAAGTGTAGCCCCACTTATCGCGACTGGGTCGATGAAAAGGCGGCGGGCCCTCGCAACTGATCGGCTCGTAGTTCAAGAATGAACGTGAGAAGTGAATGACGTAAACGCTCGCGCCGTGAGAGATCTCAATTGACTACCTGGTGACTCACGAGTGAGACCCTCATCGCGGTGGAGCGTGGCGAAGTGTGGTTGACCGTAGGGTGCGTGTTTCGAGACGTCGGATGTTCACGATGACTGCGAGATACGACGTACTACTGTTCCCTAAATGCAAACGGGTCCCTCAACCAACGAGGCGAAGGGGGCCACGAAGAATCGTTCGATCAAGGCAGGATTGCGGCCACTCGGTAGTTCGCTGCTCCTGGTGCTGTTGGTCGTCGTGGCCTCGTTGCTGATTCGCACCTTCGCATTTCAGACCTTTTACATCCCGTCAAAGTCAATGAAGCCCACTCTTTTTGTCAGTGATCGAATCGTGGTGGACAAAATGAGCGTGGACTTTGGCACGATCAATATCGGTGACGTCATTGTCTTCAAAGCCCCTCAAGATGTCGCCGAGGACTGCGACGACCCCGTCACTGATCTGGTGAAGCGGGTCGTCGGTGTGCCCGGTGACCACGTGACCTCGAAGGGCAACACCATCTACGTCAACGGTGTGCGATTGAGGGAAAACTGGACACATTGGGAGCCTCTCGGCCCCGCAATCGGCAACGTCACCGTTCCAGCGAATCGATACTTCGTGATGGGTGACAACCACAACAACTCCTGTGACAGCCGGACATGGGGCACTGTGCCGAGGTCCGACATCATCGGGAAAGTATTCCTCAGATTTTGGCCTCTTTCAAGGTTCAGTTGGCTGTAGGAGGACCGTAGCCTTGCCGGGCGGGTTGCCGGGTCCGGCTTGTTGACCAAGGCCGACACTCTGAACTCAAGGCCCATACCTCGGCATGGCTCCGACGCTCGCCATGCCCGATCCCTTCTAGTCGGTACAGATCATTTGTCGGTGACGTCCCACTGGAAGTTTGAGCAGTCCTTCGTGGAAGGTCGTCAGCTCGAGATACTGCGAGCGAGTGCGATGCCAGCGTAGAGAGCGATGCCCGTAGCCATGGCCGACTCATTGAGCATCATTCGATTCGAGTGATTGGGGGCCGCCTCTGCGGGCTCGACACCTTCGGGGCAGGTTCCCAGAAATACCATGGTCCCGGGTACGTTTTCCAAGACGTAACTGAAGTCCTCGGCACCCATGACGGGAGAGGTCATCTCGAGCACCTTAGCGACGCCAAGGAGTCTGGTGGCAACTCCACGCGCCCAGTCCGCCACTGACGGGTCATTCACGGTTACGGGAAAGCCCGAATTGATCCGAAGAGTCGCAGTCACACCGTGGGCTTCACCAATGCCGTGGGCGAGGCGAGCTAATTCGTCGTGGACGAGCTGGCGAGTGCGCGCCGAGACCGCGCGAACCGTGCCGTGAATGCAGGCGCTCTCGGGAATGACGTTGCTCGTCGTCCCCGCGGTGACGTGAGCAATCGTCACGACGGCCGGATCGAAGACATCGATTTTACGAGTAACCATTGACTGAATAGCGAGCACTATCTCGCAGGCAACGGGAATTGGATCGAGTGTCTGAAAGGGCATCGATGCGTGGCCGCCCCGACCCTCTACGTCGATGAAGATCTCGTCAGCCGAGGCCAACAGAGTCCCACCCTTGGTCGCAATGACTCCACAAGGCAAACTCGGGGTCTGGTGAATCGCAAAGGCCACGTCTACGCGGCCAGCGACATCGAGAACTCCCTCATCAATCATGAAGCGTGCGCCATGATCGCCCTCCTCACCCGGCTGAAACATGAAGACAACGCGTCCGTTCAACTCAGCGTCGTGGGCACGCAATAATTTCGCCGCGCCCGCAAGCATTGCCACGTGCGCGTCGTGACCGCACGCGTGCATGACACCCCCTTCCTTGCTCGCGAACTCGAGATCGGTACCTTCGGGCATCGGAAGGGCGTCCATGTCACCGCGGAGCAGGACCGTGGGTCCAGGCCGGCCTGAATCGAGTACTGCGATAACACTGGAAAGTGAGGCTCCCGTCGTAATGTCCAGATGCAGCCCGTCCAGTGCGGCCAGCACCAACTTTTGTGTGCGAGGAAGTTCGAGGCCGAGTTCGGGATGAGCGTGGATCTCTCGGCGGAGATTAACGGCATCGGGCAATAGATCTTCCGCTTCATTGAGCAACGTCGAGAGTGTGTCCATCTGCCCACACTACGCAGACCATCACCAATAGTGACAGTCATCAAAGGCAGTGAATGAGCCACGAATTCGACGCGAGCGTCCGGTGCTCACTCCCACCCGGAACAGTTGGCTCGCCAAAGACGTAGGCAGCCCCGTCGGCCTATCGGGCACCTCAGTCGCCAACGGAGCAACACAATCGCACTATGAACGGAGCGATACATGTCAACTACGGACGTACGCCAACAAGTGCACTAATCAATGGAAAGTTCTTGTCCTTGAGATGCCGGTGGTCTTGGGCGGGGACAAGTCAACATCGCGTTTGTTGAAGAACCGTTGCTTCGCCGGTTCTCTGGCGCGACGTCGGAGAGCCTGACGAACGCCCGCGACGGTCTTGTCGTGGGGCACAAACAGGGCAACCAATTGACTGGGATGAAGAGGTCACCGCCGAGAGCGCACAAGCCCCCTTCACCGTCTTCGAACTCGAGGGTGACGCGCCGATCGACGAGAGACCTGAGTAGTGGCTCGTCGCATATTCGATGGTTACTGAGCCCGGCAACTCGCGTTTATGATGCTCTGTCTTGTTCCGGGAACAACCAATGCGTGGAAAAGCAGCATTTTCATAGTAAAATTATTCGATGGTTTCCCCCGCCGGTGAAGACTCCGAGTCGAAAGGGGGCGTTTCGGACGTCGCCGAGCCGGAGACGACGTCGCAGGTGCAGCCGACGGGCGTGAAGGTCGCCGCCCAGGACCTCGATCGTTTCACCGCGTTGGCTGAGGTTGGTCAGCATTCATCAGACCTCATGATCGTGATCGATCAAGTGGGCGCCATAATGTACGCGAATCCCGTCGCGCTCGAGACATTTGGCATCTCGCTCGAAGAAGGTATCGGCAGCAGTGCCTTCAAGTACCTGCATCCAGATGACCTCGAACGAGTGGTGCATCGCTTCGTCGAACTTCTCCAGATCCCCAACGGATCGATGCGCGACGCGGTGAGAACGATGGACGAGAACGGTGAGATTCGAGAGCTGGAGCTTGTCTCTACCAATTCAATGGACAACCCCGCGGTCGCAGGCATCATTGTAAATGGACGTGACGTCACCGAGCAACGTCGGTACATCAAACAGTTGCAGGCGCACGAGCAGCGATTCCGTCTCGCCTTCGAGGACAACATGGCTCCTATGATCTTCACTGATCTCGAGGACCGAGTCATCGCCGCCAACGACGCCTTCTGCGAAATGCTCGGTTACACCGTCGAAGAGCTGCTCGGAGCTGATTCGACGCCCTTCACCTATCCCGAGGATCTGGGCATCAGCGAAGAGGCGCTCCAACGCATCTCACGCAATGAGGTTGGCCAGTCGCGCTACGTCAAACGATATTTGCGAAAAGACGGTCGAGTGATCGTCGTTGAGGTGTCGAGATCGCCCGCGCGCGATACCAACGGCCAGACGCTCTACTACGTGATCTCGGAACGCGACATCACCGAAGAGCGCACGCTCACCGCCCAACTCTCCCACCAAGCGCTCCACGATTCACTGACGGGACTATCCAACCGTGCACTCTTTGACGACCGACTCGCCCAGGCGCATTCGAGGGTTGCACGAGAAGGCGGACTGTGCGCGGTGCTGCTCTTGGACCTGGACGACTTCAAGGGAGTGAACGACACTCTCGGCCATCTCGCGGGGGATCAGTTGCTCATCGCCATCGCCCGCCGTCTGGAAAAGGTCACCCGCGCCTCGGACACGCTTTGCCGCTTCGGTGGGGACGAGTTTCTCTACTTGGCCGAAAATCTAAGTTCGCCGTCCGACGCCGAACACACGGCCACCAGGCTCCTTGAGGCGTTAGCCGAGCCGTTTTTCATCGCTGGGGTGAGGGTTGAACAGCACTCAAGCATCGGGGTCGTAGTGTCGGACGGCACTCGAGCCAATAACAGCGAATGCGTTCAAGACGCCGACGTGGCTCTGTACGAAGCTAAGCGGGAAGGCAAGGGTCATTTTGTCGTCTTCGAATCCAGCATGCACCAGCAAGCGGCCAGCCGCTTCGCGCTGATCCAAGAGTTACGCCACGCCCTGCAGGGTGGTGAACTTTCGATGCACTACCAGCCCATTGTTGATCTCGTCACGACTGACATCGTCGGTTTTGAGGCATTGATGCGCTGGCGCCACCCGCAACGGGGTTGGGTACCTCCGAGCGTTTTCATCCCGCTGGCTGAGCAAAGTGAACTGATTCTGGAGCTGGGCCATTTCGCGCTACGCGAGGCCATTACCACCGCCAACTCTTGGCCACGAACCAATGAGCAAACAACGCTCCCCTACGTCACCGTCAACCTCTCGTCGCACCAGTTTCACGACCCCGGCCTCGTCGCGATGGTCGAAGGACTGCTCGGCGATAGTGGTCTCGATCCGGAGCGGCTCGTTATCGAGATAACCGAAAGTGTGACGTTGCTCTACGTCACCGAAACGATGAGTGTCATGGAAAAGCTTCATCGCCTCGGAATCAGTTTCGCCCTCGATGACTTCGGTACCGGATTCTCCTCACTCTCCTACTTGGCGCTCCTGCAACCGAAAATCATCAAAATCGACCAGTCCTTCGTAAGTCCCGCGCTCGAGAGCGTTCGCAACGACGCGCTACTCGAGGCCATCGTTTCGCTGGGCCCCAAGCTGAACATGACAATGCTCGGCGAAGGAATCGAAACGCGTTCGCAACTTGAGCGCCTGCGGCTTCTCGGGTGTGAACTTGGTCAGGGTTTCCTCTTCTCGGCTGCGGTACCGGCTGACGCCGTGATCCCCTTGCTTCAGCGGTCATCAGGCCACTGGGCACTGGGATGATGGCGACGGTCCTGATCCCACCTCGAACGTCCGGTGATGCCAGCGAGGTGGCGCGGAACGACGGATGCCACTCTTTCAACCCTCCGAGGATTCGGAACGCCGATCGAGCCGTTTGAGCGAACTTCGTTCTCGAGGCCGAATCGCACAGGCCATGCTGTTCCCCAAGATCCCCTGGTCGGCGATTACCATCGGCGCACCCGACACGTCAGTCCAGGCGCAGGCTGCTGACAACTTGATGTCCTGTTCGAGCAAAATCGTCGATCACCACTTTTCCCGCTCCGCGACTGTCGTTAGCCTCTGGCAGTCGTGACCCTAGACTTAGTTATCGGGTGACCGTAGTGTTGTAGCAGTGGATAGGTCAACAGAGTGATTGAGACCAGCATGAAGACAGTGAACGACCAACCGTGGCTCATTCAAGGCGGAATGGGAATTGCGGTTTCTGGCTGGCCGCTCGCTCGGGCCGTTGCGAGCGCCGGTCAGCTTGGCGTCGTTTCAGGGACCGCCATCGATGTCGTATTCGTTCGTCGACTACAAGATCACGGTGTGGATGATTCATTGCGAGCCGTTCTGGATCGCTTTCCACTGCCCTCGGTTGTGAATGAGGTCGTTGACAAGTTTGCCACCACGCGGCGAATTGCGACGGAGCCCTATCGCGCCATACAGATGCTGACTCATCGGAACGTACAGCGATCCATTGACCTGCTCGTTCTCGCGGCGTTTGTCGAGGTGGCCTTGGCAAAAGAGGGTCACCAGGGCGTCGTGGGGATCAACCTGCTCACGAAAGTCCAGATACCGACGGTGCCCACGCTCTTTGGCGCCATGCTGGCCGGTGTTGACTACGTGCTTATGGGTGCGGGGGTACCGACCCATATCCCCGGTGTTCTCGAGCAGCTGGCCCGTGGACAACGGGTCGATCTACCGCTCGCCGTCGCCGGAAACGTCGAAGCTCAGAAGATTCCCACACTTCATTTCGACCCGTCACGATACCTGCCGTCGCACAACCTCGAGCGACCAAAATTCCTCGGCATTGTTTCGTCACACGTGCTGGCGACGGCTCTCGCCAAGCGCAGCAATGGTCCGGTCGACGGATTCATTGTCGAGCGTCCCAACGCCGGAGGGCACAACGCTCCCCCACGCGGCAAGTTCGCCGTGGACAGCAATGGGAATCCCGAATACGGCGAACGCGATCGTATCGACTTTGACGTCTTGCGCGGTCTGGAAGTGCCATTCTGGATTGGCGGCGGCATCACGTCTGCCCAGCACGTCCAAGACGCGTTCGACGTCGGGGCCACAGGAGTTCAGGTGGGCACGCTCTTCGCGTACTGTCGAGAGTCGGGCATGAGCCCGGACCTGCGCGAACGCATCCTCGTCGCCGTTCGAGACGAATCAGTGGAGGTCGCCACGTCCATGCGCGCCTCCACCACCGGATATCCGTTCAAGGTCGCGTCAGTTACGGGGACCACTTCGGAAGCAGCGATCCTTGCCGCGCGAGAGCGCAAGTGCGACCTGGGCTACCTGAGAGAGGCCTACTTTAAGTCAGACGGAACCGTCGGCTATCGCTGTCCGGGTGAACCCACTGAGATCTACGTGAAAAAGGGAGGCGATCTTGAGGACACCATCGGACGCACCTGCCTGTGCAATGGCCTGATGTCGACGATAGGCATGGGGCAACTTCGCGCCGGCGGCGTGGAGGAGCCGCCAATCGTCACCAGTGGTGACTGCATCAACGAAATCCGCTCGCTCATGGTTACCGGTACCGACTACAGCGCTCTCGACGTCATTGCTCACCTGCGAGCGGGAACCGTCGAAGACGGTCTCAGTGAAGTCGTCGACGATCTCAATCTTCCGTGACCCGGGCTTCGTGTCTCCGGGCACTTGCGCCCGTGGACGTCATATCCCGAGAGGCGCAGCACGGCGAAATAACCCTCAGGTGTGACGCCGAAGATTCAACTCACCGTCTAGGGAACGCGAATGTCGTGATGCTCGTGGGCCGCGCGAAGCTCCTCATCCGTTAGATCCTCGTCGCGAACGGGCTTCACGAGCGCCCAGTGCCGACCCACGGGACAGTACTGAATTCGCACCCAACCGAGTTTCACGGCCTTGATTGACGCACCGGGAACCCAGATGGTTGTGAACAAGTGACCTTGGCCGCAGCGAACGACGACATCGCCACCGAGCTTGTAGCCGCGTTTTCGAGCGACGACCGTCCAGACAACGAGAGCGGTGACGACTACCAGTAACTTCGAGCGTGATGACCTCATGTTCTTGAGTGTAGGGACTCCGACGAAGGTCCCCGTAGAGGCGAACGACTCTGGCGAGCCGGTCTCTGGGCGGCGGCCACACGAGCTGGGAACAATCGCCCCCAGGACTCGTCTTCCCATCATTGAAGTTGTACGTCATGCATGCCCGCAGAAGCCCGATAGTCCTTCCCGGCTTCGGGGGTCGTCCAGGAGAGCGATCCGCACTACCTGCGAGTTACCCACGTCTCGATCGACCTGCGTCCGACGAGGACCCCCAAGCGCACATTGAGTTCGGTCATGGCGAGACTCGCCGTAGCACAGTGGCCCTTACGTCGCGACGGGCATGCCCGCGGAGCGGTCGAGGTTGTGCCAGGTACGACGCACCCATAGTGGTCGTCGATCCGGGTGGCTCCTATCGAACGCGTCCAGCCACGCCCGCTCAATATCTTCCGCTGTCGCGAAGGCGGCGGCCGACGTGGGCGGCGCCTCGATCCAGGCAGCCTCAGTCCGGTCGCGCAACTGCTGAAAAGGTGCGATGAGCGCGGGGTAATCAATCATCATCGCACGGGCCACGCGCTCGTGTCGCCACCACAGTGTGGCCGGGTCGTACTGGTTGCTCGGAGCCGGTCCCAGATCGACTTGTTCGCTAACGTTCACCGGCTTGAAGATCGACGTGCACGGCGACGCCGTCGCCGTCGCCCAGTGCTGGGGCGCGCCACGAAGATCCGACACGAATGATGCTGTTGTCTGGCTCGACGCCACTAGGCCACCGGCGTGCACGCACGGTGCATGTAACGTACCGTTGATCATCGACCATCGTGGAGCACCATCGTCACCGTGGTCTCGAAGGGCGGCCATCATGGCCGCCGGCCCTTCGGCGCGAGTCGCGGCGGCCTCAGTACGTGCACGACGCACGCCACACGCCGTGACCACCGATCGAAGGCGATTCGAGTACTGATCGGCGAATCCGGAAATCGTCAGTCCGTTCGAGATGCTCCGCACACCCGAGTGGACTTCTTCGCTCGCCCATTTACGACCCGCGGTCTCCAGCACGATCGCGTGGCGAGTGTCGGCGATCAAAAAACTATTGTGGTACGTGAAGCCCCGTCGTTCGTGACTGCAAGGGCCGCCTTGTCCGTGACGCTCGAGCAGATCGACGATCACTCCGGCCGCATTCGCCGCGTCGCCGGCCCTCTCGAGCGCGAGGCGCACGAGGTCCATGCCAAGTAAGGCCGATTCGCCCTTGGGCTCGGTGGTGAAGACAGCCTCGTTACCAATGACGACGCCGTGCTCGTTCGCACCCATTTCGGCCCCCCACATCCACCACGGTCGTGAGAGCAGGACGGCATTCGTTGTCGACACCTGAGGAATCTCTATCCACGTGCATCGCAGTGGGCTGGTGGAGCTGTGGAGCGTGGCGGGGATCCATTCGAGAAACTGGGATTCGTTGGCATCACGGTCGCTATTCTTCGCGAAAAGGACGCCGTCGGAACTGACCTTCACAAGGGTGTCGCACACAAGACGTCACGATAACCCAGTCGGGACACTTCAACCCTAAGGGTGTGCGCCATCAAAGACCTTCAAGACCATCGCAGTCTCCACCGCCTAGGACAATCGGCTTGGTCATCCTCGATGCTGACAATAGGCTGGCTGCGAAGGTCTGATGCGACAAGACTGGTACGTGGCGCTGTCGGCTGCGCCATTGCTCACTTGTCGCAACTGGTTCTCTTTGCGTGAAACGAGCGCCGAAGGGGGCAATCCATTCGACCTCGGTTATTCAGGCGAAGAGCAGACTGCTTCGACGTTATTACCATCGGGATCACGCACGAAGGCACCGAAGTAGTCCTGATGGTATTCGGGCCAGAGCCTCGGTGCATGCAAGACTTCCGCCCCGGCATTCACGGCGGCATCGAAGAATGCCTGGACCATATTCCGACTTGACGCTGCGAAGGCTATGTGCGCTTCGCGAAATCCTTCGCCGCTCGTTTGCGGTCCGATCCAGAACGAGGGGTGAGGCGCAACGCCGAAGCCCACGACCTCGCCGAAGTCCATGACACGTACTGCACCAAGGGGTTCGAGTATCGCGTCGTAGAAGCTAGCGCTGGCGGCGACGTCAGCACATTGGATTGCGACATGATCAAGCATTTCAGCATCATGTCACATGTAGGGATTCCTTGCGGGCACGAACTGGTCGACGCTTCCGCCTTCGCCGTGATCATCGCGCGACGAATGGGATGGCGGGCCTGCACCGCGATACTTCACAGATCTGAACCCTGCTCAGTGAGAGTGCTGACTCGCGACGACGTCAAACCAGGTAACGCTGAGTTCTGGCAGTCCCGCGAGCGCGGGGCCGAGGCGGCTCTCCAGAAATGCCGCCTGCGCATCCTTGGAGTCCCACACCTCCACCACTATCCAGCCTTCTGGCGATGTACCCGCGGTGTGGCTTTGCAAACCGGCTGGATGGTCACCCTCATCGGTTCTCGGGTTCCATCCAATCGTCGCATTCACCGCGTCGTACTCAGCTTCCCCAAGGCCTGATGGGAACGCAAGAATTATTCCGAACGCCATGTATTACCCCCCTTACGTGTGAGAATTTTCATCATAGAAGAATCGTTCCCCGTGTCGAGGGGGTTGGATGTGCAGTGTGCAGTGTGCAGTGTGCAGTCGCGGGCGAGGCAATTTCGCTCTGGTGGAAAGTGGCGCGCAACCCAATGAGTGGAGGTTCCTGCAAACTCACACTCCGAGGAAGTCAGCGAGTCCCAGGAGGCTCAATCCGCGCCAGGTCCAAGGTGGCACGTCAAAAATGCCAAGCTCCGGAAACTGAGCGCAGCTTACCCGTGCTGCCTGGCGCCTGGTGGTCGAATCGTCTCGTCAGTCGGGTGAAACGGAAGATCGTAGATCAGGATCTTCGCCAATCGCGCTTCGCCCGGTACATGGCCTCGTCGGCTCGCCCAAACAGATCGTCGCCAGTTTCGTTCCGATCCCAGGTCGCTGTACCGATTGAGCACGAGACGTTGTCGGGCGAGATCTCATGGAAACGCTTGACGATACCTTGTAGCCCCGCCTCGTCCGATCCCGGTGCCAGCAGCCCGAACTCGTCACCACCAAGCCGCGCCACGAAGTCACCACTCCCGCGAACTGTGCCAACCCACCCGTCGGCGAAGCTACGAAGGACGCGGTCGCCAGCCTGGTGGCCGTCGCGGTCGTTCACTGCCTTGAAGTTGTCGATATCGATCACCGCCAGCGACAGAGGAGTCTTGTTTCGTCGGGACCTCTCCAACTCCTCGTCGATTCTCTCTTCCCATGCCCGTCGGTTCGCCAACCGGGTCAGCGGGTCCTCACGGCTACTGCGACGAAGCAAACTCACGAGGGCGAATACCACGGCACTCAAAACGATTGCGGTGCCGAAGATCGAGGTCCACGCATCCAGTAGTGACCGTAGGCTCAAATGGGCCGTGATCAGTACGACGATGTACGCACTTCCAGCGAGCCCGATCTGAAGAACCACCGCGACGGGTCGGAAGTAAAGGGCGGCGTAGACGGCGGCCCAGATATACAGCACCGCGAAGTTGATGTGCACATTTGGTCCAATCGCGGCGGCGACACTCACAATCCCTGTCGAGATGACCAGCGAGATCTGAAGGCCCCAGGCGGTGCTCGTGTCACGAAGCGCCCACCAGGTGGTGGCCCCGACCAAGGCGCAACCGATAAGGATGAGCATGATGATCATGGAACGGTGTGATTCGTGTCCGCCGGGTAATGCCGCGATGCCCGCTACGGCGCCCCCGAGAAAGAAAATAACTGCGCATCTATTCGGATTGAAGATTATTGATTCGATAAGGGCGCGGCGCTCATCTCTCATAGGTACCGTTCCACTTCCACCGACCCTCCGAACTGGATAGAGTCACTGCACGCGAAAGCGCCCGTCCCACAAATCAGCGGGAACCGGGCGCTCTACTTAAGTTGTACTCCCAGAACAGGTCACTCGGGGAATGGCACCTAGGGAAGCATACGTGCTTCTCGTCCGTTGCAACTCTCAACTTCGAGCCTCTTGCCTTCGATGTGCCTGGGCCTTCCGGAATCTCTCCCGTACAACCCCTTGCGTTCCATTCTCAGGATTAACTATCTTCAGGTTTCATTCGGCCAGGCGCCTCCTTAAGAGTCTTCCCAGATCCTTCAAACTGATCGTACCTTCGTCGCATTGTGTTTGCAAGCGCTTTGCAAACTATTCATCTTTTCCTGCTCGCCGAGCTGGATCGACTCGTTTCGTACGATTGCCCGTTGCAGGATATTTCGAATAACTCATACGTAAGAATGTTATTTTCCTGGATCATTGTTTGAAAATCATTCGCCGTGTAGTGGACAGTCCGATTGATTGAGAGCGGTCTGGCCAAGATGTCCGATCGAGTCGAGAGACGAAGTCCATCGACGAGGTGCCCCGAGCTCTCAAAGGAAGTTCCCCCGCCACGGGTGAGCCGCCTCGTTCACGTCCGGTTGGTCCCGAAAGTCCGACGCTTCTGTTCTGCAAGGAAGCTAACGCCTCTCGGACAGTCACATGCCAAGCGGTCCCGGATCGCGAGTCACCGGTGGAAAGTCTATGGCAGCAACCGGAGCCTTCTGGCCCCAAGCCGAGACCATTGGTGAGGTCGCAAGATCAAGATCACCAGACGCAATGTTGGAGAGGTGCTGGTCGATCTCGGCTTTGGAGACAAGCCCGCTCTCAACGAGACGGTCCCGGATCTGCACCGTAGTGGCCCGCTCCAATTCATTGCAAGCGGGTCCACCGATTGGAAAATAAGCGTCCGAACCTACGTGTGAGAGACCAACTACGCGGAGTCGTCGCGGAAGCGTTCGCCCAAAGGCCAGATCAACTCCCCGCTCAGCCATCAAAGACCGAAACGCGAGTTTGAGCTTGTTCGCAAGGCGCTGTTCGTCGCCATACTCATCGAGACACACGAGTCCTTGAAGCCCCGGATCAGCTTCTTCCAGCAGCAACCAACCGCCGGGGCGAAGCGCGTCGATCATGAACCCAATTGCCCGCTCGCGCTGGGCAACATGCACGAGAACAAGCCGAGCGTGAATGAGATCGAACATGACCTCGGGCGCCGGCTCAGCACCGACGTCGTGGCGCAGGACTTTGTAGTTACCGTTCCTGGGCCCATCGAGCCACGATGTGTCAATGTCGGTCGCAAGGACGAAGCCGCTGGGTCCGACGGTCTCTGCAATCCATTGCGGCACGCTCGGGCCGCCGGCGCCAATCTCCCATGCACGCCATCCAGGCGAGATACCCAACCGCAACATATGTCGAAAGGTCGAGGGATTAAAGAGCGCGGAAAGCGCATCGAAGCGTTCCCCGGCTTCAGCTTGTTGATTATCGAGCAAGTAGTGCCCGTGATCCGTCACGATCCGATTCTACGTATTCCTGCATTGACTCTGGCCAAACCACTTTCGTGCCAGTGCCAACTGATTGGTGCGCCCGTCGAGCCTTGACAACGACTGCGCCATTCATACATCTCACGTAGAGCGCAGGCGCAACGACCTCGGCCCGATCCGACGCGTTGGCAATCGACCGCGCACGTTTCATTGGCCTACTGAACCATCCCCGGGTCATCCCAAGAGCGAAGGTGGCCTTGAGAAAGGCCGACTTGCAAACTGGGGCCTGGCTCGGCTCTGCCCGCCATGCGGGGTGCCCAGATGGCAACCCAAAGATTGAGTACCTGGAGCGTGAACCGTCACCTTACGTCCGTAACCCCAACCGGTAGTGATTGCTGCATCCCGAGAGGCCGGTCCTTCGTCGCTGCTTCGGTCAAGCGCGTCGCTGAGAAGGCTGGCGAAGTCACGATCGGACCTAGCTCAGAGCGGCCCCTTCGGAGGGCTCTCGCCGGTTACCGGTTTCGTCAACTTATCCACCGCATTCGTCTCCCGCGAGAGAAAGGCGCCCAACTCTTGGATAGTGCTCATGAGCGGTCCGGGGAACACTACTGTCGTGTTCTTGTCGACACCGATCTCGATCAAAGTCTGCAGATTACGCAACTGGAGCGCGAGCGGATGCTCCATCATGATGTCAGAAGCCTCCCCCAGCGCGGTGGCCGCCAGGAACTCGCCCTCGGCAGCAATAATCTTGGCCCGCTTCTCCCTCTCTGCCTCCGCTTGACGAGCCATCGCCCGCTTCATGGTGTCCGGTAACTGGATGTCCTTCAGTTCGACCAGCGTCACGAGCACGCCCCAATCAGCGGTCTGGACATCCAGAATCTCCCTAATGTCAACGTTGATGCGATCGGTTTCGGCGAGCATCTCGTCGAGGGTGTGCTGACCAACGACCTTGCGGAGCGTCGTCTGCGCGATTTGATTGATTGCCTCTTGGACGTTCTCGATGGCGATGACTGACTTTGTTGCGTCGACGACACGATAATACGAAACCGCCGACACGTCGACGCTCACGTTGTCGCGGGTGATGATGCCCTGCGACTGAATCGGCATCGTGACAATGCGAAACGAAACCTTGCGTACGACGTTGATGATCGGAAGGATGAAGACGAGTCCGGGCTCCTTCTCAGAAACGACCCGTCCGAACCGAAACACCACGCCCTTCTCGTACTGGTGGACCACGTGAAGACACAGGGCTAGCAGGACAAGTACCACGACGACGACGACGAACACAATGACCGACGAACTCATGCGCAGTCTCCTTCAAGAACAGTGAGGCACTCGAGAGGAGGAATCTGAAGATTTGACGATAGCGATTCGCGGTTCTCGACACTGACCCGCTTTCGCGTTGCTGCCTGAATACTCATCATCCCCAACTTCTCCTGGGCGATTCGGAATCGCCAGCCGTCGGACCGCCTAAGTGTCACGCTAGCCACTTCATCCGGGCCGAGTGCACGTGAAGTGTCTTTCACTGAGTTGGTCAGCGCCAGCGCTCCTCAAGACTCCTCGAACGCAAGGGCAACGGACTCTTCAACGCAGTCAACTCCGCCGTGTCAGATCACGGATGGACGCAGGACCACGTCAGCAACATTGGAATAGTTCGCACCGCCATGCGGAATGGGAATCCAGTTGCCAACCAGCAAGTTTATTTTGACGCGAAGTCAAGCGACAGCGCGCTCGTGTCGGCGAAGAGACGGAACACTGAACCGATGAGTCGTGTCGAAGGGACTTCTGGCCATACCGGCTGGCTCGAAAACTAGATGACATTTCGACAAGCACCACGCCGCTCATGGCGGTCCTTCGCGGGTGAATCTTCACTCCACCAATCAAATTGATCGACGATGACGCCGACGTAGGGCGACGCCGTAGGACCCTTATCGATGGATTGATACAGATTCGACGCGTGTGGGTCATATGTGACCCCGCGTGTAGACCGTGTTCACCTGAAGCACTGAGATCATCGGAGAGCTGACTATCTTCTGGAAAAGTCAGCCCATCAAGATTCCCACTCAATTCAGGGTTTCATGCGGAGCAGCCATGAGACAATGAATCCACAATGTCGAAGTACTTCGTAGCGGTCGAGCCACCGAGTGATCAGTCACTACGAATCGCCACGGTCATGCGTCAGTTGGGTGACCCCTCACCCGTCCCCCACATAACCGTCAAGGCACCGAGCGGATTGGGGCCCGAGCTGGCATGGTTGCCAGCTGTGCGCGAAGTGGCGGCACGATCCGAGCGATTCATAGTGACAATCCGAGAGGCGAGAACCTTCAGCAATCGAATCCTCTATCTAGCTGTTCAGTCGGCAAACCTTGCCCAACTTCACCAGATTATTTCTCGAAACCGTCGCGCCCAGCCCCGAGCTCGTCACTAAGTACTCTGAAGAACGCCAATACATCCCTCACTTGACGCTAGCAATCTCGCACATAGAGTACGGGTTGCCGCCGTACCAGACACTGGTCTCAAACCTCCGTGGCCTTGACCCCTTCGAAGCATTCGAGCTGACCATCTTCAGGCGAGAAGATGCTTCAACGCGGTATCGAACTTGGCAGCGTTTGCCCCTGGCACTCTCACACAAATTCTCACCCAACTCCAACCAGAGACCCAGCGGTCGAAAACATTCATGACGCCATTGGCGAAGACGAAATGCAACCGGGCAAAGCGAACCGTTGGTAACTTCGATCAATTCGTTGGCGGGTCGCAGCGCCGACAAACCTCATAACTGAACCTTGGTGACCTAGTCAATCCGTTTGCCACTGACAAAAGGTCACCAATAGAGAACGACCTAATCGCGAAAACGCCCGTCCCAAAAATTAATGGGAATCGGGCGTTTTACTTAACTTGTACTCCGTGAATGGCCAACACGGGAAATGGCACCCAGAGAAGCGTACGCGCTTCTTGTCCGTTGCAACGCTCAAACTCGAGCCGCTTGCCTTCACTACAAACTGGGCCTTTCGGAATCACTTCCGTACAATCCCTTGCTATCCATTCTCAGGATAAACCGCAATCAGGTTCCATTCGCCAGGTGCCTCCTTATGAGTCTTCCTAGGTACTACATAATCATTGTACCGAGAACGGCGCTGTTTTGATAGGGCCGAAATGCCCTATTCGTTTAGTCGCACCCTCATCAACTCGTGTGCTGGCTTACCAGCTTCGATGTCCTTCGAGAGCAGTAACGCGACCATGGGTAGAGAACGGTGAAGTACTTCATAGTGATGGACACGAACTGCAACTCCGTCGCCAAATCTTGACGTCGATAACTGCACGCTCAATGGCTCTCGTCTCCAGTTCTGAGGACCGGAGCCTTCTTCTCACGAAGCACATCGCGGATGCGGAACCTCGGGATTTGAGTATCGCGAAACCTCGGATCTGTGAACTGTTTCGGCTCAACGCATCCAAACATCTGGGACTTCCGTCCCTAGCGCCGCAGCCACCGGTGATCTAGGCAGTAGGTAAGCAGTAAGTAGGCAATTCGTAGATGGGGGCGTCATGAACGCAAAGGTTGGTGACCGAATCGTGGTTGGTACTCATAGGGCGGGCCAGCCTGTTCGTCATTGCACCGTCCTCGAGGTTCGCCATGAGAATGGGGAGCCGCCCTATCTCGTCCGTTGGGACGATAACGATCATGAAGACCTCTACTTTCCAGGGTCTGACGCCACCGTCATCGGTACTGATGACAAGTGATTGAAGGCAGTTCGTCGAAGTGCGGCGTAGTCGTAGGGGGACCAGTCATCGTCGGTGACCGAACTTAAGTCCGCTCAACTCCGCAACCAAACATTTTCGCCTCGGTTGAACGACCACCTAATTTGTCTCGCTGGACTCGCACCTTTACGACACGAGGTGACCTAGGAGTTGGCAGTTGAATTGACTGGCGGGATTACCTCACCCAGCACCAGAGATCTGAGAAGGGGAACTTCATCTCGCCGACGATACGACTGGATGCCACATCGAGGGTCTCTTTACCCATCGCGTCCCCAGGGGATGTTCGTACCCGACAGGTCACCGCGCGAGTGCTCGTTGCCGTCGAAGACGAGCTCCGCGGACTGCGACACCGGCGGTGCCAGGTGTTCCACGCCCATCGGGAGTCGTCTCGATCCGACAACTCGGCAACAACTCCTCGTTGAGCCGCTTAGCGACGTGGTCAGCTGGGAGGAGAGATGGAAAAAAGGAGCGCGCACGAGCCGAAGCGCACCGAGCCGAAGGCCTCGATGCCCGAGGACGCCGCATAGGTCGGTGTGTCAAATTGAATGGACAACAGTCCCTTGAAGACTTTATGAGCATGCGTCAGCTTGACCGCGACACCCGACGGACCAGTCAAGCCGGTGCGGCCGTCCTGCGCGCCGGGTAGGCCGGACTGTCCGACGTAGTAGTACGTCGACACCGAGTACTTGATCTTCTGTGCTCCGTCGACCACTACCGTGCCCGTACCGAACGCCCGCGGCGCCTGTCCAACCATTGTGCCTTGGGCACCGACCACATCGCCCGAGGTCGTGATCCTTAGTGTGCCGTTGATCATGTCGCTGCCATCGTCTGGCACCGACGTAATCTGCCAGGTACCCGCTGCTGGCATCAATGAAGGCGCCGCCGCGACCACTCCATCAAACAGCGCAACCGGCGTCACGAACACTGCCGTGATAATAAGGAGTCGAATTCCGGCGCTGACCTTCACGTCGCTGACAATACGTGAGGGCTCTGTCCGCGTCAAGCACTGGACGTCGCACCCGCATCGCGACCTGTCCCCCGATCACGATTGTTCGAGCAGTTCCCGACGGTTCTCCCCGGTTGCGGCTGTCGTGGGTTCGGCTCTGAAATCCGGTTGGCTAGGATTCCCAGAATGTCTATGAACGACGGTTCTCGTTCCGCGCAGGTTGGGTCTCTCTGGCGATACCCCGTGAAGTCAATGCGGGGCGAATCCTGTAGCGAACTCCGCTTCGAGTCAGGCGGCGTTAGTGGCGACAGATCGTTCGGAGTCCTTGACCTTAGATCGGGAACCGTCGTTTCCGCCAAGCGTGAAGGTCGCTTGCTTGGTGCAGTCGCGAATCTGTCATCCGGGGAACTTGTCGTCGAGCTGCCGGATGGTCAGATACTCGGCCGGGGAGAGTTTCTCGACGAATGCTTGTCGCGCTGGCTGGAACGGCCGGTGAAGTTGATAGACGCAGCCAACTTCGGGGCCGCAACCTATGAGTGTCCCGAAGACTATGAAAGAGACGATTCCGCGCTCGTCCAGTGGGAAGGGCCGATCGGGTCATTCGTCGACGAGAGCCCTCTTCATCTCTTGACAACCGTCGACCTGGAACGGCTCGCCCGCGAACGCCCCGATTTGCAATGGAGTGCTCGCCGCTTCCGTCCGAATGTAGTAATTAATGTTGCACCGAATTCTCTTGGATCGATGGAGCCGGGACAGCGACTTCGACTCGGGGAAGTCGAAGTTGAGATTCTCAAGGGTTGTACGCGTTGCGTGATGACGACGAGGCCCCAGCCGGATTCCTTGGATCGTCAACTGGATATTCTTCGTCACGTCAGTAAAGCGCACAACAACGTCGTTGGTGTCAGGGCAAAGGTTGTCAGGGCTGGACCGGTACGGGTGGGTGACCAGGTGACCACAAGTAATTGATTAATAACTGACCAGCTTCGGGCCGACGTGCACAATATGCGACTGGAGAATAAACCCTTGGCTGCCTTGATTGAAGCCGCGAACGTCACTTCTGCGGATCACTCCCATGTTCGATCTGGTGGAGTTCGTCTTTGAGCCATTGGGTAATCTTCTCGTGCTTGTCGTCGTCGACGTGTGAAATTGTCTTGAT
>PLKM01000034.1 GCA_003141095.1 Acidimicrobiaceae bacterium | reverse complement strand
GAGTAGCCACTCCCGGTTACATGCGCCAATGGCCTTTATCGTGAATGTAGAAAGGACGTTTATGTGCGGTCGCGTCGCCCTCTTCAGCCCCCCGTCTCGCCTCGCGAAACTTCTCGACGCCCAACTCGCGGCGGGAATCGACCCCGAAGGCCATCCCAGTTGGAATATCGGGCCCCAGCGTCGGCTCTTCGGCGTCACCGAGAACGATGGCGTGCGCACCCTCGATCAATACCGCTGGGGCCTGATCCCCAGTTGGTCCAAGGATCCGTCGATCGCCAACCGACTCTTCAACGCTCGCGGTGAGACAGTGGCGGAGAAGCCCTCGTTTCGTAGCGCCTTCGCGAAACGGCCGTGCGTGCTTCCCGTCGACGGCTTCTACGAGTGGGACCACCGGGCTGGTCGTGGGAAGCAGCCGTACTACTTCACCCGCGTCGATGAACAGCCGCTGCTCCTGGCTGGCCTCTACGAACGGTGGCGCGATCCGAGCGCGCCGGGTGATGCACCACCGCTACAGACCTGCACCGTTATCACGACGAGCCCGAACAAGGACATGGACGAGCTGCACGACCGTATGCCCGTCGTGCTTGGAGTTTCGGACGTGGAGCTTTGGCTCGACGTCGAGGTCTACGGCCCCGACGAACGAATGCAGCTGCTGCGTCCCGCGCCTACGGGAACCCTTAGCCACTACGGCGTCGACAGCGCCGTGGGATCAGTGCGCAACGATGGCCCCGAGTTGATTGAGCCCGCCGAGCCACAGTCATTTTTCTAACAGGAAAGCCGAAAACCCCGAGTGACCAGGGAGTCGAAACTCACCAGCCCCTCGGGGTTCCCGAGGCACACCACTCGTTGACCCGTGTCGGACAGGCCACCGTGTGACGGCAGGCATTTCACGTCATTCGTCTTACGAACAGCGGACCGAACTCCGCTGCCCGGTGAGAGTTTCTGTTCCTCTTGCGAGGCCCCTCCACTCTCCACCAATCTCCCCTTGCGGTTCAATCGACTTCGACAGGTGCTACGTGAACTACGAAAGACACTCTGCCATAACTTTCGCGGTGAGACCTAGAGAATCGAGAAATCAAAAGCTTTTACCCAGTGTGCGGGCCGGTTATCCACCGATATCTACTCTTCGCTGGACAATATCAACCACCAAGTGACATCTTTCCAACAGGAGGGTCCAATCTTTCGCATGCGGAGCGCCATGATCGACGTTGATTTTCGAACTCAAGGTGGCTTGGAACGAGTTGACCGTCACTGTGAATCATGGCGCTAACAAAAACGATAGACATTCGTCTACCGCGTTTTGGTAGAAGTGGCCAAGGCTAGGAGGCGATCTGGATCACACCGGCGCGGGAATGCGGGATCGGGATCTCCTCTCCCATCTCCCGCAGAATCTCAAGATGTTCGGCAATAGCCTCGCGGAGGGTTACCGTCACTTCTTCGACCGTTGCGCCGGTAGCAATACACCCTGGGACATCAGGCGCGTACGCGGCAAAGTTTGTGCCGGCGTCTTCAATCACGATGGTGAACTCGGTCATCGTGGTCTCCTTTCGAGTCCAGCCTGTCTGACAATGCTACCGAGAGTTCCCTTCGGAACATCATCGCCCAGACTGCCGGCGACGCACACGGAACCAGACTTGGTGTCGTGCCTGAAGTGACGATGGCTACCCGTTTGACGAATCTGAACCCACCCCGCTCGCTCGAGTTCCTGGATAATCTCTCGCACCTTCACGACCTCACAACGGTCGTGAAGTACTCAATTCTCTAACGAGAACCTGTACACATCCGTATGCCGCATCTTCACCCAAGTGACATCAGCTATGTCGAAGGACCCCTAGAACCTTCGACGCGACTGACCAACGCCTTCAGGATTGCGATCTCCTGGCGAAGAGCAACCTTGCCAACCCTGGTGATGGAGACCCAAGTTCGGGGCCGACGACCTTCGGTCCCTTTCTGAACATCGATAAGACCGGCTTCTTCCAAGACTCGAATATGTTGAGAGAGGTTGCCTGCTGTTAATCCCATAGTCTCTTGCAGAAATCGAAACTCCACCTTGCGTGATTCATTGGCGATAGTCAGAATGCCGAGTCGCACTCGCTGGTGGACGGTGTCATCCAGATCTTCGATCGGGCTCGTTTCCTGGGTTGTTCGATTCTCTGACTCACTGACCATCGTTGATCCTTCGTCGAGCAATGTGGAACGACACACCGCTGCGGCGCAAGACGTAGAACACCACCCCGCCAATGAGCAGATACAGACCTGGCAAAATAAGATTCGGCAACGCCCCAATATTCCCGTTCCAGGTTGAACCTATTCCGAGGCGCACAAAGAGGTTGCTGACGTCATAGAGACAAGAAAGCACCGCGAGACCAAGGTACCCAGCGACGTAGAGCAGGAAGGCCCGACTTCGTTCAGTGATCGCGAGCGCAATGAGGCCGATCGCGATGACCAGAAGAGCCTGCATGCCGCGTATCCAGAAGTCTCCCGGAATCTTGAACGTGATCCAACCTCGGCTCGCTACGGCCAGCACGAGCACACCGACACCAACGGTGGCGAAGGGCCAAATACGCCCGGCAACTCCCGACGAACGCGCCCGCATCCAATAGAAGCCGACCACCGTAGCAATTCCAGTAAAGATGCTCACCACCCAATAGGTCGTCGCCCACGGGCTCACGTGATTGATTGACGGTGACGTGGACGATCCCAGACCCGATCCAAACACGCCTCGCGAGACGACTGAGACCGACGTGCAGACGAACCCGTTGGCGAATGTCTGGCACCCCGGCGACGAAGCGGTGAGACCCGGATAGTGGTAAAAGATCATCGCGATCAGGATGATTAGGCCAAAGACAACGAGGGCGAACCAACTGCCGTCGCGCGCCACTCGAGTTCTCCATCGCAGTTGGCTGGCGTACGCAAGGTCTCCGTCAGGCTGTTCCGGTATGTCTGTCATACCAACTACTTTGCCATACAAACTTAATGGCGTCAAGTTGCCGATCCCTGCATTTAGTCACTCTGAAAGGCAGTCCCTTTCTAGCCTTCTATGAAAAAACGATAGACATTTGTCTGCCGTGTTTTCGTAGAAGTTCCTTTGTCTCACGCCATCTGTGAGAGGCTACGCACCGTGCTGAGCGTCAACTTTGTTTATCTCGGCAGCGCTCTCGCGTTCGTCGGCGACCTCTCGTACGGCAGAGACACCATACGCGGGCTTGTCCAGCCCAACCGGGTGTCCTGGCTCCTGTGGGGAATCGCAACCACCTTGGTGGGGACTGCCGAGATTCGTCAAGGTGTTGGTCTCCAGTGGATATTGAGTTTTGCGATTGGCCTGGGCGACCTGCTGATTTTTTCCCTATCGTTTCTTCGTCCTCACGGTGTCTGGCGTCTCGGGAAATTCGATATTGCCTGTGGCGTCGCCTCTGCTCTCGGGCTTGTCGTATGGGTCCTGACCGCCAACGATACCTTCGCGCTCACGGCGTTCATTGCTGCTGACGCTCTTGCGTCAATACCCACACTGACAAAATCGTGGACCGCACCACAAAGTGAATCGCTCAGTGCCTACGCGACCGCCGCAGCGAGCGGACTACTAACTCTCGCAACCGTGAAGGTCTGGTCCTCGGGAGCAGTGGCGTTTCCGATTTGGATCGCATCCATCAACTTGGTGCTCATTTTCCTAATTCGAACGAAAATCGGAACAAGGTTACGCACCGAACCCACTGAACTGGCATAGCCACAAGCCGTCGATTGGCAGCCTCATCACCAAGGGCTAGTTATAAACTTACGCCGTCAACATTGGTCTGACGCCCTTTGCTAGAAGCGGCTCTGCCCTACGGAGCGACTTCAACAAGGACTACTTGCGAAGTTGGTCGGGGCACATCTTCACCTTGCTCAATCATCAATTCAATGTGCAGCTCAATAGCCTCGTGGATGTTCGCCGTAACTTCCTCAATGGTGAGGCCGGCCGATACACAACCCGGTAGATCTGGCACGTAAGCACAGAAGTTTGGACCCGCGTCTTCAATCACAACCGCGTACTTGCTCATCGCATCCTCCGCTCAAGTCCGGCCTGTTTCACAATGCTAGCGAGGGTCGGCTTTGATAGCTCAACTCCGAGAGCCCCAGGAAACCGTGACCGTACCCAACTTTTCAGGGTGCTGGAACTGCCTATGGCTACCGACTTGGCGGACCTGGAACCAACCTTCCCTATTCAATTCCTTGATCATCTCGCGAACGTTCACCGAATCTCAAAGGTCGCAGGATTCGCCGTTCAGAATCGTGTTCTTCGAGAGGATCCGTCGAACACGGTGAAGCACGGTTTTCCGACCGCCATGCATGGTCACTTCTTGTCTTTGGCCTCAGCACACCATCGGTCAATAGCGGTCCTCCCAAAAGGGTCAGGATGCGTGTGATAGCGCGTACCGGCGAGAACTCCGGCTGCATAGTTCCTCNNGTGCTTGAGATGTTTGAACATGTGAACGGCCCCGGCGCGGGCGCCTGGGTCCGCCAAGTTCTTGCTGCGCTTTTCGAGACGAAGGCTATAGATCCGGCGGCGGCCGAAGACGAATGAGGTGAGATTCTCCAATGCCGCGACAACGGCGTCAAGGACCGGAACCTCTGGCGTTGCACTTTCTTCCACAACCCAATGTCTACAGGAATCCACATCCGGAATCAGGATCGCATCAGGCGAACTCAGAATAGTTGTTGCGTCAATTTTCTACGAAAAAACGATAGACATTGGTCTACCGTTTCTGGGCAGAAGTGAATTGATCGCTCAGCACCTTCAAGAGCCACGTATTCTGAAACGTCACATTGTTCACGGACTTGACGTAGCGCTCTACAACTTCGTAGCCAAGGCTCTCCAGCAATGGCGCCGCCAGAAGCGACGCGTCTGCCCATAACTGAAACATTGAGTCTGCACAAGCTCGTTCTTCGACCACAGTTACGAGCGCTTTGCCAACGCCCATGCGGTGATGGTCCGGACTCACGTGCAGCAGATCAAGCTCACCGCCACCCTCTCCTCTCGGAATCAGATTCGCAAATCCGATGATGACATTATTCTCCACGGCAACGAATGATGACGTCTCCTCAATAATCATTGCGAAGTCCCGTGATGACAAGCTCTGTCGCCACGTTTCAATCTGTTCAGCGGAGTAGGTATCGCTCGTTGCATCGACTGACGACAGCACAACTTCTCGAGCATCTAGGCAGTCGGAGGCGTCGGCGGAGCGAACGATCATCCAGAGAATCTATCCCTCGTCAATTGACGGATACTGAAGACTTGGGCCCGCACACATTGATTTCGCAACTTTCGGCGCTTGGTGGAGATTCTGGTTGATAAGGGCGGACTCGAACTCGTAAGGCTGTAAACGCGCCATCCGGGAGGTCCATCCCACACGAGAAGACCGAAGGGAAAACCGGCAAACGTGCCGCCCACCGTCGGAGTGGAGGTGATGGGATTCNNTTGAGCTACACCCCCGAAGGAGTACCAACTTTAGCCTAAGGCGTAGTGCGAAGCAGATTCGCGACGCCACTGGCCTTCCGCCTCGGGCTCGTAGAACTCGGAGTCATACTCATCGTAGATTTTGGGGTGAAGTGGCTCGATGGTAGCGAGGCCTCGGCTGGGACGGCGTAGCGGCAGCGACGACTCGTGCAGATACCCTTGGCTCAGGGCAAACAAGGCGGTGGCGACAAAACCAACCAGTGCCAGCCAAAAGACCAGTGCCAGATCCTGCACCATGGAAGAACCCATCACGAACGCCAGCGCCGTGAAGAGAGCTCCCCCCGCGAGAAGTCCCAGGAAGATCCTTGTCCGGCGAACCTTCATCGAATGGTGGACTCGCGAAGATTCCTCGTAGTGCTGCGCCAGACGTTGATCGGGCACCGACGAGTACGCGGCGGCGTAACGATTCTTCGCCTCCTCGCGCTGCCGTGCCCTCTGGTCGTGTTCGTAGTCGTAGTCTTCGCTCCACTCGTCCCACGAACCGCGCGATTCGAGTGAACGATACGTGTCGTCCGCGTGGACAACAGTCAAGCGAGGCCGTTCGCGAGCGTCGCTGGCCTTCGCAAACTCCCGGTCCTGCACATCAAGACGATGAGCGGGCGGCACCGAGTACTCCTGGCGGCTCAAAACATCGTGTTCGGCGTGAAAAGACTCGATCGATCGCTCGGTCCTATTCTCACGAAAATGACGAATCACGATCGGCACGAGGATGGCGACCCACACCAGAGCGAGCACTATCAGCAGCATCTGACCGATCCCTGCATCGAGCGCTTAAACATTGAGGTCAAATGTACAGCG
>PLKM01000006.1 GCA_003141095.1 Acidimicrobiaceae bacterium | reverse complement strand
CTCAGGCTGGTTGGCAATCAGCTGTTGAGTGCAATGACACAAGAGAGCTTGACTGCGAGACTTACAGGTCGAGCAGGTACGAAAGTAGGGCATAGTGATCCGGCGGTTGCTTGTGGAAGCGCCGTCGCTCAACGGATAAAAGGTACGCCGGGGATAACAGGCTTATCTTCCCCAAGAGTCCATATCGACGGGAAGGTTTGGCACCTCGATGTCGGCTCGTCGCATCCTGGGGCTGAAGCCGGTCCCAAGGGTTGGGCTGTTCGCCCATTAAAGCGGTACGCGAGCTGGGTTCAGAACGTCGTGAGACAGTTCGGTCCCTATCCGATGCAGCCGCAAGTGAATTGAGAAAGGTTGTCCCTAGTACGAGAGGACCGGGACGAACGCAGCTCTCGTGTGACAGTTGTCCTGCCAAGGGCATGGCTGTTTTGCGACCTGCGGGTGGGATAAGCGCTGAAAGCATCTAAGTGCGAAGCCCGTTTCAAGATAAATTCACTCACTGGGTTAACCAGGTAAGGCCCGTGGCGAGATCACCACGTTGATAGGCCGGAAGTGTAAGTGCGGTAACGCATTCAGCTGACCGGTACTAATCGGCCGAGGGCTTGGAGTTTGATGTTCGTGCTCGTTCTAGGACGCTCAAAGAGCAGGCTGACGCCTGTTCTGACCACGAAAGTGGTCGGGCGCAAAGTTTCCGGTGGTTATGGCGGTGGAGATATACCTGTTCCCATTCCGAACACAGCAGTCAAGCCCACCAGCGCCGATGGTACTTGGGGGTCCCCCCCTGGGAGAGTAGGTCGCCGCCGGGATTTCTTGAAAACCCCCCACCTCACGGTGGGGGGTTTTCGCATTCTGGCTCTTTTCGATTTTCTCCTTGGAAACGTCGGTGCCCGCTTCTGGTGGGCTAATTTGTCTATTGTTCTAGTTGTTTAATTGTTGCCGGTAGATGGTGATCTGGTCGCGGGTGACGAATCGCCAAGGATTGGTGTGGAGCGGGCGATTCTTGCGGACAGAGGCGCAGAATGGTTGCTTCATTGGGAACACACGGAATGTGACTATTAAAGAGGAGCACCATGACTATTGAGGAGGCCAAGTCCGCCCGAGATGAGCAGCGCCAACGTGACCCCGAACGCACGAAGTTTGAGATCCTCTCGGTAGCGACGCAGGAGTTCGCGAAACGGGGATTTGCCGGTGCGAGAGTCGACGAGATCGCGGCTCAGACCCGCACGACGAAGCGGATGATTTACTACTACTTCGGCTCGAAGGAGCGCCTCTACGTTGCAACGCTTCAGAAGTCCTACGAGGATATCCGTGTCACTGAGCAGAACGTCGATGTGGGCAATCTTGATCCGGTGACCGCGATCCGGTTGCTCGCCGAGTTCACCTTCGACCGTCACGAGGCGAATCCCACGTTCAGTCGTCTGGTCAGTCACGAGAACATGCAGAACGCCCAATTCGTGATGGCGGCGAGTGGCTTCCCCGGTCTCGAACGACCCATCATCAAGATGCTGGAACAGGTGCTGGAACGGGGCCGCGCCGACGGCGTGTTTCATCGAGAGATCGACGCGCCCGATGTGCACATGCTGATCAGCTCGTTCTGCTTCTTTCGAATCAATAACCGCTACACCTTCGCGGCGAATTTCGGTCGAGATCTTGTCGAGGCGAGTCGACGAGCGATATACCGGCGGATGATCGGCGACGTTGTCGTCGAATACTTGACGAGTGCTCCGTCGCAATGAAGTGGTGATCGTCCAGCGTCACTGGTTGAGCTGGAGTTGCAAGTTTCCGAGCACCTCGTAGCAACCGAGGACTGACGCGATTGACGAGTTCGGTTCACGCCCCTCGCGTAGGGCGTCGACGAACTCGCGGTCCTGCAGTTCAATGCCGTCCATCGAGACCGCCGCCTTGGAAACGTCGATCTGCTCGTCTCGACCGGTGAAGAGATCGTCGTAGCGGGCAGTGTAGGTGCCGTTGTCGCAGATATAACGGAAAAACGTCCCGAGCGGCCCGTCGTTGTTGAAGCTCAAGGAGAGGGTGCAGAGTTTTCCCGACTCGCTCTGCAGTTGGATTGACATGTCCATGGGAATTCCGAGCTGGGGGTGCGTGGGGCCCGCGAGGACATTGGCCTTCGCTATTGGTTCGCCGCATTGGTAGGCGAACAGGTCAACGGTGTGCGCCGCGTGGTGCCATAGGAGATTGTCGACCCAACTGCGCGGCTGACCCAAGGCATTTATATTCGATCGTCGAAAGAAGTACGTCTGCACGTCCATTTGCTGAATCGAGAGTTCGCCGGCGACGATGCGGTTGTGCAACCACTGGTGTGATGGATTGAACCGTCGCGTATGACCGACCATGCACGTGCGACCGGTCTCGAAGGCCGTCATGGCGACCTCGCGAGCGTCGTTCCAGTTGTCCGCCAGGGGAATCTCCACCTGTACGTGCTTGCCCGCTCGCAGGGCAGCGATTGACTGCTCGGCGTGCAGTTGCGTTGGGGTGCAGAGAATCACCGCGTCGACGTCAGGCGACTCGAGGGCGTCGCGCAGATCGGTGGTTGCCTGCTCGGCGCCGTACTTCTTCGCGACGTCCCGAGCTTGCTCGAGGGTCCGGCTCACGATCGAAACGACGTGCACACCGTCAATGCGTGCGAGGGCGTCCAGGTGCTTGATGCCAAAGGCGCCGGCACCGGCTAAGGCGATTCGCATGGGTTCCCCTACTGCTCTTTTGGGGTTGGCTTCAAGACCAGGTGTCCGACCGCGGTATTGGACGCCGGGACATGATAAAAACGGTGAAGCTCTTGCACCGCGTCGCCCAATGCGCCGCGCATCACGAGCCACATGACAAGTTCGATGCCCTCCGAACCCGCTTCACGCAAGTACTCCAGGTGGGTGATTGCTCGAAGCGCGTCGGGATTCGCGGTCATGTCGTCGAGGAACGCATTGTCAAACTTCTGATTGATCAGCCCGGCACGTGGCCCCTGCAGTTGGTGGCTCATGCCACCGGTTCCCCAGACCTGAACGTTGAGCCCTTCATCGTAACTTTCAATCGCCCGGCGGAGAGCTTGGCCAAGTTTGTAGCAGCGTTCCCCGGTGGGGGGCGGGTACTGAACGACGTTGACGGCAATGGGGACGACCTTGACGGGCCACTCGAGGGGCTGTGCGAACATCAGTGAGAGCGGTACGGTGAGACCGTGGTCGACGTCCATCTTGTTGATTACGGTCATGTCGAACTCGTCGAGGATGAGCGACTGCGCGAGGTGACAGGCCAGGCCCGGGTGTCCGAGCACCGTGGGCACCGGTCGCGGACCGAATCCCTCGTCGGCAATGGGGAACTCGTCGGCGCAACCAATGGCAAAGGTCGGGATTATCTCGAGGGAGAACGCCGAGGCGTGGTCGTTGTACACCAGGACAACCACGTCGGGCTTCTCTCGGGCTATCCACTCCTTGGTCCAGTCGTAACCGGCGAACACCGGGGCCCAGTAGTCGGTCCCGTCCTTGCCTTGGTCGAGGGCCGCGCCTATGGCCGGAACGTGGCTGGTCGTGATGCCGGCAGTGATCTGCGCCATGGTCAGCGTCCTTCCTTGATCGAACGTACGCCCTCGGGCGAACGCCCCCCAGCGAGCATCATCGCGGCGTACTCGTCCACCGTCATCCCCGTCATCGATGCCGCCGCTGTTTGAAAGCTGATCCCGTCGGTGGCAAAGATTTTGGCGAGGAAGTACACGTTGCCCCCGAGGGCCATCATGGCGTTATAGTCACGATCGAGTACGGCCTGCTTCTGCGCCTCAGTCATTGGCCACTCGTCGAGATACGCGCGTTCGTTGACCTTGAAGCGCTCACGGTTCTGCGGCTTCATCAAACTCATGCAGAACTGGTTGAGATGAAAACCTTCATGCGATCGCTCGGCGGTGAACACTGTCGTTCCCGGAATGTCGTCAAACTCTGAATTATCCACCATTCGTCAACCTTCTTCCCAATAGAGACGCGTCGGATTCTCGACGAGGAGCTTCTGTTGCTGCTCCTCGGTTCTTGCGATTCGAGGTATGAAGTCAACGAGCTTGCCGTCGTCGGGCATGTGCCCCTTCAGGTTGGGGTGCGGCCAGTCCGTGCCCCAGAGAACACGATCGGGGAACTCCTCGACGACTCTACGAGCAAAGGGAACAACGTCGTCGTAGCCCGGAGGGCCGGAGATCGTGAGGCGTTCGGGACACGTCACCTTGGTCCAAAAGTTCTCGTGTTCGCGCATGAGACGAAGGAAGAGCTCGAAGTCGGCACCATCAGCGGGCTTGGAGACATCGGGGCGGCCCATGTGGTCAACCACCACGCGCGAGGTGAGCGACGTGAAGAAACTCCACCGCTCCGCGAGGTCGGCCGCCTCGAAGTAGACCACAATGTGCCATCCCAGCGGGGCGATCTTCTCCACTATCCGGTGGTAGTAGGCATCGGGTTCAGGGTCCACGAGACGCCGGACGTAGTTGAAGCGGACCGCGCGCACCCCCGCCTCGTGCATCTCGTCCAGTTCCGAACGGCTGATGTCGGGTCGGATCGTGGCGACACCGCGGGCGCGGTTGTTCGCGCATCGAAGGGCGTCGAGCATGGCGGAGTTGTCAGAGCCGTGACACGTGGCTTGCACGATTACGTTCTTCTCGAAACCGAGCAGGTCGCGCAGGGCGAACAGCTGATCCTTGCCCGCATCACAAGGCGTGTACTTACGCTCCGGGGCGAAGGGAAATTGGCCACCCGGTCCAAAGACGTGGCAGTGGGCGTCGACCGAGCCCGGAGGCAGCACAAACGTTGGCTTGGACGGGTTGGGGTGGAAGGACAGCCAGTTGGCGTCCATGCTGAAGGTTTCCACGCCTACGCGCCCCGTGCCTTCAACGCCGCGTCCAGACGTGGATAGACGCGTCTGACGTTGCCGGAAAAGACCTGCTCGCGCTGGGCGGGCGAAATCGCCGCCGCATCGACGTAGCGCTTGGTGTCGTCAAAGTAGTTGCCGGTTTCGGGGTCGATACCTCGCACGGCCCCGACCATCTCGGAACCGAAGAGGATGTTGTCGACATTGATGACTTCAAAGAGGAGGTCGATGCCGGGTTGATGGTAGACGCACGTGTCGAAGAAGACGTTCTTCATGAGGTGTTGTGAGAGGGCGGGCTTGTCGAGCATGTCGGCGAGTCCCCGGTAGCGGCCCCAGTGGTATGGAACTGCGCCACCACCGTGAGGGATGACGAATCGAAGTTCGGGGAAGTCGGCGAAGAGGTCTCCCTGCAAGAGCTGCATGAACGCCGTGGTATCGGCGTTCATGTAGTGCGCCCCGGTAGCGTGGAAATTGGGGTTGCAACTTCCCGAGACGTGAATCATCGCCGGCACGTCGAGCTCCACCATCTTCTCGTAGATCGGATACCACGATCGGTCGATGAGCGGAAGCCCGTTCCAGAGGCCGCCACTCGGGTCGGGGTTGAGGTTGAGGCCGACGAAACCCAGCTCCAGAACGCAGCGCTCGAGCTCGGCGATTGAGTTCGAAATTGGAACCCCGGGGGACTGGGGAAGTTGGCAGACCCCGATGAAGGTCTCGGGAAAGAGCGAGACGACGCGGCTAATGAGGTTGTTGCACGCCCGCGACCAGGCAACGCTCACGGCTTCGTCGCCGACGTGGTGCTCCATGGCCGAGGCGCGAGGCGAGAACACGGTCATGTCGGCCCCGCGCTCTTTCAACAGTCGAAGCTGATTCGTCTCGATGGTGTCGATGATCTCATCGTCCGAGATGACCGGATAGTCCGGCCAAGGCTCGCCGGCATTGAAGGCCGCAACCTGCAGTTTCCGCCAGAGATTGTGCGGCTCGGGGGCCGTGGTGTAGTGACCGTGGCAGTCAATGATCATGGGTGCTCCAAATTGATGAAGGAATGAAGACGTCGCCACGCATGAGCAGACGTGCGGTGCGCATGAGCGCGCAGAAGTCCACGGTGAGTCCGTCGCCCTGCGTCGAGACGTCCATCGATACAGTGAAATATCCCGAGGGGTGTTCGATGTCGAGCGTCGTCGTCGCCCCGGTGCTGGAGCAGCCCGATACCTCGTGCGCCACCGATCCGGGTACCAGGCAGGCAGTCGCCACCGAGACGGCGCCGAAGACGCCGATCGCCTCGTGCACCCGTTTGGGAATGAAGGTGCGAGTCGCCACCGCGCCGCCACTCTTCGCGGGCGCGAGCAGCGTCATCTTTGGCACGCTCTTGTTCGCAACGTCACCCAGCTTCATGAGTGGCCCCACGGCCAGGCGAATCCGTTCCACCTTGTCGCAGACAGCCGCGTTCGCTTCGATATCCAGTGGCTCTTCGTACCCGGTGAGGCCGAGATCCTCGGCCTTGATGCATACGACGGGCATGCCGTTATCGATGCAGGTCACCCGAACCCCCTCAACGATGTCGACGGGGTGGCCGGTGGGTAAGAGACTTCCGCAGGTGGAACCCGCGATATCGAGGAACTCGATGGTAACGGGCGCAGCGCCGCCCGGAACCCCGTCGATACGTGTGTCCCCGTCGTAACGGACCCGGGCGCCGGGCGTCTGGACCCGGGCCACGGCAAGACTCTGCGTGTTCTCCATCCAGATCCGGACGTCGGTCGTCCCTTCGCTCGCCGCGACGAGCTGTTCTTCAATCGCGAATGGACCAACGCCAGCGAGCAGATTGCCGCAGTTTTGATTGTCGGAGACTTCGGCCCGGTCGGGCCAGACCTGGAGAAAGAGGTAGTCAACATCAGCGTCGGGCCGAGCGGAACTGCGCACGACCGCAACCTTCGAGGTCAGCGGATGTCCGCCACCCATCCCGTCGATCTCGCGCACGTCCGGCGAGCCCATGGCGGCGAGCAGGACCGCGTCGCGCGTCGCGACGTCGCGGGGAAGGTCCTCGGCTCGAAAGTACAGTCCCTTGGACGTGCCGCCTCGCATCACCGAACAGCGAACGGCTGTCTGGGTGTTCATGCGTCGTTGCCGTCCACGTAGCGAAGACCGCGTTGCGCGAGCTTCTCTCGCATTTGGTACATGTCGAGCCCGAGTTCCCCCGAGGCCAGTCGTGCTCGCTTCTCGGCCTCATTGTCTTCTCGAGATTGACTGGCGGCTCGAACGTGCTCGGCCTCCTCGCGCTTGACGACCACCACGCCATCGTCGTCGGCCACGATGACGTCACCGGGTCGAATATAAACGCCCCCACAGACGATGGGTGTCTGCACGTTCGCCGGGGTCTCCTTGACCGTTCCTTGAGCGCTGATTGCTTTGGACCATACCGGAAAGCCCATCGCGGTAAGTTCAGCCACGTCACGCACGCCCGCCTCGATCACGAGTCCGCGCACCCCGTGAGCGACGAGACTGGTCGCGAGCAGTTCTCCGAAATATCCGTCTTCGCATGGACTGGTCGGGCTCACAATGAGAATGTCACCGGGTTTGGCTTGTTCGACGGCGACGTGCAGTGACCAGTTGTCACCGGGCGCCACTTCACACGTCAACGCGTTTCCCGCGATGCGAGCGGGGCGGTAGATCGGTCGGAGCTGGGCGGCGAGAAGTCCCACGCGCCCTTGGGCCTCGTGAATGGTGGCGACGCCGAATTCGCCGAGGGCGTCGACGAGCTCCAGGTCTGTTCTGCTGGTGTTTCGAACAACTACAGCCATGGGTCCCTCCAGGAAGCTGACGACGGAGCACCTAAAGTGGCCGCCGACGCCTCATTGCGTTATGGTCTAATTAACTGAACAGTACACGAGATTACCGGTTCATCCAAAGTCTTTTGCGGTTGTATTTCAAAAAAGAGGTACTCACGAAAAGGGGAGTCAGTGAAGGAACTGCGTACGCAGGTGGTCATCATCGGTGCCGGTCCCGCGGGCCTGCTCCTGGGGCATTTGCTCCAACGAGAAGGAATCGACAACATCGTCCTTGAACGTCGCAGTCGCGAGTACATCGAGAAGCGCGTTCGAGCGGGCGTGATCGAATACGGGATCGCCAAACTGATCGAAGACGCGGGGGCGGGCGAGCGGATGAAGCGCGAAGGCCTCGTGCACCACGGTGTCGAGCTTCGCTTCGACCACACCTCGCACCGGATCCCGCTCAGCGAGCTGGCTGACGGCAAACCAATCACGGTCTACGGGCAACAAGAAGTCGTGAAGGACCTCGTCGCTCTGCGCCTCGACTCGGGTGCACCGTTGCTCTTTGAATCCGAGGTCACCGCCGTCGAGGGGCTCACCACCGACGGGCCCTGCGTGGAGGTCGAGGGAGTGGACGGCAAGGTTCGCATCTCGTGTGAGTTCGTGGCCGGTTGCGACGGCACGTTTGGCGTTGCGAACAAGGCGATCCCCAAGGATGTCGTGCGTCGCTACGAACGGACGTATCCATTCTCGTGGTTGGGGATCTTGGCCGAGGCGGCCCCCGCCACCGAAGAGCTCATCTACTGTCGCCACGAGAATGGCTTCGCGCTCTATTCTTTGCGTTCTCCGACCCTGAGTCGACTGTACTTGGGGGTGCGCCCGGAAGAGACCCTGGACCAGTGGTCGGATGAGCGCATCTGGGACGAGTTGAACACCCGACTCGCCACCGACGAAATGCCCGAGATCAACCAGGGGCCCATCATCGAGCGCGGCATCACCGCGATGCGCAGCATCGTTGTCGAGCCCATGCGCTTCGGGCGACTGCTCCTCGCGGGCGACGCGGCCCACATTGTGCCGCCCACCGGGGCCAAGGGGATGAATCTCGCGCTGGCGGACGTGCGCGAGCTCTTTCACGCGCTCCTCGCGCAACTGAGGAGCAACGACCCCCGGTTGATCGATACGTACTCGTCCACGTGCCTCGAGCGGGTGTGGCGAGCCGAGGAGTTCTCCACCTACATGACCCAGATGTTGCATCCGAACCACGAGGACGATTTTGAAAATGGCGTGCAGATGGCGCGGCTCCGCCAGGCGATCAATTCGCGCGAGGCAGCGACCGTGCTGGCTCGCAACTACGTTGACTTGAACAGCCTCTAGAACGGATAGATCGGTAGTTCGCTCTGGGCCGTCACCCACTGGGTCTCGGTGTAGGCGTCGAGGTTCGCCAGTCCACCCATGCGCGAGCCGTTGCCCGAGTTTCCGGTGCCGCCAAAAGGTATCACCGCTTCGTCGCCAACGGTCTGGTCGTTGATGTGAATCGCGCCGGTCGGAATGCGACTGGCGAGCTCGAGGGCGCGCAGACCGTCGTTCGAGAGGATGCCGAGCGAGAGGCCGTACGGACTCGCCGACGCNNGGCACATTGGTGAGCACCGTGGGACGATAGAAGAGGTCTTCGAAGGTGCCGCCGGCCAACAGCGTTGCGCCGGCGCTCACGGAGTCGCTCACCATTGAATGCACCCGATCACGTTGCTTCGCGTCAATGAGCGGTCCCAGGGCAACCTGGCCACTCTTCGGATCGCCGACGGGCAGGTTGTTCGCGTGCTCGGCCAACAGCGCCGCGTAGTCGCCGGCGATCTTTGCGTCGACGATGTGGCGGCCGGTGGTCATGCAGATCTGACCTTGGTGCATGAAAGAACCGAAGGCTCCGACCGAGACGGCCTTTTCCAGATCCACGTCGTCCATCACGATCAAGGCCGAGTTACCACCGAGTTCGAGGTGGACTCGTTTGAGGTGCTGGGCGCCGAGGGATCCGACGATTCGACCAGCGGCGGTGGAACCGGTGAAGGCAATTACCCGGACTCTCGGATCGACGACGAGCGCTTCGCCGACCTCGACTCCTCCGGGCAGCATGCTGAAGACACCAGCGGGAACTCCGGCCTCTTCGAATACGCGCGCCAGAACAACGCCGCCGCAGAGTGCGGTGCGAGGATCGGGCTTCAAGATAACGGCGTTGCCGAGCGCGAGCGCCGGAGCGACGGAACGGATCGAGAGGATGAGCGGGAAGTTGAAGGGCGCAATGACGCCGACAACCCCGGCGGGCACCCGGCGCGAGAAACTGAGGCGTGGTTGTTCGCTTCGAAGGATCTCACCAGTGGGGTGTGACGCAAGGGCGGCCGCCTCGAAACATTCTTCAGACGCGATGTGAATCTCGAGTCCGGCCTTAGGGCCGATTCCTCCGGACTCTCGAACAATCCAGTCCGACAGTTCGTCGGCGTTTTCCAAGAAGAGCTGACCGGCCTTGCGCATGACCGCCGCCCGTTGGCTGAAGGGGAGGGCGGACCACTCGCGCTGGGCAGAAACCGCCAGTTCGGCGGCGATGGCGACGTCGTCCACGCTGGCCCGACCGGTCTTGGCGATCTGTTGGCCAGTCGCCGGTTCGACGACGGGAGCGTCTCCGGCGCCCCCAGGGCGCCACCCGCCCAAGGAAATATTGGCCTGCCACGGTGCGCCATCAAGAAACGACATTTTTAACCCCCTAGTACAAAGTTGCTTGATTGCTTACCACAGATTTGTTATGTTGCGCTCAATCCACTTGCGATCGGCCTCTAGCAAAGGATGATCGCAATCAATATTTTCTCGAAGAGGGGACACATGTTCTTACGTGACCACTGGTACGTCGCAGCACTTAGTTCAGAGCTCGAATCAAAGCCACTTTCGCGCCAGATCCTCGGCGAGCACGTCGCACTCTTCCGAAGTGAATCGGGCGAGGTGGTGGCGCTGGCCGACCGGTGCCCGCATCGTGGATATCCGCTGTCGCTCGGCACGGTCGTGGGCGAGCAGTTGGTGTGTGGCTATCACGGATTCACCTTTGACTGTTCGGGCACGTGCGTTGCAGTCCCCGGTCAGGACCGCATCCCCAGCCGCGCGGACGTGAGGTCGTATCCCGTCGTGCAACAGGGCCTCTGGGTTTGGATATGGATGGGACGAGGCGAGGCCGACGTCGCGAAGCTTCCGAGCACCCCGTGGCTGGTCGACACGAAGAACTGGTCAGCGGTGGGCGGGGTCGCCAAGATTGACGCGGCTTTTGACCTGCTCGTCGATAACCTGGCCGATCTTTCGCACGAGACGTTCCTGCACAATGGCTCGATCGGAACCCCGGAGGTCGCCACGACACCGATCGAGGTGGAGATCGACGAAGACGCCAACGTCGTTCGCGTCTATCGCCACATGAACTCGGTGGACTGCCCGCCCTTCTACTCACGCACAACGGGCCTCGAGGGCAAGGTTGACCGCTGGCAAGATATCGAATATTCGCCGCCGGGTTTCTACTTGCTCCACGCGCGCATCGCTCCCGTTGGTCAGCCGCCGCTTCCCGACGGAACCGATGACCACGCTTTCCACATGAAGATCCTTTACGGGCTGACCCCATCGAGCGATGGCAAGGTCTATGACTTCTGGGCGCTGGCGAGAGACTTTTGTGTGGGCGATGACGAGACCGACCGGTTTCTCGAGAAGATGCAAACGAGCGTGGTGCAGGAAGACGTGGACGCACTGAACATATTGCAAATGCGAGCCAATGGCACGACCGAGTCCAGTGAGGTGAGCATAAAAATAGATCGGGGCGGCATCGCTGCTCGACGGATGCTCGCGTCGATGAGGGAATCAGTGTCGTCGAAGTGAGCCTTGGGGGGCGGGATCGTTTCCCTGAGAAAGTTTGAAGATAAGTTCTGCAATTAACGTAATAGTGTGTTAAAACTGTCTCAACATTATTGAGGGGGGTCAATAAATGAGTGAAAATAATATTCCTACGAGCCCAGACGGTATTCCCGGATGGGGAGGCTATGAGTTCGGGCGTCGCCTCGGGCTTCAGGCGGCCGCCGTAGTGGCGGCGTCGGGTGCGCTCGCCACGCTCACCGATATCTCGGTAGCTCACGCGGCGTCGAAGTCGGACACCATCAAGATTGGCTATGTATCGCCTCAGACCGGCGCACTGGCCGACTTCGCCGGACCTGACGCCTTTGTCTTGAAGGAGATCCGCGCTTCGAGCTTGTACGCGAAGGGGATCACCATTGGCAAGACCAAGTACAAGATCGAGATCACCGAAAAGGACACGCAGTCGCTGGGCAACGTCGCAGTTCAAGTAACCCAGGAGTTGATCAACTCGGGCGTGGACTTGATTTTGGTCAGCTCGGCGCCGGAAACGACCATTCCAGTTGCGACGACCTGTGAGCAGTACAAGGTTCCCTGCGTTTCGACCGTGGTGCCGTGGGAGGCGTACTGGGGAGGATTCACCGGCGCGACGATCTCTCCCGAGGGTGCCGCCACCGGCACGGGCCCGAAGTACAACTCGATGTTCTTCTTCGGGGTTCCGCAGTTCGCGGGTTGCTTCGTTCCAATGTGGGAACGGGTGCAAGCGACCACGAAGTGCAACACCAATGTTGCCGAAATGTTCCCCAATGACGCCGACGGCAATGCCTTTCGAGCCGCCTTCGGTCCAACCGTCGGCGCGATGTTCCCGAAGGGGGGCTACAACTTCGTTGATGGCGGGGCGTACACCGACCTCACATCCGACTATTCGTCAATGATCGCGACCTTTAAGACCGGTGGGAAGAATGGGGCGGCGTGCGACCTGTTCATCAACTGCCCGCTGCCTCCGGACTTCCAATCCTTTTGGACGCAGGCCTCTCAGCAGGACTACAACCCGAAGTTGGCGACCGTGGCGAAGGTGATGTTGTTCCCCACCGATGCGTACGCACTCGGGGACTTGTCGAACAACATTGCGACGGACGCATGGTTCACGCCGTACTCTCCTTACAAATCATCGTTGACCGGCCAGAGCGCGAACGCGTTCGCCGCTGCGTATCAGTCAGCCGGACACGGCCAGTGGGTCCAGTCCATGGGCTCGACGTACTCGTTGTTCGAGGTCGCCATCGAGGGCTTACGCAGAGTGAAGAATCCCCACGACCGGCTCTCCCTCGCGAAGGCGCTGCAGACGGTGAGTTACGACGGCATGTGCGGACCCATCAACATGAATCTGAAGAGCAGCAATCCTCTTCTGGCGAGCCCCGCGAAGGGCATCGGCATGGTCATGCCCGTGGGCGTGCAATGGAAGCCCGGTTCGAGCGACCTGGTTGGCCATCGCAAGTACAAGTGGTCGCAGTGGGTTGTCGACAACACGCTGAACAAGCACGTTCCGTTGAACGGCACGCTTGAGCCAACCAACGTCTAAGAGGTTCGTTCGTGTCGCTGCTTCAACTGGAAGGTGTCTCTAAGAAGTTCGGTCAAGTTGTTGTTGGCAAGGAGATCACCTTCCAGTTGGAGCCGGGCGACGCCGTAGGCATCGTTGGTCCCAACGGCGCCGGAAAGACGTCGCTGTTCGCCATGATCTCTGGCGACGTACGGCCCGACTCGGGCCACATTATTTTTGAGGGCCAGAATCTCCTGCACTTGAGCCCTTCGAAGAGGGCGAGGGCGGGGATCGGACGAACGTACCAGGTGCCGCGACCTTTTGAACATATGACCGTCTTTGAGAATGCGTTGCTGGCGGCGCAGCAGGGGGCCCGGAGCCGGGGACAGAAGAGTTATGAGCAGGCCTACGGGGCCCTCGAACGCACGGGTCTGGCCGATTTCGCCAATCGACAAGCCGGGTCGCTGACGTTGCTGCACCGAAAGCGTCTGGAGTTGGCTCGCGCCCTCGCGACCAGTCCCCGCGTCTTGCTCCTCGACGAGATCGCCGGCGGACTCACCGATATGGAGGTCAACGAGCTCACCGCGATTATCCGTGGATTCCGCGACGAAGGCATCGCGGTGGTGTGGATTGAGCACGTGGTGCGAGCGCTGCTCTCAACCGTTGATCGACTGCTCTGCTTGGCGGGTGGCGTCGTGGTCGCCGATGGTGATCCGCAAGCGGTGTTGGCGTCGGAGGAAGTGCGCGCGGTCTACCTGGGCGGGAAAATTATCAATGAGGTTCTACCCCAATGAGTGAGAGTCTTCTGGAAGTTCGCGGACTGACCATCCATCACGGGCAGCTCTGCGCGATCGACGATGTGAGCTTCAGCCTGAATCAGGGTGAGGTGCTCACCATGATCGGCGCCAACGGAGCCGGAAAGTCAACGTTGTTACGCACCATTGCGGGCCTTCACCATCCCACGAGCGGGGCGATTGAATTTCAGGGTGTCGACATCGTGAAAATGCAGCCCAACAGAAGGGTCGGACTGGGGATCTCGCTCGTGCCCGAGGGCCGCCGTCTCTTCTCCTCGATGACGCTGGAAGAGAACCTGCAGGTTGGTGCCTTTCATGCCAAGAAGGGCCCCTTTAGCATCGAGCGCATCTACGAACTCTTTGACTGGATGCCGCAACGTCGAAAACAACACGTGTGGCAACTCTCCGGGGGAGAGCAACAGGCGGTGGCGATCGGCAGAGCCTTGGTTGCGAATCCCAAGGTCCTACTCTTGGATGAACTGTCCTTGGGACTCGCGCCCATCATCGTTGAACGTATTTATGCCCTGGTTCCAGAGATCGTGGCGCATGGTGTCAGCATCTTGATCGTCGAACAAGATGTTGCTCAGGGCGTCACGGTGGCGAACAGGGTCCACTGCCTGCTCGAAGGCCGCACGTCGTTGACAGGCGTGCCGGCGGACCTTACGTCCGAACAGATAGACCATGCTTATTTCGGAGCCGAATTAGCCAAGGCGACGCCTCAACCCGGGGTCGGCGAATGATTTGGCTCAACGTCATTGTCCAGGGCGTCCTCCTCGGGGGCTTCTACGCGCTCTTCGCCTGCGGCCTCTCGCTGATGTTCGGCGTGCTGAAGGTCATCAATCTGGCCCACGGCGATATGGCCGTGGTGGCGGCGTACGTCGCGGTGTTCCTGACCCCGCACCTCCATATTCCCGGAGTGTGGTCTTTCCTCGTGGTGGTACCGCTCTTTGGCTTGATTGGCTACGTCGTTCAACGAACGTTGATTCAAAAGAGCATCGACCG
>PLKM01000050.1 GCA_003141095.1 Acidimicrobiaceae bacterium | reverse complement strand
GCGCCCACGTCGTCGTTGCCGAGAATCTCCTTCACGTTGAAGTGCCGGTAGTCGCCCTTCTTGGCGATGCCGTCCTCGAACACGACCATCGAACCCACGTAGTTCGTTCCCTGCAGATGGCTCATGTCGAAGCACTCGATACGAAACGGCGGCTGACTGAGCTCAAGGGCCTGGCCCAGCTCCTGCAGGGCGCGCGAGCGCACGTTGTGGTCGCTCTCACGACGCAGTGAGTCGCGGCTGATGACCGCTCGCGCGTCGTTGGTCGCGAGTTCGAGGACTCGCCGGCGTCGGCCCCGTTGCGGCGCCACGACCTCGACGTGCTTGGTGCGCAGTTCATTGAGGTAGGCCCGCATCAGCGGCGACGCCGACGCGACGTCCGCCACGACCACGACCGGAGGAACGCTCTGGGCGTCGCTGTAAAGGTCGGGCAGCACGCCCTCGAGGATCTCGAAGTCGGGCTCGTCCATTGACCGATCGATCAGGTGGACGGTTCGACCGATGATCCTTCCGAAACGAACCCGAAACCGCACCACGGCCGCACGGCCGCCCTCGGTGTCGACCGCGATGATGTCGAGATTCGAATGATTGTCCAGCACCACGCTCTGATTGCTCGCGGCGCGCTCGAGGGCGGCGANNTGGCGGACGTCGCCCTCGAAGAACCGCGCCCACGACTGCACCAGTGTTTGGTACTGCGCGTTATCGACGGCCTTCACGCAGGGTCCCGAGCACTTGCCGATGTCGTACAGCAGACACGGACGGCCGATGCGCTCTTGGTAGTTGAACTTATGCCTCGTGCACGAACGCAACGGAAACGCCTGCAGCAGTTCGTCGATGGTGACTCGTAGCGCGCGAACGTCCACGAAGGGCCCGAAGTAGCGGACACCCTTTACGTGCCGGCCTCGAGTTATGTAGGGCGCGGGAAACTCCGCGCGCACGTCGATGGCCACGTAGGGGAAACTCTTGTCATCCTTCAGACGCATGTTGTAGCGCGGCTGGTTCTGCTTGATCAGCTCATTTTCGAGGATCAACGCGTCGAGCTCGTTCGGCGTCACGATCCACTCGACCGACGTCGCCTCGGCCATCAGTGCTTGGGTCTTGAAGGTCAAGACGTCATTTCGCTGGAAGTAGTTTGAGAGCCGCTGCTGCAGGGAGAGGGCCTTGCCCACGTAGATGATGGTGTCGTGCTCGTTGCGAAAGAGGTAGCAGCCACTTTCGCGAGGGATGCCCGAGGGCTTGGTGAGCACTACGAGCCGCCGGCGGCCGCCAACACGTCGCGCAGCACGGTTCCGGTGGCGGTCTTCAGTTTGGCGATCTGCTCGGGCGTCCCTTCACCCACGATGAGGCCGCCGCGCCGTCCTCCTTCGGGACCGAGGTCAATCACCCAATCCGACGTCTTCACCACGTCAAGGTTGTGCTCGATCACGAGCACGGTATTACCCTGATCCACCAAACGATGTAGCACCTGCAGCAACCGATTCACGTCCTCGAAGTGGAGTCCCGTGGTCGGCTCGTCCAAGACATAAAACGTGTGGCCGGTTGGCCGTCGGGCGAGCTCGGTCGCGAGCTTCACCCGCTGGGCCTCACCCCCGGAGAGGGTCGGCGCGGGCTGGCCCAGACGCACGTAGCCGAGCCCCACGTCAGCCAAACTCTGAATGTTGCGAAGGATCGAGGGCTGGCGCTCGAAAAACTCCAGCGCCTGGGAGATCGGCATGTTGAGAACGTCGCTGATCGACTTTCCGCGGTACTTGATTTCGAGCGTCTCTCGGTTATAGCGTGCGCCGTCGCAGGTCTCACAGTTGACGTAGACGTCGGGGAGGAAGTGCATCTCGATCTTGATGGTGCCGTCGCCCGCGCAGACCTCGCAGCGACCGCCCTTCACGTTGAACGAGAAGCGCCCCTGCTGGTAGCCGCGGACCTTCGCTTCCTGGGTCTCGGCGAAGAGCTTGCGAATCTTGTCGAAGACCCCGGTGTAGGTGGCGGGATTGGACCGGGGCGTGCGTCCGATCGGCTGCTGGTCAACGGCGACGACCTTGTCGATGTTCTGCACCCCGAGAATCGTGTCGTGCTCGGCGGCCGTGATTTTCGCCCGATTGATCTGGCGCTCGAGCGAGCTCAACAGGATCGAGTTGATCAGCGTCGACTTGCCCGATCCCGAGACGCCGGTCACCGCGACGAACGTGCCCAGTGGAATCGCGACCGACACGTTCTGCAGGTTGTTGGCGCGCGCGCCCTTAATGGTCACTTTCTTCCCGTCGCCCTTGCGCCGAGTCTTCGGCGTCGCAATCGAGCGCGCGCCGGAAAGGTACTGGCCGGTGAGCGACTGCTTGTTCGTCAAGAGGTCAACGTAACTCCCGGCGTGCACGACCTCACCGCCGAACTCACCGGCCCCGGGTCCGATGTCGACGATGAAGTCGGCCATCCGGATGGTCTCTTCGTCGTGCTCGACGACAATGACGGAGTTGCCCAGATCGCGCAGTCGCTCCAGGGTCGCAATTAGGCGACGGTTGTCGCGTTGGTGCAATCCGATCGAGGGCTCGTCCAGGACGTAGAGCACCCCGACGAGGTAGCTACCGATTTGGCTCGCCAGGCGGATCCGCTGGGCCTCGCCGCCCGACAGAGTGGCCGATGCCCGGCTCAACGTCAGGTAATCGAGACCGACGTCCATCAGGAACGTCAGTCGCGCGAGGATCTCCTTGATGACCTGGCGCGCGATCGTCGCTTCTCGCTTGGACAGCTTCAACTTCTGGAAGAAGTCGATGGCTTCGTCGATGGTCATCGAGTTCACCTCGGCGATGTTCTTGCCGTGGATGCGAACCGCCAGCACCTCGGGTTTCAGGCGTTGTCCCAAGCACGTCGTGCACTCGACTTCACGCATGTACTGCTCGGCCTGCTCGCGCGACCAATCACCGTCGGCCTCGTTACGCTTTCGCTCCAGCCACTCGACAATGCCGTTGTAGGTCGTGTCGTAGGAGCGGACCTTCCCGTAACGGTTGCGGTATTTCACCGGCACCGTCTTGCGGTCCACACCGAACAGAATGAGCTTGCGATCCTTGGCTCGGAGCTTCTTCCACGGCGTCTTCACGTCGAACTCGCCCATGGCGGCGATGCCCGCGATCAGACGCTCGAAGTACTTGAAGCGTTGTCCCGCCCAGGGCGCGAGCGCCCCGTCGGCGAGCGAGAGCTCGTCGTCAGGGACGACGAGTCCGGGGTCCACCTCGAAACGGGTGCCGAGCCCGGTGCACACCGGGCAGGCGCCGTAGGGCGAGTTGAACGAGAAGTCCCTGGGCGCCAGCTCCGTGAAGCTGATGCCGCAGTGGCTGCAGGCCATCTTTTCTGAGAACTGCACCAGTTCGTCCCCGTCAAGGAATAGGAACGAGACGAGACCCTTCGTGAGTTTGAGGGCGGTTTCGACCGACTCAGTGAGACGTTGACGGTTCGACGATTTGACGGTGAGTCGGTCCAGCACGACGTCGATGGTGTGCTGCTCGTATCGGGCGAGATCCACCTCGTCCCGGTCGGCCAGTTCGATCACAGTCCCGTCGACGCGCACCCGGGAGAAGCCCTGCGCGGCCAACTCGCTCAATAAGGTGCTGTACTCGCCCTTTCGCCCCTCCACCACCGTCGCGAGGACGAGGAACCTCGCGCCGTCCTCGCGCCCGAGGATCTGGTCAACGATCTGCTGGGGGGTCTGGCGCGTGACCAGCCGGCCGCAGACGTGGCAGTGCGGCACGCCGATTCGCGCGAAGAGCAGCCGCAGATAGTCGTGAATCTCGGTAATTGTCCCCACCGTGGAGCGAGGATTTCTTGACGCGGACTTCTGGTCGATCGAGATTGCGGGTGAGAGGCCGTCAATGAACTCGACGTCGGGTTTATCCATCTGGCCCAGGAACTGGCGCGCGTACGCCGAAAGGCTCTCGACGTAACGGCGTTGACCCTCGGCGTAAATAGTGTCAAAAGCCAGTGAGGACTTGCCCGAACCCGAAAGGCCGGTGAAGACCACGAGCTGGTCGCGAGGAATCTCGACCGAAAGGTTCTTCAGGTTGTGCACGCGCGCCCCCTGCACGCGGATGGTCTTATTCATAGGGTGAATCTACCGGTCACGCGTCAATACCCAGACCGTCGATGACCGAATCGAGTCCCTGTCGTTGCAAGGTGTGCAGGTAGTCGCGCAGCGCCGCAGCCTCCTCGAATCGAAGTTCCGCGGCGGCCCCCAGCATCGCTTTCTCCACTCGAGCGATCTCGATGCTGAGATCGTCCGGCAGCACGCCTTCCAGCGACGAGATGCCGTGGGACTTGTTGGTCGGTTCGGGAGCCGATTCACTGCGCAACCGCCCGAGAATGTCGGCCACGTTCTTCATCACCGTTTTGGGTTGAATTCCGTGCTCTTCGTTGTAGGCGCTCTGGAGCAGACGCCGACGTTCCGTGAGCGAAATGGCCTCACGCATCGAGTCCGTCATTCGATCCGCGTACAGGATCGCTTCGCCGTTGGAGTTTCTCGCGGCTCGTCCGATGGTCTGGATAAGTGCGCTGCGCGAACGCAAGAACCCCTCCTTGTCCGCATCAAGGATCGCGACCATCGAGACCTCGGGCAGGTCCAGGCCCTCGCGCAGGAGATTGATACCCACCAAAATGTCGAACTCGCCGAGTCGCAGCGAGCGCAGTATCTCAATCCGCTGGATAGTGTCGATGTCACTGTGCAGGTACTGCACCCGATAGCCCGCCTTGGCCAGGAAGTTCGTGAGGTCCTCCGCCATACGCTTGGTCAGGGTCGTGATGAGCACGCGCTCACCGCGAGCGATCGTCGTGTCCAGTCGCCCTCGCAGATCGTCGATCTGGTTCTTCGTGGGCACGACCGTCACCACCGGATCCAAGAGCCCCGTCGGTCGGATGACCTGTTCGGCGATCTGATCGCTGTGCTCGATCTCGTAGGGCCCCGGTGTCGCTGACACGAAGACCATCTGGGGCACCAATTCCATGAACTCGTCGAAGTTGAGGGGTCGATTGTCCATCGCGCTCGGCAGTCGAAAGCCGTGTTCGACCAGCGTCAGTTTTCGCGACCGGTCCCCCGCGTACTGGCCTCGCACCTGCGGCACCGCCACGTGGGACTCGTCAATGACCACGAGGAAATCCTCGGGGAAGTAGTCGAGCAGCGTGTACGGGCGCTCGCCCGGCTTGCGACCATCCAGGTGCGCCGAGTAGTTCTCGATGCCCGCACAGATTCCCGTCTGTTCCAGCATCTCCAGATCGTGCTCGGTCCGCGAGCGCAGGCGTTGCGCCTCGAGAAGTTTGGATTCTGCCTGGAACGTTGCCAGCTGTACCTGCAGTTCCTCTTCGATCGAACGACAGGCCCGTTGCAACGTCTCGGCACTGGTGGCGTAGTGCGAGGCAGCGAAGAGCGTGAATTCGTTGACGCGTCCACGACTCTCTTGCGTGACCGGACTGAAGAAGGAGATCTCCTCGACCTCATCACCGAAGAACGAGACGCGAATCGCCTCATTGCTGTACGCCGGTTGGATCTCCAGCGTGTCGCCCTTCATTCGAAACGCACCGCGGTCCAACACCAGTTCATTGCGGTTGTACTGCATCTCTACGAGGCGGCGAAGCAGTGCCCGTTGGTCGAAGCTTCGACCAACTTCTAATTGCAGCATGCGCTCTCGATACTCAACCGGAGATCCGAGCCCGTAGATACACGACACCGACGCCACCACAATGGTGTCACGATGAATCAGAAGCGACGAGGTCGCGGCGTGACGAAGCCTGTCGATCTCCTCATTGATGGAGCTGTCCTTTTCGATGAAGGTGTCGGTGCGCGGAATGTAGGCCTCGGGTTGGTAGTAGTCGTAGTACGAGACGAAGAACTCAACGCGGTTGCTGGGCAACATCTCCTTCAACTCCGACGCCAACTGGGCGGCCAACGACTTGTTGGGTTCGAGAATCAACGTGGGACGCTGAACCCGCTCGACCAGCCACGCAATGGTGGCGGTCTTTCCGCTACCGGTAATCCCCTCGAGCGTCTGGAAGCGGAGCCCGTCCTCCACTCCCTGGGCGAGTGTGGCGATGGCCGTGGGCTGATCGCCCGACGGACTGAACGGGGACTCGACGAGAAACCTATCCACCGCGCAACCCGATCCGATGCAGTTGAACGTCGAGCTGCTCGTGCAGCTGTTGCAAATCTCCGTCGTTCCAAATCACCTGGTCGACAACTGCCGAGCGCTCGTCGTTCGACATCTGACTGGCCAAACGCGCTCGCGCGTCGTTCTCTGAGAACGATCGGAAGTTCGTCAGTCTCGCCACCGCGACCTCCGGTGATGCCTGGATCGACCAGGCCTCGTCCAAGCGGAAGATGCTGCGATGCTCGGGGCGAAAGAGCGGCAAGGCGACGAACGCCGCCGGTCCCTTTGCCTCGTCCAGTTGGCGCGCGATCTCATTTCCAATATGGCCGTGTGTAATTTGATTGAGACGCCGTAGTGCGGTCACGTCATGAAAGACGATCTCGGCGATAAAGCCCCTGTCCAGCGACCCGTCGTCGCTGAGCACCGCATCGCCAAACGCGTCGCGCAGTGCCTGCCACGCCGGCGATCCGCAGTCGGTAACGCCTCGGGCCACCTCATCGGCGTCGATGATCGTAAAACCCAGGCTCGCGAGTCGATCAGTTGCCGCCGTCTTTCCAGCGCCGATTCCGCCAGCAATGGCGATTCGTTTCATGCAACCACGGTAGCCACGCCCTGTGACATTGCGGCAACGATCGATTCGATGGTCACTGAGGGGCTCGCAGTTTGGCTATTGTCCTTAGAAGTCTCAGAGGGGGGAAGAGTGCTCAGATACGTCATTAGGCGCATACTGATGTTGATTGGCATCGTCTTCATCATCTCCGTTGGAAGCTTCTTTCTAATTCACCTGCTGCCCGGTAACATCACCGCGGTCATCGAGGGACCCGGGGCTAGCCCCGAAAATCAAGCCAAACTCTTCAAACTGCTGGGTCTGAACCGACCGATCTACGAGCAATACTTCGTGTGGATTGGCAACATCCTTCACGGAAACCTCGGGACCTCATTCATTTCCCAAACCCCGGTGGTCACGACCATCGGCAACGCCCTGCCGATTGACCTCGAAATAATGTTTCTCAGCCAGATTTTGGCGTTCGCCGTAGCCATCCCCATGGCCATGCGATCCGCCCGTAAGCCAGATGGAGTCATTGACCGTTTCTTCAGCGCCGGGAGCTTCACCATGCTGTCGGTGCCATCTTTCATCGTCATCATCCTGCTGGTGCTGTTCGTATCGATCAAGCTCGGTATCCCCCACACGGGCCCGTCTTCGTACGTGTCGCTTCGCGGAGACTGGATTGGCAACCTGGAGAGCATGGCGCTGCCAGCGATCACGTTGGCGGTAGGAAGTTTCGTGGTCTACTTTCGAGTCCTGCGAAGCGACCTCATCGCCACACTCCAGGAGGAGTTCATCACAATGGCCCGCTCGAAGGGCCTCAGCCAGCGGCGCATCATGTGGCGCCACGCGTTTCGCCCCTCGTCAGTAGCGCTTCTCGGAGCCGCGGGCGTCAACATCGGTGGCCTGCTCGCGGGCGGATTCGTCGTGCAATACCTGCTCAACATCCCCGGACTTGGCTACACGCTGATCGCCGCAATCAACACTGATGACTATCTTCTGGTCCAGGGGATTGTTCTCGTGGTCTCCGTAGGCGTGGTCCTGATTAACTTCTTCTTTGACTTCATCATCAATATCGTCGATCCGAGGATTAGCCGTGAGTAACACTATGTTGGAACTTGAGGAAATGGCCCTCGTCGAGAGGCCCGAGAAGAAGAAGCCACTGGGCCCGCTCTTTTGGCTATGCGTGGGATGGATAGCGCTCAACATCTTCGGCGCCATCTTCGCCAACGTGCTGCCCTTGCAGAACCCCCTGTACCAGAACTACTCCGCCATCAACGTCGGACCGTCGCTCCATCACATCTTTGGCACTGACGACATTGGCCGGGACATCTTCTCGCGCATCGTGTACGGATCGCGTGTGTCGATCGCCGTGGGCTTCGGTTCCATGGTCATTGGCTTTGGAATCGGCGCTCCGCTCGGGATGTTGGCCGCCTATCGACGTGGTCGATTCGACACAATCCTCACGACGTTCATGTACATACTTCTGGCGTTTCCGGCGATTATCGCCACCATCGCAGTGCTCTCGTTTTGGACACCCCGATCCGTCTTCAAGATCATCCTGGTTATCGGCCTCGCGTCGGTTCCGCTGGTCTACCGCGTCATCCGCACCGCCACCTTGTCGGTGGCGACCAAGGATTACGTCATCGCCGCCAAGGTGCAGGGTGCCAAGGACCGGCGAATCCTCATGAAAGAGCTCCTGCCCAACATCGCGCCCATCGGAATCTCCTTTCTGCTCATCGGTATCGCCACCGTCATCGCCCTCGAGGGAACCCTGGCCTTCCTCGGACTCTCGGTCACCACGCCAACGCCGTCGTGGGGGAACATGATCAACGAGAGCCGCACCGTGCTGCAGCAGAATCCCTGGCTCGCAATTTTCCCGTCGCTGGCCCTATGCCTCTTTCTCTTGAGTCTCAATTTCATCGGTGATCGACTACGCAGCCACTTCGACGTCACCGAGGTAAAACTGTGACCGACGTCTCCGAGAAGCTCCTCATCGTCGAGGACCTGTCCACGACCTTCGCAACGGCTGGGGGGCCGCTTCCGGCCGTGGCGAACATTTCCTTCGACCTAGGCCGTAACGAGACCATTGGCATCGTTGGCGAGTCCGGCTCGGGAAAGACCGTCCTCTCGCGCACGATCATGGGGCTCCAGCCCCGGACCAACGTGTCCGTCACGGGCTCGGTGCTGCTCGACGGCAACGAAATGGTGGGCGCCAGCGAAGACTTTAAGCGCAGGCTCTGGGGCACCGAGGTCGCCATGGTCTTCCAGGACCCGATGACCTCGCTCAATCCGGTGATGCGTATTGGCAAGCAGATCGACGAGGCGCTGCGGGTGCGCCTCGGCATGTCGAAACAGGATGCGAAGGCTCGGGCCATTGAACTGCTCGAACTCGTCGGAATCCCCTCCCCCGTTCAGCGCTACAAGGCGTACCCCGGCCAGCTTTCTGGCGGCATGCGCCAGCGCGTGGTGATCGCCATTGCCCTCGCCTGCTCGCCCAAACTCTTGATGGCCGACGAACCAACGACGGGACTCGACGTAACGATCCAGGCGCAGATCCTCAACCTGCTGGATGAGCTCAAGGAACGTCTGCACATGTCCGTCGTGCTCGTAACCCACGACCTGGGAGTTGTCGCGACGCGCACGTCAAGGATCGTCGTCATGTACGCCGGGCGAATCGTCGAGATCGGCGCGACCCGCGACGTCTTTGCCAACCACCGCATGCCCTACACCCGAGCGCTGCTCGAGAGCTCGCCGAAGGTTTCGAACGCTTCGCACACTCGGCTCATCACCATTCCCGGGCGACCACCGAACCTCTTGAAGTTGACGCAGGGATGCAGTTTCGCGCCGCGCTGCTCGTACGCTACCGACAAATGCCACCAAGAGCGCCCGGAGCTGCAGGCGGCCGACCAGCCCGGACACTCCTTTGCCTGTTGGAATCCCCTGCCCACTACTCGAGGAGATTCGGCCACATGACCGACGCCAGACAGCCACTTCTCAAGGTCCGCGACCTCAAGGTCACGTTTGGCAAGGGCAGCCACGCCGTGAGCGCGGTGGCCGGCGTGAGCTTCGACGTCTATGAGGGTGAAACGCTGGGCCTCGTCGGTGAATCGGGCTGTGGCAAGTCCACCACCGGCAAAGCCCTGATGCGCATTGTGGAGCCTTCGAGCGGCTCAATCGAACTTGACGGCGCCGACCTCGCGGGATTGAAGAAGGGCGGGCGCCAGCTTCGAAATATCCGCACCCGCATGCAGATGATTTTTCAGGACCCGATCAGTTCGCTCAATCCTCGCCGGCGCGTGAAAGACATCGTCGCCGAACCCCTCGACTGCTGGAAGACCGTCACCGGCCACGATCGCGACGTGCTGGTCAGTGACCTGCTGAGCAAGGTTGGCATTGACCCGGCGGTCTACGGAAACCGTTACGCCCGCCAGTTCTCGGGTGGGCAGTGCCAGAGAATCTCGATCGCCCGTTCGCTCGCCATGCGCCCGAAGTTGCTGATTTGCGACGAAATGGTGTCAGCACTCGACGTGTCGGTGCAGGCGCAGATTCTCAACCTGCTCGAGGATCTGAAGGCTGAGTACGGCCTCACCCTCTTATTCATCGCCCACGACCTGGCGGTCGTGAAGAACGTCAGCGACCGGGTGGCGGTGATGTACCTCGGCAAGATCTGCGAGATCGGACCCGCGGACGCACTCTACGAAGCGCCTGCTCATCCCTACACGAAGTTTCTCCTCGGTGCGGCGCTGGAAGCCGATCCCGACTCGCCGATGAACGCGCAGGTCCTCGAAGGTGAGCCCCCGAGTCCCATGAATCCACCCAGTGGCTGCCGATTCCGCACCCGTTGCCCGAACGCTACGGAAAAGTGTGCCAGTGAAGAGCCTCAGCCCCAAGAAGTAGCTCCTGGACACCAGGTGTCTTGTCACTATCCGCTCTCTATAACACGCAAGTAGCCCGCCCTCGAAGCCGGATGGCTACCGAGGACGGGCTACCGAGTGAAGTCCCTTATTCGGCGTCTGGAGCCGTTTCGACGGTCTCGACGGGCGCCGTTTCGACGGCCTCGGCGGTTCCCTCTTCGACGGCCTCGTCGGATCCATCCTCAGCCGGCTTGGTGCCAGCTTCGGTGGCGTACTCCGCCCACGCGGCCTGGGCCTCGGTCTCGGGAGTGAACTCGCCGTACTCGATGCCACCAATGTAGTTACCCTCGGTGTCGTAGGCGTGTGAACCGAAGGCCTCACGGTACTCTTCGGATACTTCGCCACCCTCGGCCGCCTGCTTGATGGACAAGCTGATGCGACGACGAGCGGTATCGAGTTCGATGATCTTGACCCACAGCTCTTCGCCGGCGGTGACGACCTGGTCGGGTGACTCGACGTGGTGGGCCGCCATCTCCGAGATGTGCACGAGGCCCTCAATGCCCTCGCCCACCTGGACGAATGCACCGAAGGGCACCATCTTGGTCACGCGGCCATAGACCAACTGGTCCACGGCGTGGCTGTCGGCAAAGACCTGCCAGGGGTCGGACTGAGTGGCCTTGAGCGAAAGCGAGATGCGCTCTTTGGAGAAGTCCACGTCCAACACCTCAACGTCGACTTCGTCGCCCACGGCAACGACTTGGCTGGGGTGGTCGATGTGCTTCCAGCTGAGCTCGGAGACGTGAATGAGTCCGTCCATGCCGCCCAGATCCACGAAGGCACCGAAGTTGACGACCGACGAGATGACGCCGTGACGGCGTTCGCCGGGCTTGAGGTTGTTGAGGAAGTCGCCGCGCTGTTCTTTTTGGGTCTCTTCGAGCCAGGCCCGACGCGAGAGCACCACGTTGTTGCGGTTGCGGTCGAGCTCGATGATCTTGGCTTCGACGGTCTTGCCTATGTAGGGCTGCAGTTCACGAACACGGCGCAGTTCGACGAGCGACGCGGGCAGGAAGCCTCGAAGACCGATATCGACGATAAGGCCGCCCTTGACCACTTCGATGACAACGCCCTTCACCACTTCGTCGCGGTTCTTGAGCTCTTCGATGTTGCTCCACGCCTTCTCGTACTGCGCACGCTTCTTGGAGAGGACGAGACGCCCCTCCTTGTCTTCCTTCTGCAGGACGAGGCACTCGACGCGCTCGCCCATCGAGACAATCTCCGAGGGATCGACATCGTTGCGGATTGAGAGCTCGCGCGAGGGGATGACGCCCTCGGACTTGAAGCCAATGTCGAGAAGTACTTCGTCGTGGTCGATCTTCACGACCGTTCCGGTGACGAGGTCACCGTCTTCAAACTCGAGGACACTGTCGCCAACCAGGGTGGCGAGGTCGGTGCCGACCATGTTGTCTTCGGTGATGACGCGAGGGACGTAGTTGCCCTCTTCGTCAAAGGTGCCCATTTGCTGGGTGGAAAGGAGGCTGGTGCCGTCCGACATTCGTACTTCTTTCATACGACCACACCGGGGTCAACTAGACAATAGGAGTCTGGGTCTCCGGTGTAAACCCAGGATAAAACTCTACCACCCGGCAATTCAGCCCTTGGCCGCCGCCCAATTCTCGCCCCAATGAAGCGAAACCTCGAGCGGCACGCTCAGCGACGCCGCGTTCGTCAAGGTGTCAAGGATGATCTGCTCGACGCGCTCTCTTTCACCGGCGGGGGCTTCCACCAGAACCTCGTCGTGAACCTGCAAGATGAGTCGGGCCTCGAGCTTCTCCACCATGAGCTGACGGTCGAGTCGAACCAGCGCAGATTTGAAGATATCCGCGGCGAGGCCCTGAATGCCGGCGTTCATGGCCTGACGCTCGGCGGCTTGGCGCTGGGGTCCCACCGCGGTCGCCAGATCGGGAAAGGGCCGAATTCGCCCGAATTCGGTGCGCGAGTAGCCCTGCTTTCGGATCTCCTTGATCGTGTTGTCCATATAGGCACGCAGACTGGGAAATCCGACGAAGTACTTGTCCATGATCTCCTTCGCCGAGCTGACGGGCACGCCGAGGCGGCGGCTGAGCCCGAAGGCCTCCATGCCGTAAGCGAGCCCGTACGAGACGGCCTTGGCCTGCTCGCGCTGCTCGTGGCTGACCTTCTCCAGGGGTTCGCCGAAGACCGAGGCGGCGATGGTGCGGTGCACGTCCTCATTCGAGGCAAACGCCATCAAGAGACCCGAGTCCTGGGAGAGGTGCGCGAGGATGCGCAGCTCAATCTGGTTGTAGTCCGCCACCGCCAGCTGCCAGCCTTCGCTCGGCACGAAGGCGTAGCGCAGGCGCCGGCCCTCTACGCTGCGCACGGGAATGTTGTGCAAATTCGGATTTTCCGAGGAGAGCCGCCCCGTACGAGCCACCGTCTGATTGAACAGTGCGTGAATGCGCCCGTCGCTCGCCACCGCGTCAATCAACGGCGCACCGTAGGTGCTGCGCAGCTTCTCCACCTCGCGGTAACGAAGGATGAGCGAAACGATCTTGTGCTCGTCCTCGATCGCCTCGAGGCTTGACGCGTCAGTGGAAAAACCCGACTTGATTTTCTTCACCGGCGTGAGCCCGAGCTCGTTGAAGAGCACGGTCTGGAGCTGTTGGGGAGAGTTGACCTTGAATTCGTGCCCCGCGATCTTCTGGATCTGCCCGTCGAGGCTGTTCGCCTCTTTCGTGAACTCCGCCGCGATGGTTCGAAGCATCTCGACGTCGACTCGGATTCCGCGCGCCTCCATGCGCCCGAGCACGGCCACCAACGGCAGTTCCACCTGCTCGTAGACAAAGCCCAGCTCCCACTTCACGATCTCGGCGCGCAAGTGCTCTCGCAGGCGAGCCACCAGCTGCACGTCGCGAATGAGGGTGTCGTCGTCGGACGCTGCTTCGAACAACGAGGGCGTGGCGGTGCTGATCGTCTCGCCGAGAAAACGATGCACGACGTCCGCGAGTTCGTACCGGCCGCTCGTCGCATCCACCAGGAAGGCCATGATCGTCGTGTCGTCGGCGGGTTCGCGAAGCTCGTAACCCTGCTCGGCGGCGTGGCGAAAGAGCTCCTTCAGGTCGTGACCGCTGAGCGACAGGTCGCCGGCCAACTCGAAGAAATCCCGTTCGCTCGCGACGGCGACGACCTGTCGCGCCGGGTCCAAGACCGCAACCCTCGTTTGCCCGTAACTCACGACGACCGACTGGACGTTCTCGACAACCACGGCCAGTGAGGATTCGCGTCTCACCGGGCTCAACACCGGCTCGCGCGTGGCGGGTGCTGGCGCAGCCTCGCCCGGCGCCGCGGCACCGAGCAGTCCGTCACGCATGAGTTTCTCGAAGCGCGTCCTCATGGCGCTCATCTCGAAGCGATCAAAGAACGCGCCTATCTCGACGCGGCTCCATCCGCCGAGGGTGATGTCGTGCAGCGTGAAGTCGAGCGGCACG
>PLKM01000051.1 GCA_003141095.1 Acidimicrobiaceae bacterium | reverse complement strand
ACGCCAAGGCGGCAAGTGCCAGACCAGCGATGAGCCCGTCGAGACGGACGCTGATAGCTCGGGGGCCAAAGGACTGTTGCATGACGACGGCGACGGCGACGGCGACGGCGAAGTAGGACAGGACGAGCACGGCGTCACGAGTTGTAGAGGTCGAGAACGGGGTCACGCCCGCGAGGCTCAGNNCCACGTAGCGCAGAGTAGTTCTTCAGGCGAGTCAGAATCGGAATCACCGGCGCCAGGATGACGAGGCACTCCAACCAGCTGTACAACGACACCGAGTCGATTAAGTAAGGGAGACGAACGGTGAGGACCAGTGTCACGTACGTGACCACTACGACGATCGCCGCCAATTCCGAAGTGAACTGGAATAGGTCGGACGACGCACGTCGAAGATAGCGATGTACCTTTGCCGGCGCAGCCACATTGGGGGATCCCGCAATCGTCATTACGGACTATGAGTGATAGTTGGGCGCGCGCCAAGATTCTGACGAGGAGGGGTGGACGTCACTAAACCATCGACTCTATTCTTGACCACCCTATTTGTTGTAGATCTATCAACCATGATTCAACCGCTCCTGCCCTTCGGAAAGCGATGCGCACGCGAAGACCTATTCCGCACATGTCACTTGATGTTCGAAATCAACTACTGACCTCGTCGATCGAAGTCCCTAGGGACGTGAATCGCTCTTCCATTGTCGCCTCATATGGCCATTGAGTTATCAACATCGTCACAATTACATGACATAATCCGCTCGGTCGCGTTCTATTCGTGCCAAAAAAAGAAAACCACTGCTTGGTTGTAACAGCGTTACAGGATGTGGTCTCGCCTCAGCCCATCGGCGTCACACGGATCTGTAAGCGCATTGGACGTGGCCACACTTCTGTTGCGCGGTAGTTACCGGTCCTCACAGTTGATCCCACGCAAGAAGAGCCAGCATCGAACGACCCGGTGTCATCGGCCCGACGTGAACCCGCACTCATTTGCCGCGCCCCATTGGGTCCCGAGTTCGCCGAAAGTGGGACAGATTCTTCCACCACGTCCCCACCGAAGCGACTCCGCCCGGCGTCTGATCCCAGACACTCAGTGCACCAATGCCGGATGCGGCACTCACCTCGCCTGGAACAGGCTTGATTCGTATGACAGGACCCACCACCGCAATCACAAACTGGAGAGTCGGTCTCGGGATATGTCTAGAACCTCGAAAACGCACAATGACTGGGCGATTTGGCCACCTATGACGCGAATCGGCAATGGCTCTGTGGCGGGGAGTAGTTTGTAAACAGATTGGCGCCAAGTGGTGTCCCGCGAACCTCACGTTTCGCAGCATTTACGGCTACTATCCCGAAATGGTCACTCGGTTGCTCACACGCACCACCGCGGTCACGGCTTCGTTGCTCATGCTCGCCTCCGCGGTTGTTTCCTTGACCCCTCCTGACACGGCGTCGGCCGCGCAGCCGGTCTCGACGCTGCGATCACTGCACCTCTCGGCACTGGCGAGCGGTGGCGCGGGCAACGTCGACTTCACCGGAGGGTGGACGGTCACCGACCCCGCGAAACCGGACGAGACCGCGACTCTCGACGTCTCCGATGAGAACGCCTCCACCGGCAAGTTCTCTGGTGTGATCACGCCTCCCGCCGATGCCACGGGGGCGTTTGCGGAGCCGTTCCAATTGCACGACGGTCAGGTGACCGGCGACCGCTTCTCCTTCTCCTTGGAGCGAACCGGAATCGGCGGGACCGGACCGGACGATCGCAACGCGACGTACACCGCGTCGTGGACCGGCACAGTAAAGGGCAACACGGCGTCGGGCTCGATCGACGCCAAGACCGTGCCCGGCACCTTGTTGAACCCTGACGGCTTCGCCGGCATGCGCAGTTTCAGCGCCCGGCGGCCGAGCTCAGTGAACACGTCGCCCGGCACGGGTCCCGCGGCTGGTGGCGTCATCGTCCAGGTGACCGGCAGTGGACTGGACAGTGCGGTAACCGCGAACATCACTGACGCCGACGGGAAGGTCCTCGCGTCGGTGCCGGTGAACGGGGCCTCCGGCTCTGGTTTCTCTTTCACCGCGCCGGACCTCACCGCCGCGCTGCACGACGCCGATAATGCAGCGACCGCGGCGGGCAGTCCCATCTCGCAGCTCGCGCTGCAGGTCGTCCCCCGCGACGCCCAAGGCCAGTTCGTGTCGGCGCCGGCGGACTACGCGATCTCCGCGCCGGTCGTCGGGACGACCACGCCGAGCGAGATCGCTGTCGGTGGTGGTCAGTCGGTCGTCGTCAAGGGTTCCTACTTCGAGGGCGCGAGCGCAGTCGATTTCCAACTGGCGGGTAGCTCGACGATCGTTTCGGCGTCCGCCACGGTGGTCTCCGACCATGAGATTCGGTTCACCTCCCCCGACCTCCAGAAATTCTTTCCGCCCGCGTCGGCGGGCGCCTCGGCGCAGGCGGCGCAGATGACCCTCGACATGTACGTGCGCGTTAACGTCACGCAGGCGTTCGGCTCGCTCATCTACTCCAACAGCAAGCCCTTTGTGGTCGACAATCTGAAGGTCGACAAGGTGCTGCCGTCCGAGGGCCCGCTCGTCGGCGGTGACTCGGTCCAGGTGGTCGGGGTCGGCTTCACGAACGCCACCGAGGTGGACATGGTCGCGACCAGCGCGCCGGCGGGTAAGACTCCGCGCACGCTCTCCATTCCGATAAGTCCCAGCAACGACAACTCCTTCAGCTTCACCGTGCCGAACAATACGGCCTATGCGAGCGGCAGCCCCGCGAGCGCGAGCTATGACCTCGTCGTCGTGGCCACGATCAGCGGTCAACGCGAGACCACCGCGATCTCCTCCGCGGACCGTTATGACTACAAAGGTCCGGTCGTCTCTTCGATCAGTGCCGGCGCGACGGCGGTGCACGCCGCAGGTGGCACGCCGATCGTGGTGAATGGTGAGTACTTCCAGGGAGCAACAAAAGTGGTGCTCAAGACCTTCGGGGCCAGCAACGTCGACGTGACCCCATCGTCGGTCTCGTCGAAATCCATCGCGTTCACCTTGCCGGACATGAAGGCGACGTTGAAGTCGCTGGGTGAGAAGTCGGCAAAGTTCCAGATCATCGTTGAGATCCCGATCGATGGAACCAGCTTTAGCTTCATCGACTCGGTGTCGGGCAGCGCGAGCACACTTACCGTTGGGAGCTGAGTAGTAGTGCGCTCGCTTGCGGGCGGTCGCCGTCGGGGTGCGTCTTTTCTTTGCTGCCGTTGACTTCTTTCCCCTGCCAAGCGGAGCCCATGGGGAATGGATCGATCGTCCCCGCGGCGTGCCGGTTCTTACTTTCAGGCCCACAGACCGAACTCGCGATCCCCTGCCTTCACTCATGGCAAGACAAGCAGCGCCGAGTTCCACTATCTGACACTCAAGAAGTGGTCTTACAGGCAATCAGCCGCACCGAGCATCAGGGCTCTGCAGATCAAGAGTCACCGCTTCGTCATTTCACTTCGGATCCGGACCGGGACAGCGACTTTCGAGTGAGAAATGAACTCTGGGGATTAGGTTGTCCAGTAAATCTGATTCTCGACCCAAAGGTTTTGCCAACTGTCGTTATCGGATCCTCCTGACCTTCGTCCCGCCCTGCCTCAATTGAGCGGTGGGATGGTTGTGACGTGTCTGCTGTCAGCGGATATTGCGTATCGAGGATGTAATGAAGGTACCGCATCGCTACTTGCTCAGCCTCGAACCAATATTCGAAGGTGGTTGGCTCCACAAGGGAAGGTGAGTCAAAGAAGGGAACGTCGAGAAGGATTTGGTGGCTGTCTCACTACTTGGAGACGTCACAATCGACCTAACCAACGTTAGGAGTATGCCGTCAACTCTTCAGATTCACGCCTACGCCATCGAGCGCGATGTCGACGTCATTGTTCCAGCGGAAACTCACGTCGAAATGACCAGTCGGAACAACAATGGCCATCTGGACAATCGGGGACCTTCGATTCCCTTGGCCGTGGGCACTCGCTCTAGTTGAGATCGTCAAACGAATTTCCAAAAGTGAAGTAAGGCCGGTGGCGTAGGTTTGGTTTGTGGGATGAACCGTGGGATTTCCTGGATGGTGAATTAGACGACCTGGAGACCAAACACCGTTGTTCTGACCGGATAGTGCTTCAGTAATGGCCTATCAATGTGGTACAATAAATGGTACAAGTAGCGGCTAGTAAGGGAGTTAGCATGGCCATCACCGCAAGTGAAGCTCGCAAGAACCTGTTCCCACTTATAGAGCAGGTAAATGAGAATCGCGAGCCAATTGAAATCACATCGAAGCGCGGCGACGCAGTACTCATGTCACGCGCCGATTACGACGCACTCAATGAAACTGCCCTGTTGCTACGCTCACCTGCAAACGCTCGTCGACTCCTTAAGAGCCTGGCCCAGGCACACGCTGGGGAACGCACAACGCACACGCTTTCTTAATGCGTTTGGTTTTCACTCCTCTGGGCTGGGAGGACTACTGCCATTGGCAAGCCAACGATAAGGCAATGCTCAAGCGTCTCAACCGTCTGCTCGAAGCCACGACACGTGACCCATCTGAAGGAATAGGAAAGCCTGAGCCACTTCGCCATGTTCTTGCCGGGTGTTGGTCTCGCAGAATTGATGAGGAGCATCGGCTCGTCTATTTGGTCGACGGCGACGATGTCGTGGTGCTCCAAGCGCGATACCACTACGGAAACTGACGGTCGGTAGGGCCGGTGAGGATCGAACCCGCGCGAGGGATAATGAGGCGGGAGCGAACGGTCGGGGTGTTCCGACGGCGTCGGATTCCTCCGAGATTGACTGCATCCGTTCTCCGGTGGTGTCGGTTTCGTCCGGTAGTGTCGCGTAGTTCTGAGGGATGCAACGTGGGATGAGAGGTCCAGCGAAACGTCCAACATGCCAACGGCCACTAAGGTGCGCCCACCGGGTGCTGTCGGACGGTAGGCAGTGTAATCCTGACCGACGGAAGGTCCGTGTTGAAGCACCAGACTGTGGAACGATGATGACTCGACCACTGAACTTGCGGCGGATCACGATCGTCGTGCTGGCGATGGCGATCGTGGCGTTGACCGGATTCGGCATTTACCACAACGCCTACAGGAACAGCGCTCGAAGTGCGAAGGCCGTGGTGGCGGTGTGGACACCCAATCACACAAAGTACTGCTCGGCCAATGTCGGCCTGTCGGATCTTTGGCAGGGCGCGGTTCACAAACCCGTCACGGCAGCCTGGGAGCTGACTTAACTCGAGGATTCCGTGATGTACGCGCCAACGCGCCAGCTGCACACTCAGGTCAGCGCAATGGCTTTGGCCTTTGCCAACCTGATTGGGGATCCCAGCGGCCTCCGGACTCTCACTGGCGACGAGGAGTGGCCACCCGTGGCATTCGTCTCAAAGGACCCGAAAGTACTCGCCTTCTTGAAGTCACTGGCGCCCTATGACACGGTTACCGGTACCCCACTCACCAACTCCCTTCGCACGTGTGTGGTCTTTGCGCCGGGTACTCCCAGCAACGTCATTGACGCCCTTGACGAGGCCACTACCTGTTGCCATTCCATTCCGGCCTGTGAATCGCGAAGGGAATCTGCGCCCTCGTGAGGGCGTCGTTCATTAGTTGATCCATCGGACCTGGATCGTGATCAGTTCAACCCTGATGCGTCTGTTTCACCAGCTATCCGGGACGGCATTCTCTCCGGCCCGGATAGCTGGTGCCCATTGGTTGGGGACGTTGGCAGTGTGTTGTTGCTCGCCGCTAATTGACTTTTTGGACGGCGGCTTCGATGACGGCGGTGACCTTGCCAGGCTGGGAGATCATTGACAAATGAGAGGCGTCGATCTCGGTGACAGTGGCGTGAGCACGCTTGGCCATGAATAACTGTGCGGCCACGGAAATTGCGTGGTCTTGGGTGCCGATGACGTCCCAACTCGGAATGCTGGTCCACGCGGGCGGACCGGCCGGCTCGGTCAGCGCTGACGCGGCGATCGGACGTTGGGTGGCGGCGAGTTCCGAGGCTTGCTTGGCCGAGAGGTCGTTGGCCAAGATTGCCCGAAATTGGTCGGGCTTGATGTAGACGTCGACCACGCCTCCGGCAGAGGGCACGAAGGAGAGTGCGCTCGGCACGAGCTGACTTCCGAGGAACTGCTTGTTGATGCTGTTGATGGTGTCGCCCTGAGCGGGAATGTAAGCGTCGACGTAGACGAGTGCCTTCACGTTGCTATTGCCGGTCGCCGCGTCGGTGATCACGAACCCTCCATAAGAGTGCCCGACGAGCACGATCGGGCCCGACACGGTCTTGAGGTAACTCGCCAAGTACGCCGAGTCGACGTTCGGACCGCGCAATGGATTCGGTGGTACGTCGACGGTATACCCGTCGTTCTGCAACCGCGTGACGACGCCGTCCCAGCTGGACCCGTCAGCCCACGCTCCGTGTTCGAGCACAATGGTCACATTGGGATGACTGCTGGCACCGGCGGTGGCGCCGGCGCTGGGTATGGCGACCGCGGTGACCGCGGCAAGGCTCACGAAGGTTAAACGTAGCCTTCGCTTCCTCATCTTCAAGTTGAATTGCATAGCTATTCCTTTCATATCTGGTTTGTGTGATACGGGGTACGAAGTGCAGCGGGCGGGTTAGAGCCCTTGGCCGCGGAGCCAATCGAGAGTGACGTCGGCCACCTCACGCCAACCGTGGTCCAGGACGAGTGAGTGCCCTCGATCAGGGAACACGTGGAAGTCGGTAATCGCGCCCGAGTCCGCGTACAACTTGTAAGCAGCTTTGGCCACTACCTCGGGGACGGTGTGGTCTCGACCGCCGGCGATGATGAGCAGCGGCCCACGGTCGTCTCGACGTGTGTCGACCGCGGCGGGCGACGTCTTCTTAAAGTTGGCGGCGGACGCCTCGAACAATGGTCGACCCGGACCGGGGATGGTCCATTTATCGAAGAGTTCGGCTGATTCCGCCTCGGCCAGCGCGTTGCCGAAGCCGTAGCGAAACTGCTTCTTGGTCAGCGAGACGGCCTTCTTCTTGTTGCTGGGCTTGGACAGGACCGGCAGACCAGAGCGGATCTGCGCGAACGGCAAGGGCCTCACCCCTTTGATCTGGCCCGGATCGATTGCGACCGCAGCTGCGGCACGACCTTCGCCGAGGAGTTTCTGCGCGATGAGACCACCAAAGGAATGTCCGATCACGATGGGCTTTGCCGCCAGGCCGTCGATGACCTTGGTGTAGTGGCGGGTGATGTCGTCGATGCCCTTGTTCGCGAGGGCGGCGGCGTTGTTGCGGGTCCGCTCGACATCGGACGAGTCCCCGGGCCAGCCAGGGGCTGTCGGGTCGTAGCCGGCCGCGCGATAGAGCTCGACCCATTCTTGCCAGGCATCCGAGTGGATCCACAGGCCATGGATAAAAACAACAGGAATCGGGGACTTGGTCACGTTGACCTCCAGGTAGACTGACTAGTAACTCTACATACGAATATAGAACAACTCTTGGAAAAACGCAAGTCGAAGATCGAGACGTGAGGCAAAATGAAGTGAGGCGGGGTGATGACGAGATGACGAAGACGGATGTGACTGCGACCACGGGTGAGAAGTCGCCGCCAGTTGACAAGGTCCCAATGCGCGAGCGCATCATCGACGCGGCGACCCGACTCTTCTATGCGCAGGGCCTGCGTGCGGTCAGTGCAGAGAAGATCATCGCCCAAGTGGGAATAACCAAGGTCACCTTCTACCGTCATTTCCCTTCGAAGGACGACCTGATCGTGGCTTACCTGGAACGACGAGCCGAGTGGGAGCGCAGCGCCATCCTCGCAGTGCGCCAAGCGGCGGGCGACGATGTTCCAAGTGTGTTTCGCATCATCGCCGAGTCCATCGGAGCCGAGAGCTGCAGTCCGGGCTTCCGGGGCTGTCCGTTCATTAACGCCGCCGCTGAGTACCCCGACCCGCGACACCGTATACGCCAGGTTGTGGACGCTCACCGCCGCTGGTTCAAGCACACCATCGAGGAGCTACTGGATGAGATCGACGTCCCGAACGCCGCGGAGGTCGCGGACGAACTGGTGATGCTGCGCGACGGCGCAATGGTCAGCGGCTACCTGAGCGATCCCCACATCGTCGCGAGCGCCCTCTACAACGCAGGTCGCGCGGTCATAGAGTTCCGCACTCCGTAGCAACGGCGCAGTTAGAGATATGGATATCGAGACCTCGTTCGCGACGTTTCCCGCGTGAGGCTCACCCGCGATTGACGTGGTATTGCGTAGTGGGGAAGTCCCTTGTTTCAGGCGAACGCGGACGCACCAAAGACTGGACCAATCCTCTCGTTCGGACCATTGCGACGTCGGACGATGGCTGGAACATCCCGAGTGGGCCCCGAGTCCTCTCGCGGCGGTACCGAGAGTTGTGAAACTCGTGAGGTCGAGCACAAAACTTCGGCACCCTCGGGGTCTCAGTACGCAGGTCGCAAGAGGTTCTCCAGGATTGCGTGAAAACCGGGAAGCGGGTTGCTACGGAAGGTATTCCTCGTATAGTGCCAGGACCTGATTCACTCACGTGATGTCACATTGTTAAGAAAGTCGCTTGATGGTTTTGATGGCAAAGGTCAAGAATCTAGAACGAACGAGGGGAAGATTTATGAAGAACATCACTCCCACCACACCCAACGGGGTCAAGCGCAACTGGTAGGGCCGGTGGGGATCGAACCCACGACCGAGGGATTATGAGGTGGGAGCAAACGGTCGGACTCGTCCGGCGGCGTCGGATTGGTCCGAAAATGTCTGAAGACTTTGTCCGGTGGTGTCGGATTTGTCCAGTGGTGTCGGTTTGGTATGTGGGATGAAACGTGGGACTCCTTCGCCGGAAGCGGCAGACGAAGGGCTTCGACGACGCGCTAAGTCGGGTTCGTTCCAACGCGCCGCACCTATTGTGAGTTTCATGACGAACTCATGCGAAGTCACTTGGCGTCTGGATGACATCATCATGCGTGGAACGCTCACTCTTCCTGTCGGCGACGGTCCATTTCCGGGCGTCGTATTGGTCGCTGGCAGCGGGCCCACCGACCGCGACTGGTGCTCCCCGCTGCTACCCGGCACCAACGGTAGCGGCCGACTCTTTGCCGAGGCGTTTGCGAAGGCCGGCCTCGCGTCGCTCCGCTACGACAAGCGGGCCTCGGGCCCTGACGCGACCGAGAACGCCCGAATTCTGTTCGGCAAGTTCAGCATGCGCTCGCACCTTGAGGAGCTCGTCGCGGCTGTCGGTGTCCTGGTCGGAAACGGCTCGATCGACGGCACGCGAATCGCCGGGCTCGGCAACAGCGAGGGGACACTTCACGTACTCCATTACGCCACCAGCCACCAGGTCGTGCCCTTCGTCGGCATCGTGCTCGCCGCACCTCCCGGACGCCCCGTTGGCGAGGTCCTCTTGACCCAGCTCGCAATGCAGGCGACGCGGGTGCCCGGGGGTGCCGAACTCATGCCCGAGGTGGAGGCAGCAGCCGCGCGCTATGAGGCCGGGCAGCCCATGAACATTGACCTGAAACTTCCCGACAGCGTGAAGATGGTGCTCGCCAGCTTCGAGGCGCCGGCCAACCTACCGCTGGCCCGAGAGTTGTGGGCCGAGGACGCCACCGATTCCTTGCGCGAGGTGGAGATCCCCACTCTCGTCCTGATCGGCCGCAAGGATCTCCAGATCGACGCCGCCCTCGATGGGGGACCCCTTGAGCGAGCCGCTATCGGGAAGGACAACGTCACCTTCGCCTACCCGGCGAACTCCAACCACGTCTTCAAGGAGGACATTCGCACCCCCGTCGAGGTGGCAGCGGCACCTGGCAATGGCTACAACGAGAACGGCACTCTTCTCGACCCCGAGGCCCTTGAGACGATCCTCGGCTGGCTCCATAAAGTTTTGTTGGTAGGGCCGGTGGGGATCGAACCCACGACCGAGGGATTATGAGGTGGCTGGAATCTGTTGGATTGGTCGCGTCATGTCGGAATCGTCTTGATTTCTTGGACTCACGCGTCCTGTGATGTCGGTCTCGTCTCGTGAAGTTGGAATGGTATGTGGGATTTTCCGTGGGATTTTCTGCCACAGGTTTCGAATTGGTTATGAGCTGATCGCCCATCAATTTGAGCGATCAGCTGCGGGCAAATACTAGGAGTTCGTCGTAGTCCTCACGGTCGGCATTCCTCAATGCCCTGAGGTACCGGGCACGTAATTGATCCGTCTCCAATCCGAGGTGGAACCCCCACGTAAACGGAGCACTTCCAATGCCCTGGACGAGATAATCCGCATATATTCTTCCGTGTCTTCCATTGCCATTGGGAAATGCGTGTATCGAGACCAACCGGTGGTGAAATCGAACGGCAACGTCATCCGGATCTACGCTCAAGTCAATCCAAGTCCGAGCATCGTCAACGAGATTCCGAACGGCTGTCGAGATTTCCTTTGGGTCGATTCCGATATTGGTTTCACGAACTCGATACGTACCCGCCCACCTCCACACTTGATCGAACATGGATTTGTGTAGCCTTCTTAGGTAACTGTCATCGAGCAAGCGATCGATGGTGGGCGCAACTCGCAAGAGTGCATCAGCGATGTTCCTCTGCTCCGCTTCAAACAGCTCACCTCTCGTAGAAACATAGGTGGGGATCAGACCTTCCGCATCTTCGTCACTCAGTGCAGTATGGCCATCGCCAATCGGAAGGATCTCGAACGTCATTGGAAGTCGTCGGTATCCGTCCAGAGGCCTCGCCGATCAATCAGCTTCTTCGCCATATCGTCGATTTGCACTGCAGCATCGGCAACTCCAATTTCTTGATCTTCGAGCCGGCTGTGGTGAGACACCCGAGCCAATTTCTTTGCGGCCTTGCGTAGCGCTTGGGACTCGACGGCTTCTTCGAGCGTGGTGCGCGGGACGAGTGCGTAAATGACTTGACAGTCGAGAGCCTCGCCTATTCGCCGCAACGTCTCGAGTTTGATGGTCTCGTGAATTTCACTATTTTCGTACTCTCGAATTGCCTGATGGACGACGCCCATTCGTGCCGCAAGTTCCGTACTTGACATTCCGAGTGCTTCGCGGATGGCTCGTATCCAGCCCTGGTGTGGTCGAGGTTCTTCAGTTAGCAGTCTCAGGTTCGTGAATCGCTTATCCAGTTGACGACGCGCTTGAGTTCTGTTCTGTGTGGGCATAGACACATTATTCCAGTTATGACTAGAGATTTCAAGTTATATTCTCTAGTTATAACTGGAACTAATTAAAACTATCTCAAGTCATAACTAGAGAAATTGCTTCTCTATTAAACCACAAATTAGGTCTTATCAGGTGTTTTTTAAAGTAGGGTCGGTGGGGATCGAACCCACGACCGAGGGATTATGAGGTGGCTGCAAATAGTCGGAATGGTCCGGTGGTGTCGGATTCATCCGGATTCGAAAGAAAACTTGTCCGGTGGTGTCGGATTGGTCCGCTGGCGTCGGTTCGGTATGTGGGATGAAACGTGGGATTTTTTGGTTAGTCGCTCCTGTCCACAGCCATCTTGAAATAAGTGGATTGAGTCCCTAGATTCCACTTCCGTTCAGTTCATGGAAGTGGTTCGCCCTTTTGAATCGCAGTTACCTCAAATCCTCCACCATCACAAGGAGCTAAAGGCATGGAAAAGTAAGTCATGAACGGCAGGTCATACTGAAGGACATTTGGCAACTTCACTTCCATCGACGTGGCCGCACGGCAACCCTGTGGTGGGTCGACCCAGGGGACCGCACCGTCGGCAAACTGTATGACGAATCCCGCTACGCCTCCGCTCGACACAATCACTCTTCGCGACGAGATCCACGAAGAATTCCTCTGCGACTCATGAATCATCGGAAACCCTCCGGCGTTGTAAAGGCTGACGATTGGGAAACCGACCAGCGAACAGTCCGTCTTCGAGTTATTGAGGAATATGACACTGACGTACATCGAACCTCCGGCGCTTTGATGCTGTTCGAACGCGGATAGCGAATTACCCGAACAAGGATGAACACTTTTGAGCGTCGTCTTGACGCTTGATTGATTCGTGAGCGACCAGGTAATGACCGATGACACACTTGCCACAATGATGACCAGTGCGAACAGTGACGCAAGGAAAAATGATCGATTCTTCGTCACGTAAGTCATGTTCACCTCCTTGTGGAAACGTTCTAGCCAATGCTGGTTCTACAGATTCAGCGCCGTTGAGGTGACGCTACTCGCGCACGTGGCGTCGAGTAAGTCCGTGAATGCCGCTATCGGTAGGGCCGGTGGGGATCGAACCCACGACCGAGGGATTATGAGTCCCCTGCTCTAACCACTGAGCTACGGCCCTTGGAAGTACTGAGACCTAGGTAGTTCCCACGAATCGACTTACAACCTACACAAGGTAGCAGGAGCAATCGATTGACTCCTTCTTCAGATGTCTCCCTACGGGCATCCCGATCTCGAGAAGCAGAGTCCTCCAAGGTTCCCAGGCAGTTCGAAAAGCACCTGGAGCTCTGATACCCGTTCGAACTGCAGGAGAGTCGTGTGATCTCGTCGCAACAATGCGGCCCGTGTTCAGGTACCCGCAGCCTCAACTCGTGTCGAAGTCCTACTAGACGACTCGCGCAAGTCAGCCGTTACCCACGTTGCGATCGTTAACCGACTCGGCGCCGCAATTGTTGTTCGTCACCTGCGCGTGAAGTCTGGCGTCATCTAGGCCTTGGCGAACGCCGCCAGGTCTCGAGCCGTGTCGTGACTGATATCGGGACAGAGGATAGGGATCATCTCAGTCGCGTGCATCGTCCCGAGCACCTGACGACCTCGAGCAGCGACTCCAGCGGAAAGCAGCAGCCGGTAAAAAGCAATACCCTCATCTCGAAGTGGATCACATTCGTTGACGCTGATGACCGTGGGAGGAAAACCGGCGACATCCTCTTTGGTCGCGAATCCCGGCCAAGCCAGAGGATCCTGGGTGTCGTAGGCGTCGATGCCGTATCCCACGGCACCGCGATTACTCGCGACGTCAATAAAGATTCCGTTGTTCTCCATTGAAGAAGGAAACCGGTCGTCCGGCCACATTCCGTTGATGTAGGGGCACAGGGCGTAAAGTCCCTTCACCAGGCCGAGATCGCCTTCGCGCTTCAGCTTCAGTCCAGTGGCCAGCGTGAGGTTGCCGCCGCCACTCTCTCCGGCTACGACTATTCGCGTCGGATCAATTCCCAGCGTCGCAGCGTTGGCGTGCGTCCACTTGAGACCCGAAACGCAGTCGTTGAGCCCGCCAGGATAGGGCGCCACTTCGGGCACCGCCGACGCGAGTATTGCGTTTCGAAACTCCACCAGCACCACCGCGACACCGTTGGCGGCGATGATCCTCGCCCAGGCCCGGTAGTTCCCGTAGAAACTCGACAACGTGGCCATGCCCCCGCCGTGGAGGTAACACACGCAGGCCACGATCTCGTCGTTGTCCGGTCGAATGATCTGCAGCTTGATGGTGTTGCCGTCGGGCGCAGAGACAATGTCTTCAGTGCTGAAGCGCAGGCCCGCCGACGGAGCGATCTCCTCGCTGTCACACAAATCCGTCATCGCGACGGTTGCGGCCAGACTCTCGAGCGCCTCGGGCGTCGTAACTTCGACAAGCATCTCTTCGCGGTCTTGCACGTCAGTCGCTTCACCGGTCGGCAGCAGACTGAGCAGCTGTCTAACGCGGGGGTCGAGACGGGTATCAGCTTGCGGATCGTACGACACATCGCCTCCTTAGGGGACAGTTCGGCCAGAGTAGCCCCGAGGAGACTCGCGCTCTCGGATTGGGGCTGTCGAGCCGCTTAGGCGAGAGGCGAGACGATCGACTCAACTGTCCAGCAACGCCCGTGCCCGTTTCTTGCCGCTCGCGCGATGTGGCGCACTCAAACGCAGTTGCGGCCGACCCCACGAGACTGCCGGCGGACATTCCGTCCCACGGCGAAGAGACCGTCAAAACCCGCTGCCCCCAGCAACGAAAGAACGGTGAGTCGACCATCCCAACCATATGGTGGAACTGTGTTCAGAGGGGCGACAATACTCCTCAGTCTGGCGGCGCTGGCGGTCGGCATTTGGGTGATCACGAGAGTGCACACCCTGGACGCGGTCTGCGCGGTGAAGACCAACTCCCTGGCTGGCGCGAGCACGAGTTGCATAAATCAGGTGTCGTTCTACTTCGTGGGATTCGCTCTCACGGCGGGTGGCCTGATCACGTTAATGCTGGCGTTGCTGATGATGGTCAAGCGTGATCGCCGCGTACGTTCGAGCGAGCAACAGTCGGTGGTTCTCAAACAGGTTCATCACGAGGACGAATCACTGCGCGACGTCGCGTGAAGCTTGGACTTCATTCCATCACGGACCGTCCAAGTGTCGGCGTCCGGCCAGCGCAGACTCAGGACTGGCGACACGGTGTCACGCAACTCTTCGACATCCATCAGGCATGAATCGACGCTCTACAAGATACGTGTCGAAGCTCATTTGTCATGGATCAACCGAGACAAAACAGAGCAGTGGCTCCCAGAGCAGGACTCGAACCTGCAACCTAGCGATTAACAGTCGCTTGCTCTGCCAATTGAGCTATCTGGGAATGCACCCGAGGGCAAGGAAACATTAGCACTCGTCGCCCGACGCTACTGCCGGTCGAACCACTCCTGCAGCCTCGCCGCTTCAGGACTTTCGCGCACCGCACGTCGGCACCGCTCAATTCGTTTCGACATTCCCTGGCGAGAAATGCCCTGGGCTCGGGCGATCTCCTCCACGGACATGGTGCGAAAGGTGAACTGCCAGAAGGAATCGAAGTCCTTCCCGCAGATGCGACGCAACTCGTCGATAACCCACGACGGCGCGTCACCGAGATCAGCTGGTTGGTTCACGTCCGCAACGTTTTCGAAATCAGACGACTCAAAGCGACGCGATGTGAGTTCACGGCTCATCTGAATGGCTTCGGTGGCCTTTGTTGGAGAGATGCTGAGCGCTTGGGCCACTTCTCGCTTGGTGAACCTCTTCGCGGGGTTGGCTCTCTCCAACTTCTGCAGTTGCAGGATGAGGCGCATCTCCGTATCGCTGAGGCCCACCTGCTGTTGAATCGCCTGATTCACCAATTTCATGATCCAGTAGTTCGCGTAGGTCGAGAACCTCGTGCCCTTATCGGGATCGAAGCGGCGTAGCGCGTTGACGAGGCCCTCGATGCCCGCCGCCTCCAGGTCCTCGTTGCCGAATCGATAGCCTCGCTCGAGCACGCGAATGCGCACCAGTCCACACGTGGCGCGCAGCAGCAGCGACTCAGCTTCCTGGCCGGCCTGGCGCTGGCGCAGGAGGCGACGGCGGGCGACGACATCGACCAAGTTCTCGTCCGCCAACGCCACGGCCGCCTCGCGGCCACGCTGGATTACGGGATAGAGGCGGCGCTCTTCGTCAACGTCCAGGGGCGCCAGCATCTCGAGGCCGCCGATTACTCCGTGAGGTGATTGGTTCACGGAGTGTCGCCAGCGCGTCGTGTCAGCAGCCAGCTCCGTAGATCCTTCTCGGCGAGTTCGCCGTGGGGGGTCTCGAGCATCGACACGCGCTCCTTGACGTCGCGAATCGTGGCCATCGCCACGTCGGGGCTCAGCGTGCCGCCTCGCAGTTCGCGCTCGACGTTCTTGAGCTCCTCGCTCACGGCGCGACGCAGCAGTTGGGACACCACGGCGGTCACGTCGTCCGAGGTGTACTCGCGGTCGAGCTCGTCGACCACCAATTGGCTGAGCACGCCTGCCGCGTCCTCCTCCCCTCGGCGCTCGAGCGCGTCGACGACCTCTGACACGGGCGCCCCGGTGGCGAGGCCCTCGAAGATCTCGCGCTGGGTTTCGTTGACGAAGTACTGGGCAATGAATCGTTCCTTCGCCTCGCGGGGAAAGTGGAGATAGAGACGAAGAGCTTCCAGACCGGGTCGTGGCATTGAACCGCTCGAAACCCTTCGCCGCGCAGGCCCTTCCGGCGGGGGCTCGTTGGGGATCTCTCGTTTCACCGGGTTGCGGGCGAGTTCGCCCACGCGCGGACGAAGGGCCGAGGGCTCCAGGCGCAACCGGTCGGCGACCTGCATGAGGTACTGATCACGTACGAGCTCGCTCGGGTGCTCGGCGAGCACCAGCATCGCCGCTTCCGCCGCTCGAACCCGGCCCTCCGCGGTCGCCAGATTCGCCGCGTCGAGCACCCGATCCAAGCGAAACTGGAGAAAGGGGACCGCGTTCGCTACGGCCTGACGCAATGCGTCGGGGTCCTTCTGAGCGAGCTCCGCGGGATCGCTTCCCTTGGGGAGCCGGGCGACGAGGACATCGACCTCGTGCTGGCGCTCCCACTGGTAGACCGACGCCGCGGCGCTCTGTCCGGCCTTGTCGGCGTCGTAGGCGAGCACAATTCGTGTGGCGAAGTTCCGCATCGTTCGAAAGTGATCTTCGCCGAGCGCGGTGCCGCAGGTGGCCACCGCTCGGGCCAGGCCGGCGCCGAAGAACGCGATCACGTCGGTGTAGCCCTCGCAGACGATGATCTCGCCGGACTTGATGATGTCGTCCTTGGCCCAGTTCAGCGCGTACAGGGTCTTGCGCTTCGAGTAGATCGCCGTCTCGGGACTGTTCTTGTACTTCGCCTCGACCCGGGCGTCCTCGCGAACGGGCCTGTTGGGATCGGGCGGCAGGATGCGTCCACCCACGGCGATGGCCCGCCCCGCGGAATCAAAGATGGGAAAGATGAGTCGCGCGCGCAGTGCGTCCTGGGAGCGACCGCGCTTGTTCACGAAACCGAGACCAGTCCCCGTGAGGGTCTTCTCGCTCAACTTGAGCGCTGCGCTCAACGCGTCCCACTCATCGGGGGCCCACCCCAGTTTGAACTGGCGGGCGATCTCCCCGCTGATACCCCGCGAGCGCAGGTAGTCACGTACAGGTCGCGCGTCGGGTGCGTTGAGCAGACGGTCGTGGTACCACTCGACGGCCGCTGCCATGGCGCTCAGCAGTTCCTGGCGCTCTTTTCGCGCCGGACCGGCGTTGGCGTCCTCGTGCAGTTCAATGCCCGCCCGATCGGCGAGCAGGCGCACCGCCTCGATGAAATCCAGGTGCTGCATCTCACGAACGAAGGTGATTTGATCCCCCGACGCCCGACACCCGAAGCAGTAGTAGCGGCCCTCTTCGGCGTTCACCGAGAACGAGGGCGTCTTCTCGCCGTGAAACGGGCACAGTCCCGTCCAACGTCGACCCGACTTCTTCAGAGCGACGTACTCACTCATCAGGGCCACAATGTCGGTCGCTGCACGGACCTGTGCAATCTCACTGTCCGAAATAGGCATAAACAGAAGGTACCCGCTCGGTACGTGCGGGGATTCAGCGGGGACCTGCTCTCTCTAAACTCCTCCCATGTCTGAATTTGCCGTCGAGGCCCTGAATATCGTCCGCACCTTCAAAGACAACGAGGTTCGAGCCCTCGACGACGTGACGCTGCACGTGCCCGCCCGCGAGGTCTTTGGCTTGCTGGGACCGAACGGATCGGGCAAAACAACCATGATCCGCATCCTCTCCACCATCCTGTCCCCCACGTCCGGCTCCGCGACGGTCAACGGCTTTGACGTCGTGAAGCACCCCGACGAGGTTCGCCGCAGCATCGGCCTCGCCGGCCAGTACGCCACGGTGGATGAGAATCTCACCGGTTTCGAGAACCTGCGCATGATCGGCAGCCTCAATCACCTCGAGAAGAAGTTCGTCGTCAACCGTTCTCGCGAGTTGCTCGAACAGTTCGGCCTCACCGACGCGGCGAACCGCATCGCCAAGACCTACTCCGGGGGCATGCGTCGACGCCTCGACCTGGCGGCGGCGCTGGTGGCGAATCCCCCGCTGCTGTTCCTCGACGAACCAACGACCGGACTGGACCCCCAGAGTCGCCAGGACCTGTGGGCCATCATCGAAACCCTGGTCGAAGGCGGCACGTCGGTGCTGCTCACCACCCAGTACCTCGAAGAGGCTGACCGGCTCTGCAAGCAGTTGGTCGTGCTCGACCACGGCAAGATCATCGCCGAGGGGACCAGCCAGGAGCTCAAGACCAGACTGGGCAACACCGTGCTCTCGCTGAGTTTTGCCAATACCGCCGACGCCAGCCACGGCGCGGCGCTCTTGGACGGCATCTCCTCGAAGCCCGCCAACGTCGACGGCACGGTCGTGGAGTTCACGGTCGAGCGAGGACCTTCCGCCGCGGCGGACGCGCTGCGGCGAATCGACGCCGCGGGCATCACGCTCACCGGACTCACCCTTCGAGAGCCGAGCCTTGATGACGTGTTCCTGAACCTGACCGGCCATAAGGCCGAGGACGCCCCCTCGGGCGCCATCGATGATGCACCGAAGAGCCGCCGCGCACGAAAGGCCCGTTCATGAGTCTCACCACCAGCCACACCCCACTCCCGATCCAGGCCCAGAAGAGCTCGCTGCGCTGGGCCGTGAGCGACGTGCTCACCATGGCGCGACGCAACCTGCTCGCCCTGGTGCGAATACCTTCGTCGCTGGTCTTCGCGCTCATCCAGCCGGTGATGTTCGTGCTCTTGTTCCGCTACGTCTTCAGTGGCGTCATCAAGGTTCCCGGCGGACAGTACGTGAACTTCCTCATTCCCGGCATCTTGGTGCAGACCACGATCTTCGGCGCCGTGGGCACCGCGATTGGCCTCGCCGAGGACCTGCAACGCGGACTCATCGAGCGGTTTCGCGCCCTGCCCATGGCCCGCATGGCGGTGCTCGCCGGACGCACGGTCTCCGACCTCGCCCGCAACGTCCTGGTCCTCGTCATCATCACGGTGGTCGGCCTCGGCGTGGGCTTTCGCCCCCACGGCAGCATCGTGGCCTACCTGCAGGCCTGTCTCCTGGCGCTGCTCTTCGCCTACTGCCTGTCGTGGGGCTTCGCCTTCATTGGCCTCGCCGCTCCCAACTCGGAGACCGCCCAGGCCATGACGTTCCCCTTGATCTTCCCGATCACCTTCGCGTCATCGATCTTCGTACCGGTCGCGACGATGCCTGGCTGGCTACGCGGTTTTGCCACCTACCAGCCGGTGAGCGAAACCGCCAAGGCGGTGCGCGGCCTGATGCTGGGCACGCCCCACGGCGATTCCACGTGGATTGCCCTGATCTGGGCGGCCGGGGCCATCCTGATCCTGGCCCCGCTCGCGATATCGCGCTACCGCCGGGCCGCGTAGACATGGCGACGCTGCTGGACACGAAACAACTCCAAGCCATTCTCGAGGCCGCCTTTCCGGGCACTGAAGTTCCACGAGTGCAAGAGGTTGACGGTGATACCGTCCTCGTGCGTCAGCTCGTGACCGATCGTCATGGTCGTCCCGGCGGGACGCTGTCGGGCCCCACCATGATGATGCTCGCTGATACCGCCGCCTGGATGGCCATCCTCGCCCAAATCGGTCCGGTGCTGCTCGCGGTGACGACGAGCTTGCACATCGACTTCTTGCGCAAACCGGACATCGCCGACCTCATGGCCCGCGCGACCGTCTTGAAGATCGGTCGCAAATTGGCCGTCGTTGACGTGTCGCTCTTCTCGCTCGGTCACGAGGAGTTGGTGGCGAAGGCCCAGGTCACGTACTCCCTCCCTTCGAGCGACGCCTGAGAGCGAGCGGGAAGAGCGTGCCACGACAGTCCCTCTCAAGACCATTGGTCTTCCTCATGGCCCTGGCGACCGGGGTCATCGTCGCCAACCTCTACTACCTCCAGCCTCTGCTGCACCAGGTGAAGGGGGATTTTCACACGGGCACGATGGGAACGACGTCGCTCATTACCCTGGTCCAGGTCGGCTACGCCCTGGGCCTCGCCTTCGTCGTGCCGCTCGGCGACCTCGTGCCACGGCGTCGACTCGTCGTGGCGATCTTCATCCTGGCCGCCGCGACGATGCTGCTCGCCAGCCTCGTGCATTCGTTCATCCTCTTCGCGGTGCTGACCGTCGTGATTGGCCTCTCGTCCGTGGGTGGCCAGTTGATCATCCCCTTCGCCGCCGACCTCGCCGTCGACGGCCAGCGCGGACGAGTGGTCGCTCGATTGATGTCGGGCCTCTTGATAGGGATACTGCTGTCGAGAACCCTTTCGGGCATCGTGTCCGAGGCCGTGGGCTGGCGTGGCGTCTACGTCTGTGCGGCGGCGCTCCTGACGTTCATGGCCCTCGTACTGCGAGTGGCGTTGCCCACCGAGCAGCGACGGGCGCATGTCCCCTACCACCGCCTGGTCTCGAGCTCCTTCGCGCTGCTGGGAACGTTTCCCGAGCTCCGACGGCGAGCGTGGTTCGGCGCCACGGTGTTTGCCGCCAATAGTGTCCTCTGGTCGACGCTCGCCTATCATCTTTCCGCCACTCCGTTCCACTACTCGAACGCGATCATCGGCCTGTTCGGACTTCTCGGGGTGGCGGGCGTGCTCGCGGCGAACGCCGCCGGTCACCAGGCCGACCACGACCGTAGCCATCGCTCGACGGTCGTGGCCGCTGTCCTCGTGACGGGATCCTTTGGCGTGCTCCTTCTCGGCCACGCCACGGTGTGGCTCTTGGGACTCGGCATCATCTTGCTGGACGCGGGCGTCCAGGGGATGCAGATCACGAATCAGTCGATAATTTACTCCCTCGCCCCCGACATGCGCAGCCGCATCAACAGCATCTACATGGTCTGCTTCTTCGTCGGCGCCTCCCTGGGTTCGCTCGGCGCGGGCTATACCTACTCCCACGACGGCTGGACCGGGACGTGTCTGCTCGGACTCGGGATTGGTGTCATCACCGTCGTGCCGGCCCTCGTGTGGCGCCCGGCGCTCGTCTCAGCGAGCTGACCTTGCGGCGATGGTCCCTCGAAGCGTCATTGGTACCTCGAGCACTCCGTTGACCGCGACCTCATTGATGCGACGACGAAGTTCGACTTCCATGGCGAGCCGATCCTCGTCACTCTTGACGATCGCTCCCGAGTACGTGGCGAAGACCGCGAAGAGCTGCTCGACGGTGCGGGTCCACATCCAGTCAACTTCGACGTCGAGCGGATCGACGAAAGGCGCGTCGTCAGCGAACACCGCCGACCAGCCCCGCGCACGCGCGTTGGGGTCGCGGGGGTTCTCGCGCAGCTCCGTGAGGCGGCTCAACCACGCCACGTTTCGACTGAACCCGTTCCAGAGCACGAAGAGCCGGGCGTTATCACGAAGGACTCGGGCCATCTCGTTGGTCGCCGCGGGCTGATCGAACCAGTGCCACGCCGACGAGACCACGACCACGTCGAACGAGGCGTCGCGCACGGGAAGACTCTCTGCGCTGCCCGCCAACGAGCGCACCTGGGGGCTTCGCCGCTCGAGCACCGCTCGCATCTCGCCGTCGGGCTCGACCGCGGTGACCGATCCGCCGAGTTCCACGAGCAACCTCGTCCACAGTCCCGTTCCCGCGCCGACGTCCAGGACGTCAAGTCCGGTGAGATCGCCGAGCAACCCGGCGGCCTCGCGCGGTGGCGGCGGGCGGAACCGGTCGTACTGCTGGGCGACCGAGCCGAACCGGAGTCCGCGCCCGTCGTTGGCCACGCTCAGCTCTGACCGGTCCTGGTTCGCAGTTCGCCCAGGAGGTCGTCGATCTTGACGCGGGTCTGCTCGGTCGAATCGCGCTCACGAACCGTCACGCTGCGGTCGTCGAGCGTGTCGAAGTCGACCGTGATGCAGTAGGGCGTCCCGACCTCGTCTTGACGGCGGTAGCGGCGACCGATCGACTGGGTGACGTCGTAGTCGCACATGAAGTGCGGCTTCAGTTTCGCGAGCACCTCGCGCGAGACGCCTTCGAGCTCGGGCTTCTTCGAGAGCGGCAGCACCGCAACCTGGTACGGAGCGAGACGCCAGTCGAGGCGCAGGACCGTTCGCACCTCACCGCCCACCTCGTCCTCGTGGTAGGCCGCGAGGAGAAAGGCCATCATGGCGCGCGTCGCCCCGGCGGCGGGCTCGATCACGTAGGGCGTGTAGCGCTCGTTGGCGGCCTGGTCGAAGTACTCGAGCTTGACGCCCGACGCGTTCGAGTGCTGGGTCAGGTCGTAGTCGCCCCGGTTGGCGATCCCCTCGAGCTCGTCCCAGCCCCAGGGGTACGCGAACTCCACGTCCGTCGTTCCCTTGGAGTAGTGCGAGAGGTCCTCCTGGGCGTGCTCGTGCAGGCGCAGCGCCTCTCGGGGAATGCCGAGGTCGAGGTACCAGTCGTAGCGGGCCTGGATCCAGTACTTGTACCACTGGTCGGCCTCGTTCGGCGGTACGAAGAACTCCATCTCCATCTGCTCGAACTCGCGGGTGCGGAACACGAAGTTCTGCGGCGTGATCTCGTTGCGGAACGACTTGCCGACCTGGGCGATGCCGAAGGGGGGCTTCTTGCGCGTCGTCGAGAGCACGTTGGCGAAGTTGGTGAACATGCCCTGGGCCGTCTCGGGACGAAGGTACGCCGTCGAGCCCTCGCCCTCGACGGGTCCGGCCTGGGTCTTGAACATCAGGTTGAAGGCGCGCGGCTCGGTGAACTCGGTCGAGCCGCAGTTCGGACAGACGCCGTCGATCTTGTCCTCGCGCCAGCGCTCCTTGCACTTGCGACAGTCCACCAGCGGGTCGGTGAAGGTCTCGAGGTGACCCGAGGCGGCCCAGACCGCCGGCGGGCCGAGAATGGCCGCGTCGAGGCCCACGATGTCGCTGCGCATCTGAACCATGGTCCGCCACCACGCCTGCTTGACGTTGCGCAGCATGTTGACGCCCAGGGGGCCGTAGTCGTAGGTCGAACGGAATCCGCCGTAGATCTCGGCCGACTGGAAGATGAAGCCGCGCCGTTTGGCGAGATTGGTGACCTTATCGAGCAGGTTCGGATCCGTGGCGGGCGTTGATTCCATGGGACAAGGCTACCGGACTAGCCCCCACTCTTAAGGCGCACGATCACCTGGTTCGCGAGCAGGCGACCACTCGGCGCGAGGGTCACCTGGCCGTCTCGCACGCGGATGAGGTGGGCAATCTCGTCGAGCGAGTCGAACGCCTCCACCGCAACCCCGCGCCGGGTACGAAGGGCAAGCGAGTCGCGTTCGAACTGCTGGGTGTCCTCGTCGAGCACCTCTTCGCCGCCGAGCGGACGCTCGCCGCTGTCGACCATGGCGATGTAGCGGTCGGGCGTTCGCACGTTCCAGTAGCGCCGACCGTGCTGGTGCGAGTGGGCGGCGGAGCCGAAACCCGCGTAGTCGTCGTGGTCCCAGTACACGTGGTTGTGGCGGCACTCGTGGCCGGGCTTCGCCCAGTTGGAGATCTCCTCCCACTCGTAGCCGTGGCTCTCGAGGANNGGGGCGAACTCCAGACCCAGGAGGTCGGCCAGCGTGGCGCGCACGTCGTCGAGGGTTTCGGCGCGAGAACCAACGATGAGGTCCATGTTCCACGTCGTAAAGCCCGCCTGGTGCACCGCTCGCGAGACCTCTTCGTGGGCCATGGTGCCGTGGCGCCGGCCGAGGTCGGCGAGCACGGCCGGTTGCGTTGACTGCACGCCGAAGCTCATCCGATTGACCCCGCCCTCGCGGTACGCGAGAAGTCGATCGAGACTGGCGTCTTCGGGGTTGCACTCGACGGTCACCTCGCAGTCGTTGGTTTGGGGAATCGCGTGAAGAATGCTGAGCAGTTGCGCGGGGCTGAGCCGCGACGGGGTCCCGCCGCCGAAGAAGACCGACGTCGCGGGTGCGAGGCCCTCGTCAACGGCCCATTTGATCTCTTGGACGACGCATCGCACGTAGTCGTCCATGAGAAAGTCGCGGTCGGCGTACGTCGCGAAGGCGCAGTAGTCGCACCGGTGGGCGCAGAACGGGACGTGCACGTACACGCCAAAGGGTCGGCTCACGAGCGGGCCTTCGTGCGTTGGCTGCGTCGAGACGCGAGTCGCGTCGAGGCCGAGAAATGGTGGGGTGCGTGACATGGTTCCTCGCGGTCTTACAGCACCCTAATGGTCAGTGGCGAGAGGCGAGAGCGGGGCGGTGGAACGAACCGCTCGAAGGCGGCGCCCGAAGTGATACTCAATGGAGTCGTGCGCGAGCGTCATCACCTCGCCGGCCCCGGCGGGTGCGCTCTCTTTCAGCACGTTCGCGAGGTCGCCCCCCAGTATCCGACGAACGAGCGTCAGCGCATCGGCGGAGATCGAGTGACCGGAACGACACTGCGCGCAGAGCGTCCCGCCGACCGCCGCGTCAAAGGCCACGAGCGGTCCCTCGCGCCCGCAGTTGACGCAGCAATCCACGACCGGTTGAGAGCCGTCGTGGGCGAGCAATCTGAAGAAGAAGGACGCGGGAACGAGCGCGGGATCGAACGTCTCGTCGTCGAGCGTCAGCAGCACCCGCACCAACAGGTCGAAGATCCCCTCGTCAGCGACGTCATCCGAGGGGATGGCGTCGACGACCTCCACGACGGCGTAGCCCGCGTTGATCCGCGCGTACGAGGTTCTTAGGGTGGTGAGTCGCTCGCGGTGCTGCACGTGGCGCGCGATGTAGAGGTCCCCGCGCGACTTGACCAAGTCGACGGTCACGTACGCCAGGGGCTCGAGATTGCCGCCGAGCTTGCTCGTGGTCTTGCGGATCCCCTTGGCGAGCACTCGGACCTTGCCGTGACTGCGTGTCCAGAGCACGACGATCCGGTCAGACTCTCCCGACTTGTACGTCCGCAACACCACGGCGTCGTCTTGGAGCTCCCTCACCGATCCGGCTTGTCATCGCGGTCCCGGAAGTGCTGGTGTCGAGGGGTGATGCCCATGAAACGGTTCAACGCGACCCCACCCGCCACGAGCACCGCCAACACCACCGGAATGATCAGCGGGGCCACCAGGCTCGACACGCCGTTGAGGGCGAGCACCCACAAGAAGACGTAGAGCAGTATCCCGAGCACGATCATCGCGCGGGTGAACTTCACGTGTCGACCCCCCCGAAGCGTCGCTCGCGACGCTGAAACTCCTCGATGGCCTCGTAGAGGTCTTCGCGTCGAAAGTCGGGCCACAGCACCTCGGTGAAGACCAGCTCGGAGTAGGCCATCTCCCAGAGCAGGAAGTTCGAGATGCGGTACTCGCCCGACGTTCGAATCACGAGGTCGGGGTCGGGTAACTCGGGGTGGTAGAGCCTCGAACGGATGGCCTTCTCGTCGACCTTGTTGGCGGCGACGTTGTCGCGCACCAGTTGCTGCACGGCGTCGACGATCTCGGCACGTCCGCCGTAGTTGAAGGCGATGTTCAAGGTCATGGTCTTGTTGTTCTTCGTGAGCTCGGCGGCCTCGTCCATGTTCTTCGTCACGCGCCTCGGCACGCGCCAGTCGCGCCGGCCCGAGAACGTGATGCGCACGCCCTCGTCGTGCAGCTCGTGCTGGCGGCGCTCTAACAGGCTCTGGTTGAAGTTCATGAGGTAGCGCACCTCGTCGATCGGGCGACGCCAGTTCTCCGTGGAGAAGGCGTAGACCGTCAGTGCCTTCACGCCAATCGCCAAGGCGCCGTAGGTGACGTCGACGAGGGCCACTTCGCCGGCCCCGTGACCCTCGGTTCTCGCCAGTCCCTGGCGCTGCGCCCAGCGGCCGTTGCCATCCATCACCACCGCGACGTGGCGCGGGACGCTGTCTCGCTCCAGCGAGCCGGGAACTGGCGTGGGGCGCGGATCGGACACAATCAAAACTTAGTTCAGCGGTTGTAAAGGAACGTTAAGAACAACATCTAAGGTCGCTGCGTGGAATCCTTCGACCCCGACGAGCAGACGCCCTACGTGGAGCCGGACGAAACCGAGGGGATCCAGCTCGACGACGACGTGGTGTCCATCGACGTCGAGCGCGCCCTCGCGCTGCTCGACACGATCACGAGCGAGCTCCCGGGCGGCGGCGAGGTGCGCGAGGGCCAGCGCCAGATGGTTCGTTGCGTCGCCGAGGCGTTCTCACGCCGGCGTCACACCATCATCGAGGCGGGCACCGGCGTCGGCAAGTCCCTCGCCTACCTCGTGCCCGCGGTGATGGCGGGCCATCGGGTCGTCATCGCCACCGCGACCAAGAACCTCCAGGACCAACTCGCCCAGAAGGACGCCCCCACCGTCAGCGCCCACTCGACGCGCGTCAAGGTGGCGGTCCTGAAGGGCAAGAACAACTACCTCTGTCGCAACCGCGCTCACGCGGTCGGCGGCGGCCAAATGAGCTTCGACGACGGCAGCGAGGTTCCACGAGGCGTGGCCGACCAGATGCGCCGGATCCTCAAATGGTCGAACGAGACCACGACGGGCGACCGCGACGAGCTGCCCTTCGAGATCGACCACCGCGCGTGGCGGGGGCTCTCGGTCACCCCCCAGGAGTGCCTGGGCCGCGCCCAGTGCCCCCAGGGCCAGTCGTGCTTCGCCGAACTCGCGAAGGACCGCGCCGCGGAGAGTTCGCTGCTCATCGTCAACACCCACCTGTACGCGGCGCACCTGGCCTCGGGATCGATGCTGCTACCCGCCCACGAATTCGTCGTGTTCGACGAAGCGCACGAGGTGCTCGACATTTTCGCCTCCCTGCTCGGCACGTCGCTCAACGCGTCGAGGCTGCGCGGGTTCTCGGGTGCCGCTCGATCGCTCCTGGGCACCGACCACGCCGAACGGTGTCTCGAGCTCGTCAACTGCGCGGACCGGTTGGCGACGTCACTGCAGATTCAGTACGACACCAACGAGCTCACGGGTCTCGGCGAGGACTGCGCGCGTGAACTGGGGCGCGCCACCGAACTGGTCACTC
>PLKM01000055.1 GCA_003141095.1 Acidimicrobiaceae bacterium | reverse complement strand
GGTCATCACGCGCGCGCTGTTCATTGCTCCGGTGCTCATCTGGCTCGTCGCCACGGTCTTCGCGTTGGCCCTCTCGCACCTCGTGGGTTACTCGACCCTTCACGCCAGCGCCTACCCCCAGCTGCTCCTCGGTCACGCCGCACTCGGGACGGTGGGCGAACTCTGGATGCTGGCCCTGACGGTCCTGACCGCGCTCAACACCTTCAANNCCTTCAACGGCGGCTTCCTCGTCGCCTCCAGGTTCATCTACGCCGCCGCTCGCGAGGGCAACCTTCCCCGTCAGTTCGCCCGACTGAACCTCAACGCCGTGCCGTGGCTGGCGGTCACCTCGCTGGCGGTGGTGTCCGCCGTCGTCGCGGCGGTGGTCTTCGCCACCGGGCAGTGGCTGCTACTGGTGTCGGTCGGGGCCGCCATTGAATGCGCCATCTACGCCATTGGCTCGCTCTGCCTACTGATCCTGCGCTCGCGCGTCGAGCGTCAACGTCCATTCAAACTCATTGCGGGACGGCCCCTCGCGACCTTCGGTGTCGTGCTCTTCACCCTTCTCTTCGTCGCGACGGCGTTCGCCGATCCGAAGGACTCCAGTCGTTTTTCGGTGGCGCCGTTCAGCGTGATCGCGATTCTCGGGGCGATTTCCACGGCCTACGTGCTCCTCGTCGTGCCCAAGCTCCAGCGGGTCGCGGCGGCCCGCACCGCCGCCTCGCGCCCGCGCCGTCGCCCGACGCGAGCGCCCTCCAGTGACGTTGGCGCCGAGCAACCAGGCGAGTAGGCCACGAGCCGTTTCGACTCAGTGTGGGGACTCGAAATGGCGGACAACGTCGCGTGCGAACAAGGGGGTAGTCAATACTCCGTCGTCGGGGTCAACGTTGGCTGGAAATTCATCGGAGGGGATTCACGTTTCCAGTCGAGTGGCGAAGTCGCCCCTTCCAACTGCTCCGACACGGGCACCGCGGCCGTAAAGATCGCGCCATCTGGTTCTTTCAGCGCCCGCCACGCTCGCCGTGGTCCTTCCGGTATCGGTCTCTGGCGTCGCCGGGCCGGCCTTCACCTGAGCAACGCCAACGACCTGGGAAAGTGGGTGCCGTCAGGTGGTTTCCTCGGATTCACGATCAAGGCCGAGGATGCAACGACTTGCGTCTGTGCCGCCACGACCCCTGATTCCAACTATCACCTCACTGGTTGTCGGGTCACGGACGACAAGTACACCTTTCTCATCACCTTCGCCCCAGCCACCGATCACGCGACAAGGGCACCATGCACGCCAGCACTTAGCAGAGAGTTCCGCGACACGAACGGGACCGTCGAGACCTCCACCGCACAGCGGGTGATGCGTTCGCAACTCGGTGCTGGGTTGTCCGTTTGCGCTTCTGGAGACGCCCTGATCCTCGACTCTCGTCGCCTCACGCGCCAGGTGACGGGAGGTGACGGCGAACTCTTTGACATGAGGTAGGTAAGACGTTAAGGTCCGTGCTTGAGCGAGATGGACGAAAGCGAGCGCATCGTGAGCTACTTCCAAGATTCTGCTCTTTCGTGGGACAACCTGCTCGAGGCCTTGCCTGATGGAACCGCGGTGCTGGACGAGCGCGGGTGTATTCGCTGCGTGAACGGGGCGCTCGGCGAACTGACCGGCTACACGCGCGAGGAACTCATTGGCCAGGATATCCAGATACTGGTGCCGACCCGGCATCGCGGCACCGAGTATGCGACTCGGCGCCAGTACGTCCGAAACCCCAATACCCGCCTCATTTGGAGCGACATGGACCTCACGGTGTTGTGTCGTGACGGAAGTGAGATCTCGGTGGACTTCACGCTGACACCCATCGCCATCGAGGGCAGAGCGTGGGTGCTCGCCGCAATTCGCGACAATCGGGCCCAACGCGAAGCCGAAGAGGCCCAGGCCGAAGTCGAGCTGCGCTTTCGAGTGGCCTTCGAGGACAATATGGCCCCGATGATGTTCGCCGACCTCAACGACTGCGCTATTGCCGTCAACGACGCCTTCTGCGAAATGGTGGGCTATTCCAGGGACGAACTCTTGGGCAGGGACTCGAAGATCTTCACCTATCCCGACGACGTGGGCATCACCGAAGAGACGCTTCGACGGGTGAACTCCGGCGAGGCCGACAAAGTCCGCTACGTCAAGCGCTACCTGCATAAGGACGGTCGGGTGCTGGTGGCTGAGGTCTCGAGGTCCCCGGCGCGCGACGCATCGGGAAAGACGCTGTACTTCGTATTCTCCGAGCGCGACATCACCGAGGAACGGGCGCTGAGCGCCCAGCTCTCCCACCAGGCGCTCCACGACTCGCTGACCGGACTCGCCAACCGGGCACTCTTCGAAGACCGGCTCAGCCAAGCGCACGCAGCGGTCGTGCGACAAGGCGGGTTCAATGCGGTGCTGCTGCTGGACCTCGACGACTTTAAAGGGGTGAACGACACCCACGGCCACGTTGTGGGCGACCAGCTGCTCGTCGGCATCGCGCGCCGTTTCGACCGCGTGACCCGGTCCTCGGATTCGTTGTGCCGATTCGGTGGCGACGAGTTCCTTTATCTGGCCCACGGGCTCAACTCACCCGAACAGGCGACGCGGGTCGCCACTCGACTGCTCAACGCGCTGGCCGATCCCTTCTTCATCGCCGGTGCCTACATTCAACAGCATGCGAGCATCGGAATAAGGGTCTGGGACGGGACGAACCCCGATACGAGCCAATTGATGGCGGACGCCGACGTCGCTCTCTACGAGGCGAAACGCAAGGGGAAGGGCCACCACGCGGTCTTCACGCCGAGTATGCGGGCGAAGGCGGAGAATCAATTCGCAACCATTCAAGAACTGCGCCGCTCTTTTCAGACCGGCGACCTCGCGATGCACTACCAACCGATCGTCGACCTCACGTCGAGCGCGGTGGTGGGTTTCGAGACGCTGATGCGCTGGCACCACCACGAACGGGGATGGGTGCCGCCGAGTGTGTTCATCCCGCTCGCCGAGAAGAGCAACCTGATCATGGACCTCGGCACGTTCGCCCTGCGCGAAGCGGTCGTCGCCGCGAGTACGTGGGAGAAAAAGGGCACGTGCGCCGCCGCGCCGTTCGTCACGGTCAACTTCTCCGCCAGCCAGTTTCACAATCCGGGTCTGGTCACAATGATCAAAGAAGTTCTCGATGAGTTCGAACTTGCCCCCGAGCGGTTGGTGATCGAGATCACCGAGGGTGCGGTGCTGCACGACGTCACCGCAACAATGAACGTGATGGCTCAACTCAACCAACTCGGCGTGAGCGTGGCACTCGACGACTTCGGTACGGGGTTCTCCTCGCTTTCGTACCTCGTCCTCTTGCACCCCCGGTTCATCAAGATCGACCAGTCCTTCGTACGTCCAAAGAACGAGAGCGTCCACAATGACACGCTGCTCGAGACGATCATTTCGCTCGGGTCCAAACTCGACATGATCGTGCTGGGCGAGGGGATTGAAACCAAGGCGCAACTCGAACGTCTGCGTCTGCTCGGCTGTGAACTCGGCCAAGGCTTCCTCTTCTCACCGGCCGTCCCCGACGGTGAGATCGCGATCATGCTCGCTCGGATGTTGGGCGACTGAACGCCAGCGAGAGATCCCATCGCAGCGATGGGAGCGAGTTTGGACAGTTACGTCGCTCGCCCGAGAGTTTCTATCTTCGATAATTCCCGGAAGCAAAATTTTCGTTTGCGGATTCGTCTCGTTGAAGTTAGTTCTGTCGCGGCCAGATTGGCGAACGAGGCGAAGCAAGATTTCTCCCTTGGCGGCCAAGAGTTCCCCGGACGAGCAGGTTGACGGCGCTCTTCTGACGGGGTAGGCAGCCGTGTCCGTCTAGACCGTTACCAGCGACAGACGAAATGGAAGGGCTGGCTTTCCTTTGATATAAGGGTTTTCCCTTTTCAAAGAGTAGTGGTCCTGTTGCCACCGATAACTCTCAACCTTCGATTTAGGGTTGAAGCGCGATTTTGAGTCACGGAGGACACCGTTACGAGGGTTGCTCTTCCAGAGATCTGAGTCGCTGTTAGGGCACATCAGAAAATTGTTAACCAGTTTTTTCTTTTTTGATATTCAGAAATCAGAATGGAATTTGGAAACTTATAATCAATTTTTTTAAATCATGGGCACTATATTTATGCAGTACAAATCGATTTGGTCGGAAATCTGAGAGGCAGCAGTGGCATTCAAGAGGAAGAGTGAGAAAGTTCCTCGTCTGGATCGAGGATCAGAGGGCACTGATCAGGTTGCTGGAAGCAACGGAGCCGTACCCTCGAAGGATCCCAAGAGTCACGGCGAGAAGGTCTACACGGGAAAGGTCCCGCCTAGCCCCAACGGTGCAGCTTCACTTCAAGGTTCTAACAACGTGGTGACGTCGGCGAAGATGGCGTCCGCTGCGTACAAGGGTCGCCTCGGGGACCTACTGCTCGAAAAGAACCTCGTCAGCGAAGCGCAGCTCGAACAGGCGCTCGTTGAGCAGACCGAGTCGGGTGGCAAGTTGGGCGAGATTCTCGTCGCCATGGGCGCTCTCGACACGCAGGTGTTGGCGAACGCCCTGGCCAACTTCTTCGGTCTGGTTGTCGTGAATCTTCGTCGTGAAAACGTCGATCCAGAGGTACTGGCGCTCGTGCCAGAAAGCATGGCGCGCGAGCAGTTGGCAATCCCGGTGCGCTTGGAAGTCGACGGACTGTATGTCGCGGTCGCCGAGCCCAGTGACGAGTTGCGTGCTCTGCTCGCCACGACGTCGAAGTATCCGGTCAATCTCATGATCGCCCCGCTGAGCGATGTCACGTGGGCGATCGATAGTAACTACCGCGCCATTGGCAACGTCGGAAAGTTGGTCCAGGCGTTCGAAGCCGTCGAGGGATCGAGGAAGCGTGCCCTCGGTGAAGTCGAGAACGAGATTCCAATCGACGACGCTCCCGTTGTCCAGGTGGTCGACCGCATCCTCACCCAAGCCATGCGCGATCGTGCGTCGGACGTCCACATCGAACCCTCGGAAGACTACGTGAGGATTCGCTTTCGCATCGACGGCGCGCTGAAGGAGATCCTGCAGTTGCCGATTGCGATCGGTCCCGGGCTCGTGAGTCGCATCAAGATTATGGCCAACATGAACATCGTCGAGCGACGTCGTCCCCAGGACGGCCAGCTCACCATCACCATCGACGGCAAGGAGGTCGACGTTCGAGTGGCCACGGTCTCGACCATCATGGGCGAGAACTGCGTCATGCGAATCCTCGACAAGACCCGCTCGGTCTTCCACCTGAACGACCTCGGCATGCCGGCCGACACGCACGCGGCCTACTCCAAGCTCGCTCGCTCGCCCTTTGGGATGATGCTCTGTGCGGGACCCACCGGCAGCGGCAAGACGACCACCCTCTACGCCACCCTCAGCGAGGTCAGCAATCCGACCCTCAACATCATGACGATCGAAGACCCGGTCGAGTACATCTTTCCCTCCATCAACCAGATCCAGACGAACGAGCAGGCGGGCCTCAACTTCGCGACCGGACTGAAGTCGATCCTGCGCCAGGACCCCGACGTCATCCTCGTGGGCGAGATTCGCGACGTCGAGACGACCAGGGTCGCCGTGCAGTCGGCACTCACGGGCCACTTCGTCATCTCCTCGATGCACGCGACGGACTCGGTGTCGGCCCTTCACCGTTTCCTCGATATGGGGATCGAGTCGTTCCTCGTGGCTTCCTCGGTGCTCGCCGTCGTGGCGCAGCGACTCCTGCGACGGATCTGCCCGTCGTGCAAGACCACGTACACCTTGACTGACGACGAGCGCGAGTTCTACGAGGACAGCGGCGGCCCGGAGAAGGCAATCTTCTACCACGGTACGGGATGCAACTTCTGCAACGACACTGGCTACAAGGACCGCATTGGCGTGTACGAGCTGCTCGTGATGTCGCCCGAGATCAAGCGGCTCATCGTTGGATGGGCCACGCAGGAAGAGTTGCACAACCTAGCAATGAAACAGGGGATGAGAACCCTACGTCAAGAGGCGATAAGTCTCGTAATCCAGGACATCACCACGGTGGCCGAGGTGATTCGGAGCGTGTACGCACTATGAGCCGCGATAAGACATTGACTTCATACCGTTACAGCGCACTCGACGAGGCCGGCAAGAAGGTCTCTGGGACCGAAGCGGCGGCGTCGACCGGCGCGGCGCACTTGGCCTTGATCGAGCGCGGACTCCAACCCTTGGAGGTCAGCGCCAAGAACAGCATTCTCAAGTTCGAGATCACTAAGAAGATGGTGCCTCGCCAGGACGTCATGAACTTCACCCGNNTCATGGAGGCCCTCGAGGTCATTGTCGAGGAGACGCAGAGCAAGCTCTTGAGGAAAGTGATTCTTGAACTCATTGACAGCCTTCGAGCGGGCGACACCTTCGCTACGGCCGCAGCAGCCCACCCCGAGGCGTTTCCGAACTTTTACGTGGGTATCCTCGAGTCAGCCGAGTTGACCGGCAACCTCGACCAGGTCCTCAATCAGTTGGCGGACTACATCGAGCG
>PLKM01000084.1 GCA_003141095.1 Acidimicrobiaceae bacterium | reverse complement strand
GTGGCGACCGTGGCGACCGTGGTCCGCGTGGTCCACGTCCCGACCGAGAGAGCGCCGAGTCGACCGTTGAACCCGGCGTTCTACTGGAAGACGCCAGCGAGGCGGCTGAAGTATTCGTGGCCGAGCCCGCCCAGGAGGTCAGCGAATGAAAGTCCTGCTGCGTAGTGATGTCACCGGCGTAGGCCGCCGTGGCGACATTGTCGATGTGAAATCTGGTTACGCACGTAACTTCCTGCTGCCGACGGGCGCGGCCCTGAAGGCGAACGCAACCATGGAAGTCCAAGCGGCTTCGATGCGCAAGGCCCGCGACATTCGTGACGCCCAGAGCCGTGACGCTGCTGAGACGCAGCGTTCACTCATCGAGAAGGCCACGGTGATCGTGTCGGCTCGTGCGGGCGCCAACGGTCGTCTCTTCGGTTCGGTGACCGAGGCCGACATCGTCAACGCCATTCGCACCGCCACCAACATCTCGTTGGATCGTCACATGATTTCAATGGCCGAACACCTGAAGGAACTGGGTACTTCGACCGTCGCCGCGACGTTGTTTGATGGCGTTATCGCCACGGTCAACGTGGAGGTTGTGGCGAAGTAGCGCAATAGTTTTTGGATCTTTGATACTGCCGGGGCCTTGTGTCCCGGCAGTTTCAATGTCACAGCTCTATGGCAGGTTGCTAATGGAAGTTAGGCACAGGATTTTCCCCATGTTGTTGTTCTAGCGACACACAACCATTATCGACAACCGTTGAGGTCTTATGACTCAGATAGAAACAGACCGCATCCGATCCGCTCCCGGCAGTGGTCGGATACCTCCCAGTGCCATCGAGGTCGAGGAGTCACTCATTGGCGCGATGCTCCTTTCGCAAGAGGCGGTGAGCGTTGCGTACGAGACCGTGCAGCCCGAGGATTTCTATCGTCCACTTCACGGTCAGATCTTTAGCGCCATCATCGCACTCGCGAACGCCGGTGAGCCGGTTGACTACGTGACCGTGCAGGCGAAGTTGCAAGAACGCGGCGCTGTTGCGGTGGAGCTCGGGGTGCTCTCCTCACTTCAGATGAACACCCCGTCGGCGTCGAACGCTCAGCACTACGCAGAGATCGTGCGCGAGAAGGCGCAACAACGTCGGTTGATTGCGGTGGCCGGTGAGATCGTTGACGACGCGTACGTCGCCACTGACGACGTTGTCGGCCTCATTGATGAAGCCGAGCGAAAGATCAATCAGATTGGTGACGACCGCAAGACCGACTCCGTGTCGCCCCTGCAGCGGCTCCTACTCAACGAGGCGGATATTCTCGAGGAGCGTGGTGAGACCCGCGGTCAGTTCAACGGCCTCGAGACGGGTTACAAGTCGCTCGACCTGGTTCTGCAGGGTTTGCAGCCGAACAGTCTGACGATCGTTGGAGCTCGTCCCGCCATGGGTAAGACCGCATTCGCCCTCGGGATCCTGGTTCACGTGGGAGCGGTGGTGCAGCGCCCCGCGCTGTTCTTCTCACTCGAAATGAGTCGTCAGGAATTGGCCGAGCGTATCCTCGCGTCAACGGCGCGTATTGATTCATCCAAGTTGCGCACCGGTGACCTCAGCGACTCCGACTGGAACCGCGCGCACGAGGCCTTCGGATATCTGCAGTCCGCGAAGGTGTTCATCGATGACAATCCAAGCTTGACCGTGATGGACGTGCGAGCGAGGGCGCGTCGCATCAAGCAGCAAAACGGCGACCTTGGTGTCGTGATCATCGACTACCTACAGTTGATGAGTTCACGCGGGCGAGCCGAGAACCGACAGGTCGAAGTCTCGGAGATGAGTCGTTCGCTCAAGATCCTGGCTCGTGAGCTCGGGTGTCCCGTCATTGCCCTCTCACAGCTTTCGAGGAAACTTGAGGAACGCGCCGACAAGCGGCCAATGATGAGCGACCTGCGTGAGTCGGGATCGCTCGAGCAAGACGCCGACGTGGTGCTGTTCTTGTTCCGACCCGAGCAGTACGGCGAGGTGGCGAATGACAAGAAGTCAGAAGCCGAAATCATTGTGGGCAAGAACCGAAACGGGCCCACGCGCACGGCGCACCTAACGTGGCGAGGCGAGTTCGCCCGCTTCGACAATGTGGCCGAGGCACGCGAGATCTAGTTCCGAGAACCAGATCATGGCAACTGGTGGGAGCCTTAACTCTGGTGGCATCCCCAAGTGCCTCCGTTTGGATCAAGGGCCAACTTGCTTTGGCGGATTTCATTAGGTAACCTAATTAGGTTACCTAATGAAATCGGGGTGAGTCCATGAGTGAAACCCAATCCACCGCCGCGAGGGTCGACGAGCGCGTCTCCCGCGACGCAGTTGTCGAGGAGTTGGATGCGGATCTTTCTTCCGCGGTTTCTCGACTTTTCAGACGCCTGCGCGCGGGCAAGGTCGACCACCAACTCAGTGATTCACACCGTACGGTGTTGGCACTGTTGGTGAAGGAAGGGCCGCACACGCTCCGCGAGCTGAGTGATCACGAGCACGTCAAGCCTCCGTCGATGAATCAAACGGTGAATCTCTTGGTCCAGTCCGGTTACGTGGAGCGACGAGATGACCCCCATGACGGCCGCAAGGTGATCTTGGTGGCGACGGCTGAAGGCGTCGCTCTCATCGCCGAAACCCGCAGGCGACTTCACGCGTGGTTGCAAGCGCAACTACGTGAGCTTTCCCCAGACGAGTGCCAAATTTTGTCGTCCGCTAGCGGAATCATCAGCAGGATTGCCAACTCGTGAGCGTGGACACGACTCTCAGAATCACACCGATGGTCTCACCGCGCTACAAATGGCTGGTCCTGACCAACACGACCGTCGGCGTGCTGCTCGCGACCATCGACTCATCGATCATGTTGATCGCCATGCCCGACATCTTTCGTGGGGTCAAGCTGAACCCCCTCGCTCCGGGTAACAGCTTCTACCTGCTCTGGATGATCCTCGGTTTCTTGGTCGTGAGCAGTGTGCTGGTCGTGAGTCTCGGAAGGCTCGGCGACATGTACGGCCGGGTAAAGATGTACAACCTCGGATTCGTCATCTACACCGCCGCCTCTCTGGTGCTCACGGTCGATCCATTGACTGGCCAATCGGGTGCACTTTGGCTGATCGTCGGACGCCTCTTTCAGGGGGTCGGCGCGGCTTTCCTGATCGCCAATTCGGCCGCGATCCTGACCGACGCATTCCCTTCGAACCAGCGCGGACTGGCGCTCGGTATCAACAACATGGCGGGAATCAGTGGAGCATTCATTGGCCTCATCCTCGGCGGGGTCCTCGGCGCGATCGACTGGCGGCTGGTGTTTCTCGTCTCGGTGCCCTTCGGGCTCTTTGGGACGATCTGGTCGTACATCAACTTGAAGGAACTCGGTGAGCGTCACCGCGCCAGAATCGACTGGGCCGGCAACCTGACCTTCGCGGTCGGGCTGATCCTGGTCATGATCGGCATCACCTACGGGATTGAGCCCTCGGGCGGCAAAACGATGGGGTGGACCAGTCTGCCCGTGTTGCTGGAACTCGGCGTGGGCGTTGCGTCGATGATGGCATTCCTGGTCATTGAATCGCGGGTCGACGAACCGATGTTCCGACTTCCGCTCTTCAAGATCAAGGCTTTCACCTTCGGCACGCTCGCGACCTTTCTGGCCGGGATTGGTCGCGGCGGTCTCATGTTCATGCTCATCATCTGGCTGCAGGGGATTTGGCTTCCCCTGCACGGCTACAGTTTCGCCCGCACGCCACTATGGGCGGGCATCCTGATGCTCCCGCTGACGTTGGGTTTCCTGATCGCTGGGCCGTTGTCGGGCTACCTCTCGGACCAGTTTGGGGCTCGCTACCTCGCCACTGGCGGCATGATCGGCTCGGCGGGGTCGTTCGTGCTTCTACTCACGCTCCCAATCAATTTCGGCTACTTGGACTTCGCGACCATCCTGCTGGCCTTTGGAATCTCGATGGGAGCCTTCGCCTCGCCGAACCGGGCCGCGGTCATGAACAGCCTCCCGGCTCGCCACCGCGGCGCCGGCGGGGGGATGAACGCGACGTTTCAGAGTTCCGCGCAGGTGCTCTCGATAGGCATTTTCTTCACCCTGATGATCATCGGGCTTTCAACAACGTTGTCCGTCACACTGACGCACGGACTGATTGTGCACGGTGTGCCCGCGGCGGTCGCGACCAAGATCGGCAGTTTGCCCCCGGTGTCGATTCTCTTCGCGGCGTTTCTCGGCTACAACCCCATCAAGTCGCTGGTTGGTTCGAAGGTTCTCGGACATCTCTCGGTTGCGAACCGGACCGATCTGATCGGACACTCGTACTTTCCGCATTTGATCTCGGCCCCGTTCCACTCGGGCCTGAAGTCGGCATTCATATTTGGCGCCGTCGTGCTGTTGATTGCGGCGGGGGCCTCCTGGTCGAGGGGTGCCAAGTACGTTCACCTCGAATCTGAAGATCACCTCAGCGCGCAACTCGAGGAGATCCATTCACCATCAGCAGAAGGAGTGCATCATGCCGGTGATCACGCTTGACCCGAAGACCGCCCATATCGCGGTCGACCTCCAGAACGGCATCGTCACTTTGCCGACCGCTCACTCGGTCGTTGAGGTCGTGCACAACGCCAGCGTGTTGGCAGCGTCGTTTCGCCGCCACGGCCTTCCGGTCGTGCTCGTTACCGTCGCAGGTGCGCCAGCTGGCCGAACGGAGCAAGTTCGACGCGCCAGACCGACTCTCGCCGGGTGGGCCGATCTGGTCCCCGAGCTGAACCAGCAGCTGTAAGACCACACGGTCACGAAACTGCAGTGGGGAGCGTTCACGAACACGGACCCCGAGGAGTATCTGAAGAACCTTGACGTTACGCAGGTCGTCATCGTCGGCGTCGGCGTCGGCACCAGCAATCGGTGTCGAGTCGACCGCACGCCACGCGCACGAAAACGGATTCAACGTCACGCTGGCCGTCGACGCCATGACCGACATGACCGACATGAGCCTTGACGCGCACGTGAACAGCGTCACTCGCATCTTCCCCAGGCTGGGCGAAACTGGTCCGACCGAGGAAATATTGGCTCTGCTCGACGGCACCCGCGCCGGAGTTCCCGCGGCGTGAGGTCGCTTAGGAGCGAGTTACGGCGAGTGGTTCGTGCGTCCCGATTTACCGCGACCAGCCTGCGGGGTGGTCCAACAAGGGACTTTCGCCCTTCGTCCGGAGGGTTAGGTTTTTACTGTGACGACGCACGCGATTGAGGCCAGGAATCTAACGAAGGTCTTCAGCGGGGTGCCGGCGGTCGATTCGCTGAATCTGACCGTCGAGGCTGGTGAAGTAGTGGGGTTTCTCGGGCCCAACGGTGCCGGCAAGTCAACGACGCTACGCATGCTCCTCGGGCTACTGCGACCGACATCGGGCGAGGCCACCGTTCTCGGACACGCGGCGGGCTCGGACTTCGCGCGCGAGCACGTGGCCTACGTGCCGGGTGACGTTGCCCTTTGGCCCCAGCTGACCGGATCCGAGGCGATCTCCATGCTTGGCTCGCTCCACGGTTCAATGGACAATGCGTATCGCGACGAACTGATTGCCCGTTTCGAGTTGGACCCGGAGAAGCGGATCCGCGCTTACTCGAAGGGCAATCGTCAAAAGGTTGCGATCGTGGCAGCGTTCGCGACTCGTGCCGACGTCCTTCTGCTCGATGAGCCGACGTCGGGCCTGGATCCTTTGATGGAGCGCGCATTTCGTGAATGCGTACTGGACTGTCAACAGCGAGGCCAGGCTCTGCTGCTGAGTTCGCACATGCTGTCAGAGGTCGAACATCTCTGCGCTCGTGTGGCCATGATCCGCGGCGGAAAGCTCGTGAAGGTCTCCGACGTCGCTGAGCTTCGTACTCACGTGGGCATCGAGTTCGAAATCTCGGGCACGATTGGCGACCTCTCTGGGGTCGTCGGTGTCAGCGATGTGTCGCCGCTGCCCGATGGCGTGCGCGTTCGAGTGACCGGTTCGCCGGCGCCGCTGCTGGCGGCGCTGTCGAGCCAGGACGTCACCGGACTGCGAACCCGAGAAGCCTCGCTCGAGGAGATATTCCTGTCGTACTACGACGAATCGACGTCGCCCGTCTCGTGAGGCGCGCCTCGACGTCGGTGCACGCCCTGGTGTGGCGCCAAATCCGTACGAGCACCGTGGTCGTCTCGGCGCTGCTGCTGAGCTTCGTAAAGGTTGGGCTCGTCTCGTTCAACGCGAGCGGCGGAGTCACCGGCATGAGGTCGATGCAGGTGCTCTTGAAGAATCCCGCCATCAGCGCCCTGTACGGAAGGGCCAAGTCACTGCCCACCGCGGGCTCGTTGGTGCAGTGGAAGATGGGAATGTACCTCGCGTTCGCCGTCGCCATCTGGTCGGGCCTGATGGCCACGCGCGTCACCCGCGGCGGCGAAGACGACGAGACGTGGGACCTTCTGGTCGTTGGGCGAACCGGTCGCCAGCCCGCGCTCGCCATCGCCATGGCGGTACTCGCGGAGAGCGGGCTCGCGGTCGGGCTGGTCACGTTTCTCACGTTTCTCAGCGGATCCCAAGGCACCACCGACTCCCTGCTGTCCTCGCTCGGCATCGTTGGCATGGCCTGGTGCGGTGGGGCGATCGGCGTCCTGTCGTCCCAGCTCTTCTCGCCACGGCGCAGCGCCACGCAGGTCGCGCTTAGCGCACTCGGGCTCGCGTTCATTCTTCGTATGTTCGCCGACGCCACTGCGTCCAATGGGTGGATCCGCTGGGCCACACCGTTCGGCTGGTTGGAGAACATCGGCGCCTTTCAGCACCGATCCGTCGTGTGGTGCGCGCCGCTCTTCCTGGGGTCCCTCGCTATCACCTTCATCGCGTGGAGGCTCCAGGAGCATCGTGACATCGGTATTGCGTGGTGGACGCGCGCCGATCGTTCCCAGGCGCGACTCACGTGGCTGAAGACGCCCTGGGGTTTCGCGTGGCGAGAGCGACGGAGTACCTTTGGCGTCTGGGCGGTGGGACTCGTCGCCTTGGGACTGACGTTCGGCTATCTCACCAACGCCCTCGTCCAGTTCTGTCGTTCGGATCCCGCCTTCGTGAAGCTGCTCAACCGCTGGGGCTACGGGTCAATGGTCACGGGCCGAGGTTTCGTGAGCGAAGTCTGCGTCATCATGGCCGTGGCGCTGGGGTTCTTGGTGGTCACCATGCTCTGCATGGTCGCCACTGACCAGGTGCAGGGCCGACTTGACCTTCCCCTCGCGTTCGGAACGAGTCGAACGAAGTGGATGGCGAGCGCAGTGTTCTCGACCACGCTCACCACGCTCACGATCGCCCTGTGCTGCGGTGTGGCCACGTGGGCCGGTGTGGTGGTGAGTGGAACCTCCATGAGTGTGGCCGTGCCTCTGGAAGGGATGCTCAACGCCCTCACCACTGCGCCGCTCATTGCGGGAGTGTGCGTGCTGGTCATTGCGACGACGCCGCGCTTCTCGTACATCATCATGGCGGCGCTGCTCAGCGTCATGTACATCATCGCGGTGCTCGGGCCAACCCTCAGTTGGCCGAGGTGGCTCCTCGACCTCTCGCCCTTTTATCACCTCAAACTGGTTCCAGACGTGGCGACGAACTGGGGCGCGACCATCGTGATGACGGCGGCCGGGATTGCCGCGGGCGCGCTCGGTTGGGCGCGTTTCGTCCGAGGCGATCTGGCCAACTAGGTGCGACGCCGGCGCCTGCGCGGGCGTCGCACCTAGTTGGCGCGGCTACATCATTTGGGCTGCATGCGGATGCCGGCGTCGATGCGAATCGATTCGGCGTTCATGTAACTGTTCGTCAAGAGCTCAACGGCGAGCGACGCGAACTCTTCGGAGTAACCGAGACGCTTGGGAAAGAGCACGCCGGCTCCGAGGCGAGCCTTGAACTCGTCGGACTGAGGGCCGTTGCCGTAGATCGGTGTGTCGATGAGTCCGGGCAGGATACAGTTCGCGCGAACCCCGATTGGGGCGATGTCGCGAGCGAGCGGCAAGGTGAGTCCAACGATGCCACCCTTGGATGACGAGTAGGCAACCTGACCGATCTGCCCGTCCTCGGCGGCGACCGACGCGGTGTTCACGAGGGCTCCACGCATGCCGTCAACGTCGGGCGTGTTGTGGCTCATGGCCGTGGCGGCGAGTCGACAGACGTTGAAGGTACCGACGAGGTTGATCTCGATGACCTTGCGGTAGAGGTCAAGATCGTGGGCGGAGGAGTACTCGCCGTCCTTGCCAATGGTGCGCGTGGCCCAACCAATGCCCGCGCAGTTCACGGCACTCCAAATCGGAGCCATGGCCTTCGCGGCCTCAATGGCTTCAATGACCTGGTCGGTGTTCGTGACGTCGCAGTGCACGTAGGCGCCACCGATCGCTGTGGCGACCTCGGCACCGCGCTCGTCGTTGAGGTCAGCGATCACCACCTTGGCACCGCGCGCGGCGAGGAGGCGCGCGGTGGCCTCGCCGAGGCCCGAGGCGCCGCCTGTGACGACAGCGGATGTGTTGTTGAGTTCCATGGATACTCCTGTCTTAGGGTCAGCAAAGGTCTGCCAGACCGTACACGAGTAAAGCAGACAAATCGGGTGCGCCGGTTCAACGAAACGATCGCCAGGAGAACTGCGTAACTATCAGGCGTTTTGTGGAATCGCCTCGAGATCGTCCATCGTGACGCTGACTACTTCGCGGTAAGCATCGATGGTGGCCTCCTGGTCCTCGATAATCGAAGCCTGGGCCGCCAGCGATTCATGGAGGAGCTTGTCCTGATACTTGAGTTCCCAGTGAAGCCACGCCCAGGGGAGTCCTACGCCGATGGCGATGGCGACCGGGATGAGTGAGAATGAGAAGATCGCTGCGAACATGATGTCCTTCTTTCTTGTTTGTTGCTCGCTTCAAGTGTGATGGACCAGGTGAAGAGAGCCACAAAACCAGACGAAGGGTTGGCTAAGAATCGAGCCTCCCAGAAGGCGCGAAGGCGTCCTGGGGTTCAATGAACGATGCCGGACCCGGGTGTTCTAGCGTGAGAGCATGCCCTCCGCCTACGAATACACGAAAGAGGAGCTGGCCGGCCTTCTCACGGGCGAGCCGCGCTATCGCCTTGATCAGATTTGGCACGGCCTGTGGACCGAGGGACAAGAGATCGGTCAGATCACGACGGTGCCGAAGGCACTGCGAGCTCGACTGGCCGAACGGTTCACGCCCGGCCTCGAAGTGGTCAATGACGTGCAGAGCGATCGCGGGGCCACCCGTAAATGGGTCTTTCGTCTTCTCGACGGGTCGACGATTGAGACCGTGCTCATGAGCTACGAGGACCGGGTGACGGTGTGCGTCTCCTCCCAAGCCGGGTGCGCGATGGGCTGCACGTTCTGCGCCACCGGTCAGGCCGGATTCACCCGTCAACTGACGGCGGGTGAGGTCCTCGAACAGGTGATGTTCGCCGCACGAGCGGCGGCGCCTCGACGTCTCTCCAACGTGGTGTTCATGGGCATGGGCGAGCCGCTCGCGAACTACCGGGTGACCGTGGAGGCCGTGCGGCGCCTTCACGAGTACCGGGGACTGTCGGCGCGTCATCTCACGGTCTCAACCGTTGGTGTCGCTCCGGCCATCGAGCGCCTCGCGAAGGAGGGACTGCCGCTCACTCTGGCGGTGAGCCTGCACGCGGCGAACAACGAAACTCGAAATGAACTGGTCCCCTTGAACCGGCGTTACCCACTCGAGCGACTTCACGAGGCGTGCGAGTTCTGGATAGAGACCACCTCGCGTCGGCTCAGCTTCGAATGGGCACTCATAGACGGAGTGAACGACACGGACCAAGCGCTCGAGGAGCTGGCACGCTACGCCGCGTCGCTGCGCGCCCACGTCAACTTGATCCCCCTCAATCCGACGCCGGGTTACCTCGTTCGAGGCTCAACGCCAGAGCGCGTTCGTCAGTTTCGCGATGGGCTCGAGGCCGAGGGAATCAACGTCACGGTTCGCAACACGCGCGGTCGTTCCATTGACGCTGCGTGCGGGCAACTCGCCAACGTCACCAACGCCAAGCGTCGTTCGATTCCCGTCAGGTCCGCCTAGTTCGTATCGTTGCTCCAAAAGGTCGGACGCCGGCGTATCAGGGCGATGACGCCGAGAATGCAGGCAATGCCCCCTGAAACGATCGAGAACTCAACCGAGGTGAGGCTGGCGACCACGCCGGACTCCATGTCACCGAGACGCGGGCCCCCGGTGACGACCGCCATCTGCACCGACGAGATTCGGCCTCGGAACTCGTCGGTAATCGCATTTTGCAGCACGGTGTTGCGAAGTATCGTTGAAATCACGTCGGTGGCGCCCGCGAACGCGAGGCACCCGAGTCCGACCCACAGCACGTGCACGGTTCCAAAGAGCGCCATCGATCCGCCCCACGCCATGATCACGATGGCGATGAGGCGACCCTGTCGGCGTACGCCGTCGACCCAGCCCGTGAATATCGCCATGATCAGGGCGCCAACGCTCGTGGCGGCGTAAAGCAGCCCTAGCGTTTGAGGCCCACCGTGATAGACGGCGATGGCCATCGCCGGAAAGAGCGCCCGGGGAAGACCGAAGACCATGGCGTTCAGATCCGCGAGGTACACGGCCTGGGCAATGACGTTCGTTCGCACGTATTTGAATCCGTCGCCAATTGCTCGCAGCATCGCTACGCCGGTGTGCTCCCCGCTGGGCTTCATCGCCGACATGAGCATGGTGAAGAGTGCGAGGGCGACGAATGTGACCGCGTCGATCGCGTAGCACGACGAGAGTCCGACCGCCGCGAGCAGAACGCCGGCTAGCGCCGTGCCGAGCGCCGTGCCGAGATTCACCAAGATTTGATTGAGCGAATACGCGGCTATGAGTTGGTCGGGTTTCACCAACTTAGGAATCGCGGCACTTCGAATTGGACCAGAGAATCCCGCGATGCCGGCGGCGACCGCGGCGAGAGAGAGTAGCGCCACGAGAACGCTGTGCTGGAGCTGCGCGTTAAGGGCGAGGCCCGCGCTCAGCAGTGCGGAGACGAGCGAGCCGACCACGAGAAGTGTTCGTTTGTCGAGGCGGTCACCCAACGCTCCGCCCCAGAGCGAGCCCGCGATAAGGAAGGGAAGTTGAAAGCCGCTGGCGAGTCCGACCCAAAGGCTGGAATGCGTTTCTTGGTACACCTGATACGGAACCGCGACGATTGTCAGGTTACTGCCGAGTAGCGAAACGAGCTGTCCAAAAAAAAGCAGACGAAAGTTTCGGTTCTCTCGGAGAGGTCGAGTGTCGACGAAGAGCCTGGGCACTCGCTCATCGTAGGAGACTATGGTTTCTAAGGGGTTGGTGGTCTAAGGAGAGTCGATGATCGACGAGGAATTGGTCCAATTACTTACGCCCGAAGGCGAGCGCGTTTCGCATCCGGATTACAAGAGCGTGCTTAGTGGCGAAGAGATTTTCGGTCTGTATCGTGACATGGCAATCATTCGTCGGCTCTGCAATGAGTCGACCTCGCTGCAGCGTCAGGGTCAGTTGGCCCTCTGGGCTCCGGTCCAGGGTCAGGAGGCCGCGCAGATCGGCGCCGGCCGCGCGCTGGCCCCGATGGACTTCACGTTTCCCTCGTACCGCGAGCACGGCATCGCTTGGTGCCGTGGCGTGCCGCCCGAGGACATGCTTCGAGTGTTTCGCGCGGTAAGCAATGGTGGGTGGGATCCTCAGAAATACCGCCACGCCGTGCCCACGATTGTGCTCGGTAATCAGGCACTTCACGCCGTGGGCTACGCCATGGGCATTCAGCGCGACGGCGCCGAAGAGGCCGCGATGACGTTCTTCGGTGACGGAGCGTCCAGTCAAGGCGACGTGCTCGAATCGTTCGTCTGGGCGGCGTCCTTCAACGCCCCCGTCGTGTTCTTCTGCCAGAACAATCAGTGGGGAATCTCGACACCTTCTACGTTGCAGTCCAAGGTGCCCCTCTACCTTCGCGCTCGAGGATTTGGGTTCCCGGGGGTTCGCGTCGACGGCAACGACGTATTGGCCGTGTACGAAGTCACGAAGCGAGCGCTCGAAAACGCGCGCGTCGGCGGCGGCCCGACGTTGATTGAGGCGTTTACCTATCGCATGGGGGCGCACACCACGTCCGACGATCCAACTCGCTACCGCATCGATGCGGAGGTCGAGGTGTGGAAGCACCGCGACCCGGTCGAGCGGGTGAAGGCCCTGCTCGTGCGCGAGCACAACATGAAGAGCGCGGCGTTCGACGAGGTCGGTGTCGAGGCCGACACCATGGCGCTGAAACTTCGCGAGGACGTATTGGCCATGGGTCGTCCTGATCCCATCACGATGTTCGACAACGCGTACGCCGCACCGCACCCACTCATTGAAGAGGGTCGCCGTGAAATGATCGAGCTCGGAATCAGCGCAGGTGCACACTGATGGGTCCGAAGACAATGACGATGGCCAAAGCCCTCAATGACGGGCTGAGACGCGCCATGGAGAAGGACAAGAAGGTTCTTCTCATGGGTGAGGACATTGGAAAGCTGGGAGGCGTGTTTCGCATCACCGACGGCCTTCAGAAAGACTTCGGCGAGGATCGCGTCATAGATGCCCCGCTCGCCGAATCAGCGATTGTCGGGACGGCGGTTGGTCTGGCTATCCGGGGCTATCGAACAGTGTGTGAAATACAGTTCGACGGGTTTGTCTACCCCGCGTTTGACCAGATAGTCTCCCAAGTCGCCAAGTTGCGCAAGCGATCTGAGGGTTCGTACACAATGGGCCTCGTCATTCGCCTTCCGTTCCAGGGCGGCATCGGCGCAATCGAGCATCACTCGGAGAGTCCCGAGGCGTACTTCGCCCAGACCGCTGGTCTGCGCGTGGTGTCGTGCTCGACGCCGAACGACGCGTACTGGATGATTCAACAGGCCGTCGAGCACGACGACCCGATCATCTTTTGCGAGCCGAAGAGCCGCTACTGGGAAAAGGGTGAAGTCGATCTCGACAACCCCCCGCACGGACTTTTCGACGCGGTCGTTCGCCGCGAAGGAAGTGACGTCACCGTGATTGGTTACGGCTCGAGCGTGAAGACGATTCTTCGCGCCGCAGAGACCGGGGCGATTGAGGGACGGTCCCTCGAAGTGATCGACGCTCGCTCGCTCGCGCCTCTCGACTTGGCACCCATGGTCAAGTCAGTTGAAAAGACTGGCCGACTGGTGGTCGTGCAGGAAGCCCCCCACATGGCATCGATGGGGTCCGAAATTGTCGCCGAACTGACCGAGCGTTGCTTCTACTCACTTCGCGCTCCGGGGATTCGCGTGAGCGGTTATCACGTGCCCTATCCGCCGTCGCGCATCGAAGACGAATACCGACCGAGCGTCGACCGCATCCTTGACGCGGTGGACCGAGTGATGGGATACGAAAGTTGAGCCAGGAAATTTTCTTACTTCCCGACGTCGGCGAAGGACTTGTTGAAGCCGAGATCGTCACCTGGAAGGTAAGGGTGGGTGACGTCGTCATTCTGAACCAGCCGCTCGTCGACATCGAGACCGCGAAAGCCACGGTTGAACTCCCGAGTCCCTATGCGGGCACCGTCGTCAAGCTGCACGGCGACGTCGGTGACGTGATGGAAGTGCACCAGCCGCTCATCACCTTCGATGTCGGAGGCGATGGAAGTTCCTCCGCGCCCGCACCGGTCGAGTCAGAGATGATCGAAGCGCCAGTTGGCGAAGGCCGCGAAGCGGTGCTGATTGGCTACGGCGTTGCGAACGAGGACGGCTTGGCCACTCGTAAGCACCGGCGCTCTGGCGCTGCGGCTTCGCCCGCGCCGGTGGTCGGCGCGGGCGCGGCCTACGCCGGCTCCGCGCCTCGAAGCACGCCGCCCGTTCGCCTCTACGCCAAGCAGCACGGCGTCGACCTGGCGACGCTGACCGGGTCTGGTCGTGACGGCCTGATCACCCGCGGCGACGTGGAACGTGCCGTGGGTGGACCGGCCGGCGCCGCTCAAAGCGCATCGGCGCGTGCGAGCGCACCGATCACGGGCCCGACCTCGACGTCTCGTTTTGTTGGTCGCGAACTTGCGTCGTGGTCCACCGGACCCAAGGAAGAGCGCATTCCCGTGAAGGGCGTCCTTCGTTCCATGGCCGACGCCATGGTGCAAAGCGCGTTCAGCGCGCCGCACGCCGTGGTGTGGGTGCGCGTCGATGCTACGAAGACCATGGAGCTGTTGGCGGCGTTGAAGAAGCATCCCAACATGGCTGGCGTGCGTCTCTCGCCGTTGACGATCACGGCGCTGGCGGTCTGCGACGCCGCTCGCCACTTCCCCGGGATTAACTCCAGTTTCGACTCGACCACCAACGAGGTCGTCGTGCGCCGCAGCGTGAACTTGGGAATCGCCGCCGACACCCCGCGTGGCCTCATTGTGCCCAATATCAAGGGTGCCGATCAGTTGGACCTCGTGGGAATGTCGGCGGCGTTGAACGTGCTCGTTGACAAGGCTCGAAACGGTACGACCACGCCCAACGAGATGATCGGCACGACGTTGTCGATCACCAACGTCGGCCCCTTTGGCGTCGACGCCGCAATGCCGATCTTGCCGCCTGGTACCGGGGCGATTCTCGCCATTGGCCAGATCGCGAAGGCCCCGTGGGTCGTCGATGATGAGGTCGTGGTTCGCCACGTGGTGGAGATCGCGATGTCCTTCGACCACCGTCAGGTCGATGGAGCCATGGCGTCAGCGGTCCTGTCGCATATCGGCAAGTTCCTTCAGGATCCCGCCACCCAGCTTTTGGCGGGTTAGGGCTTTAGTTTCGCCAGCGCCTCGAGAGCGCGTTCGGCGTGGATATTCATATTCATCTCACTGGTGATGACGTCGATCACTCGGCGATCTTGACCGATCACGAACGTCGTTCGCTTGACCCTCAAGAAGTCGACGGCGCGTTTGACGCCGAACTGTTTGGCTACCGCTCCGTCGACGTCGGCGAGCAGCGGGTAGTCCAGGTTATTTTTCGATGTGAACTGGGCTTGCCGGTCAACGCTGTCCATTGAGATGCCGACGCGCTGGGCACTAAGGGCAACGAACTCGGCCGCCAAGTCGCGAAAGTGACACGACTCCTTGGTGCAGCCCTTGGTCATGGCCGCGGGATAGAAGAAGAGCACGACAGGACCGGCCTCGAGAACCGTGCTGAGCGTGCGCGGAACGCCGGCCTGGTCCGAGAGAGTGAAATCGGAAACGAGGTCGCCTGTTTGCATGGGGCCAGACTAAACGTCCAGGCGAAAGCCCACTCCACGGATGGTGATCAGGTGGCGGGGGCTCCCGGGATCGTCCTCGATCTTTTGGCGTAGGCGTTTGACGTGAGTGTCGAGGGTTCGAGTATCGGAGAGCTCGAGGCCCCACCACAGCGTGTCGAGACAGACCTCGCGGGTGACCACCTGTCCGAGACGCGAGGCGAAGAGCGCGAGGAGGTCGAACTCCTTGCGGCTCAGCTCGATCTCGACGCCTCGTCGGGTGACGGTGCGGCGAACGAAGTCAATGCGCAGGTCGCCGAAGGTGACGATCTCGTCCTCGTCGATGGTCACGGGGCGGCGAAGCACCGCCCGCATCCGAGCAACCAGCTCACGAAGCCGATACGGCTTCGTGACGTAGTCGGCCGCCCCGATCTCCAATCCGAGCACGATGTCAACCTCAGAGGTTCGAGCCGACACCATGATTACGGGAATTCGAGAGGTGTCGTAGATCTCGCGACAGTAGTCAATGCCCGAGCCGTCGGGAAGCATCACGTCGAGCAGCACCAGATCGGGCTTCGTGTTACTCATGACTTCGCGGGCCTGGGTGATGGTGCTTGCCGCGACCACCACGAAACCCTCGACGGTCAGTCCGATGTTGAGCGCGTCCTGGTAACTCTCTTCGTCCTCGACGACCATCACGACGCTACGCCCCTCGGGATCAGCCATGCTCGCCTCGTCGAGAGACCGACGCCAACCCAGTAAATGCGACACGTGACCGGCCCGGCCAGGGAGTGCGAGATCGCTCACGTGTCATCAGGCCAACGTAAAGAATCTTGGTTACCGCAAGGTGAAAGCTGTGCTATCGAACGGTGGTAATTAAATGAAACCTTTCGGGTAACTGGAGAAAAGGCGACCACTGCCTGGCCCAAAACACTCTGGTGGTCATCGGCCAGAGCCAAGGGGCCCGCGTCAGGCCACGAAGGCCGACCGGACGGACGCTACGGCGCGTTCACCGTAAAGCCGGAGTAGGTCGTGGCACCGCGCAAGTAGCTGCCTACAGCCGAGCAGGCGCCGCCTCTTTGACAGGCGAGAGCGTAGACGCCTCCGCCAACGCCGACGCTGGCGGCGTTGGCGGGCAGGGTGAGCTTGGCCCCGGCTCTCCAAACGTTGCCGACTTCGTTGACAATGAGCGCTTGATAGTTTCCCGCGGCGTCAAGGTACGCGGCTCCGGCGCTGCAGTTTCCGGCTGTGGAGCAAGAGACCGAAACGACGCCTCCGTTGTGGCTCGTTTGTAGAGCTCCGTCCGGCAAGATGAGCTCGCTCGAACCCCGCCACGCGCCGTGCACCTCGTTCACGAGAAACCCTTGGTACTTGCCGCTCCTATCCAGGTACTGCCCGCCGGTGGCGCAGTTTCCAACCGAGGCGCAGGAAATCCCCTGAAATCCGAAGAGCAGCACTTGCGGGTTCGCCGCCGCGCTCGCCGGCATGCGCAGTTCACTCGCCCGGCCCCAGGCTCCGCGGGTTTCGTTGGCGACGAGACCCTCGACGCCAGCTCCAGAGGCGTTGTAGGTTCCCACGGCGCTGCAGTTTCCGGCGCTGACGCACGCCACCTCGCTGAGCGTCGCTCCGGCGAAGGGGCTGGTGTCACCCGGCAGGAACGTGGACTGCGCCGTCTTCCACGTCCTACTGACCTCATCGACCACGAGGGTGTGGGTCACATTGTTGGTGTCGATGTACGAGCCAACCGCGCTGCAGTTTCCCGGTGACCCACAGGCAACCTGATCGAGCGATACGTAAGGATTGCCGCTGATGCCAGCAGGCAATCGGACTTCGCGGGCGGTCAGCCATTTGCCGGCGATCTCATCCTCCACAAAACCCTCGGTCAGCGACGTAGGGCTGGCATTCACGTCGTAGGTGCCAACTGCGCTGCAGTTTCCCGCCGAGCGGCACGAGACCGAGTGGACCGCAGAAACTTGGTTGCTCTTCAGGGAGTTGGCGGGCAGGGAGACCTCTCTCGCCGCGAGCCACCTACCGGCGACTTCGTCAGCGATGAAGCTGAGTTGATTAAGGGCGGCGTCGTAGTAAGTGCCCACCACGCTGCAATGGGCGACCGATCCACACGACACGCCCAGCACCGTCAGGCCGTCCTTCACAACGGCATTGGCGGGCGGCGTCACCGGTGTCGGCGACCGCCAGACGCCATTGATCTGATTGAGCAGAAGCCCGCGATCAATGCCAGAAGAGTCAACGTAGTTGCCGCTGGCGACACAGTCTCCCGCCGCCGGGCAAGAGAGGAAGGGCAGGTACCCGCCATACACTCCCGTTCCACCGGCGGGAAGAGCCGCCACCCGGGCACTCTGCCACGCGGGATCGGAGCTGGCGTTGGCGGGCGCGGCGAACACCAAGGTGACCAATGAGGCAACCAGGAGTGCTGTTCGTGGGAACTTCATGGGGTGCTCCGCTATCTAAGACTTGCCGTGCAGTGGATGTGACGAGATAGGTCGGGCGGAAATCGATTCTCCGGTTCCGCCCGCTACCTACGCCAGTACTCAGTATAAGGAGGAACATTTTGTCCCCTCGGAGATTGATGCCTCGGTCCGAGCTCTTTACAACATTCTTAAAGATCGGCCGGGTGAAACGTCGCGAATGAAGGGTCCCGTCCATCGTCGACGTCCATCGACGGGGGTTCGATCTCGAAGCGGGAACGACTAATGATCATTTTCCCCGGTCTTTTCCGACAGGGTCGCAAGTTGGCCAATGCCCGAAGCGAGCATGGCGGAGTTAGGGATCATAAGTATTCCGTCGTCCGTGCGTACCGTGACGTAGGTGAGCCCGATCCCTTCGACCCACACGTCGATAACCCCAAGCGCGCCCGAGCGGATTCGAATGTGGTCACCAACTCCAAAAGGGCGAGCGAAGAGCAGCACGAGCGAAGCGAAGATATTCGCCAGGCTCTGCTGGGCCGCAATTCCAATGACAACGCCGGCCACTCCGGCTCCGATGAGCAGGCGTTGGGCCGAGACGCCAATAACCGCAAATATTGCGAACAGCAAGATGACGTAGCCCACGCCCGTCGCCACGAGCCGGACGGCCGCCCCGGCGGATTTCACCGATTGGTGCGTAATGATGCGTCCGAACAACCCGGCAACGCGTCGAACCGTAATTACACCAGAGAGAACGAGAACCGCGGCGCAAATCCACTCAAAAAGCGTCGCGTGAGCCAGCGAGGTGTGAGTTCTCTGCAAATCCGATCCCACGACCAACGCGGCGAGGGCCACGAGTCCGACGATGATCGTTGTCACTAGTTCAGGCGTTCGAGCGCTTAGGGCTGCGCGAGCCCGTTTGTTTGCCATTACCTACAACTGTAACGAACCACCATTTTGATCTTTGCGACACCTCGGCGGGCACGCTGCTGACGGTGTTTCATTACCAAAGGCTCTAGTTTCGCCCCCTCGAAATGGACCTACTATTCAAACGTGCGTCGCTATATTCCCTTCCTGATCCTCATTGTTTTAACCATCGGCTCGGCCGGAGCGGGCCTGTTGTCTTGGCACCAGGCTCATATGAGTTCTACGACGATCTTTGACTGCACCAGTCAAGCTTCGACCGCACCTTCCACGTTCGTGCTGTCCTGCGCCGACGAGAACTCACTCGTGAAGGATCTCCACTGGACCAATTGGGGCAGCGCCACCGCGACTGCCACGGGCCTCGGTTCGTGGAACGACTGCACACCCGACTGCGCGGGCGGCACCTGGAAGAGTACGCAGGTCACGATTTCCGCGTACCGAATCCGAGACGGCCACTACACCCGCGTGAACGGATCCAACAAGACACTCTTTGGCGGCGGTCCTTTCGTGGCATCTTCGTATCCACCAGCGAGTTAGGCACTTCGAATTGATTCGAGTGCGGCGTTCGCTCGCTGCGCACTTACACTGAGCACAAGCAACGTAGGAGGAATCATGCCAAAGCGAAGTGCTCACACCAGTTGGACTGGCGGACTGCAGGACGGTTCGGGCCAGGTAACGCTCACGAGCAGTGGAGCGGGATCGTACGAGGTCTCATTTCCCAAGCGCGCCGCCGATGATGCGTCCGGCACCACGAGTCCCGAGGAACTTATCGCCGCCGCGCACTCTGCGTGCTACGCGATGCAGCTTTCCGCGCTCATCGCGGCCGGCGGTGGTACACCGGTTGGCCTGGACGTCGACGTGACGGTTACGCTCTCGCCGGATCCGGCGGGCGGCTTCAGAATCTCCAGTATCGAAATCACGGTGCGAGGCACGGTCGAAGGCATGGACGACGCGGCCTTCAAGAAGACGGCTGACGACGCGAAGACTCAGTGTCCGGTGAGCAAGGCACTGACCGGTACGACCATCACCCTTGACGCTGCGCTGCTCTAGTCACGACTGGGGCCACGGGGCTCTGCGAGGACCGGTGCAACGCCACAGCGCCGGGCCGCGAGCGCCGGATGAACTTCGTAGCCACTCAGCAGGCCGGCTAGTTCTTCTTGGCAGGGGAACGACTCCATCTCGGGGCCTCGAGTTGGATGAAGCGAGAGGCGCGCCGACGCACCCGACGTTCCAGACGCTGGGCATGACTTGTTCCTCGCTCCGGCGCATGTACCTTCATTGAGCGGTAGAAGAACGTCTTGGCTACTTCCACCAAGATGAGATAGACCACCACCATGGCGAGAAGCCAGAGAAAAAAGACAGCGGGCAGCGGGCTAAAACCGAGTAGATGGGCGAGTCCCGTGAAGGGAAGCACTGCTCCGACGAGGGCAGCGCCCGTCGGTACCAACATCATGGCGAGGCTGGGCCGACTCTTGAAGAAGGGCACGCGTCTCGTTCGAATGATGTAGACGATCAGCGTCTGGGTGGCAATCGATTCAACGAACCATCCGGTGCGAAACTCGACGTGGTGTGCGTGCAGTATCGACAACATCACCCAAAACGTCAAGAAGTCAAAGATCGAACTGATTGGACCAAAGATCGACATGAACCTTCGAATGAACTTCATGTCCCATGCGGCCGGACGTGCGAGTGTTTCCGAGTCAACCCGGTCGGTTGGAATCACCAGCTGGCCAGCGTTGTAGAGCAGGTTGTTCAGCAAGATTTGCGAGGGAAGCATCGGCAGGAACGAGAGAAACGCGGAGGCACCGGCGGCGCTGAACATATTGCCGAAGTTGGACGACGTGGCCATGAGCACGTACTTCATGGTGTTCGAGAAGATTCTTCGCCCTTCGGTAACGCCCTCGGCGAGGACTCCGAGGTCCTTGTCGAGCAAGACCACGTCGGCGGCGTCCTTCGCGACATCGGTTCCCGAGTCCACTGAAATTCCGACGTCAGCGTGGTGCAGGGCCACTGCATCGTTCACTCCGTCGCCCAAGTAGGCAACGTCCTTGCCGGTGCGACGGGCAACTTTGATGATTCGCGACTTCTGGTCGGGACTTATGCGAGCGAACACGGTCGTTCGCAGGATTGCCTGGGCCAATTCGTCGTCACTCAGAGATTCAACGTCGGTACCGTTCAAAAGCCCGGTACTCTCGAGTCCGATCTGCGAGCAGACCTTGGCGGCGACGAGTCCGTTGTCGCCGGTGATGATCTTCACTTCGACACCGAGTCGCTGGAGTTTCGCCAGTGACTCACCGGCGTCGTCCTTCACACGGTCCGCGAAGGTGAGAAACCCCTCAAAGTTGAGTCCCTGTTCGTCACTGGCGCTGAGCGTGACCGCTCCAGCCGTGCCGGGCCGGCTCGCCACCGCGATGACCCGCTCACCTTCGGAGAAGAGTTTCTCCAGAAGCTGTCGGGTGGTGTCGCTTACTTGCGTGCAGCGAGCGAGCAAGACTTCCGGCGCGCCCTTTGTAATGACGAGAAGTGCCTTGGCGCGGTCCTCCACGAGCACCGACACGAGTTGGCGCTCGTGGTCGAACGGCAGCACCGCCTTGCGAGTGAAGGCGCCGGCTTCGGCGCCGAGCGTGTGCGTTTTCTCCGTGAGCGCAGACCAGAGGGCCTGATCGAGCGAATTCCCGCCCGTGGGCCCCTTATCGCCCATGGTGGATTCGTTGCACACTAGCCCCAGCAAAAGGGGACGGTCGCTCTCCTCGCCTTCGCCGCTCAGCGCGTGTTCGAAAGTGATTGAACCTTCGGTAAGCGTTCCGGTCTTGTCGGTGAAGAGAATCTCGATGTTGCCCAAGTCTTCAATCGCAACCAATCGCTTTACGAGCACTTTCTTCGCGGCGAGCGCCTTGGAACCCGACGCCAGGCTGATGGTCACAATCGCGGGCATCATCTCGGGAGCGATGCCGACGGCGATCGCGAGCGAGAAGAGCAGCGCCTCGATCAGCGGGCGCGACAGGATGATGTTCATGGCGAAGACAAAGGCGGTGAGCACGGCGGCGACCAAGAAGAGGAATCGCGAGAACTTCGAAAGGCCGACTTCGAATGCGGTCTGGCCAGGTTGCTCCGAGAGTCCCGCGGCTATGTGACCAAATGCGGTGCGGGTGCCGGTTCCTACGACGACGCCCACCGCCGACCCCTGGTGGACAATGGTTCCCATGTACGCGCAATTCGCGAGCTCTGGCGTGTCTTTTGCGACCGGCTCAACGGACTTCGCGACGGGCATCGACTCACCGGTCAGCACGCCCTCATCGCACTCGAGTTCAGCAACGTCGACGAGACGCAGGTCCGCTGGCACGATGGCACCGATACGAAGCGACACGAGGTCGCCTGGCACGAGTGCGACCACGGGGACCTCAATGATCTGGCCGTCTCTTCTCACCTGCGCGTTCTGGCTGATCTTTGAACGCAGCGACGCCATCGCAACTTCAGCGGCGTACTCGTTGAAGAAACCGAGCCCGACGCTGAGGGCAACGATGACCGCGATGATGATTGCGTTGGTACCACCGCCAGTCACTCCGGACACCAGCGCCGCTCCGAGCAGCAAGAGAAGTATGGGATTACGGAGTTGACGCCATAAGACCATGAGCGCGTGAACCTTGTGAACCGTGAGGATATTCGGGCCGTACGTGACCAGCCGTTCACTCGCCTCGCTCGACGTCAGCCCCTCGTTACGGCTCGTGAGGCGCGACACCACGTCGTCGATGGGGAGCGACGACGCACCGGTAAGCGTCAATTCATCGAACTTGTCCGTTGCGATCACCACGAGAACAGTCTGGCGCACAGTTCCCCTGCTGAGTGTCTTCAGGGAATTGCGACGCAGCCCATTCGACGGTTCGCAAAATTGGACGGGAACGCGAACTCAAGCATCCGCCTGGGACGGGCAGGGATAGAGCGCGACGTGCGAGCAAACTCTCGTGACGCGGGAAGCGGCGGTTATCCGGGTAACCATCCCCACTTCGAATACTTCGTCGGAACGTTCAGTCGACCGACACGATGGCGATTGCTTCATTCCTGGCCGCTTCGTGACGGCCCAACTCACCGATAGGTGACTTGGCACCATCCGCCCGGTCATCTCGTGACCTGGCACGAAGACCTTCAGAACTCGCATTGCTAGCAATCTTCCGGCCTGGTCCTTGGCGTACCGCAGACCAGTAACGCCCTGGGCGACGAGGGAAGATCATCCAGCAATGAAAACTGCCACGAGAGCAACGTTCAAGCCCACACACGTCGACAGCGCCTTCATCACGTCAACCGCTCCAGTAGTCGACGTCGCTCCTACTCGGGGTTGCTGCGCAAGAGATCTCGGCGATGCTGATAGTCATCGGCGTCAATCTCGCCGCGGGCAAATCGTTCATCCAGAATCCGCATCGCGTCTGAACCCTTCGCGACGGGGGGACCGTTGTGCACGACCTTGTCGTCGTGGCCGTGATGGCGATAATCGCGCTCGCGCACGAGAGCCATGACCACCCAGATCACCGCCCCGATGATCAGTACTAAGAAGATGAGGGCCAGAATCCCGTCTCCGCCGTCGCCTCCGCCGTTCATGTATTGGAATGGCCTCATAATGGACTCATCCTTTCTCCTGTATTTCAGTTATAGGCGATGCGGACGTCGACGTCTACGGACCCAAGTCTCTTTTGACCGCTTGTTTACGAAACTCTTAGTTAACCCGACGACATTGATCCCCTCGGACCCTCATCATGCGCCAGTGGGCGTCATTGGCAATCTGCCGAGCTGAGAAAAGCGCTCGTGGCGAAGGCGGGCGTGGCGGGTCGCCTCGCCGCCAAACGTTTCCGGCGCAACCGTTACGTGGTCGCTTCGCTGAACTGACTGTTGTAGAGCGAAAAGTACAGATTCCGGTGAGCCATGAGCTCGTCGTGATTGCCCTGCTCGACAATACGTCCGTGGTCCATGACGATGATGGTGTCCGCGTCACGGATGGTCGAGAGCCGATGCGCGATGACGAAACTGGTTCGACCTTCTCGCAGCCGAGCCATGGCCCCTTGGATGAGCACCTCCGTGCGGGTGTCAACGTTGCTCGTTGCTTCGTCCAAGATCAGGATGCTCTGGTTCGCCAGGAACGCGCGGGCAATTGTCAACAGCTGTTTCTGGCCTGACGAGAGATTGGAGGCGTCCTCGTCGAGGATGGTGGCGTAGCCGTCGGGCAGGGTTCGAACGAAGCTGTCGACGTAGGCGGCTTTCGCGGCAGCGACAATATCCTCGTCGGAGGCTTCTGGTTTTCCGTAACCAATGTTGTCGCGGATGGTGCCGGCAAACATCCAGGTGTCCTGCAAGACCATGCCGAAGGCGGTGCGGACCTCGTCGCGGGTTAAGTCGCGGTAGTCAGTGCCATTGAGCAGTATGTGACCGGCGTCAATTTCGTAAAAGCGCACCAGCAGGTTCACGATGGTCGTCTTGCCAGCGCCCGTGGGACCAACGATCGCCACCGTTTGGCCGGGCGCCACGTCGAGGCTGAAGTCCTCGATGAGCGGCTTGTCCGCGTCGTAGCGGAAGGTGACGTTCTCCAGTTTCACGCTGCCAGATCCGTGAAGTCGCGAGACCGGGTTCGGCGGGGTGGTCATATCGGGGGACTCTTCGTCGGCGTCGAGGAATTCGAATACGCGCTCGGCTGAGGCAATGCCTGATTGGAGCATGTTCATTTGACTGGCGATCTGCGTGATGGGCATTGTGAATTGACGCGAGTACTGAATGAAGGCGGTGACGGCCCCGAGCGTGAGCAGACCGGATGCCACCCGGTACCCACCCAGGACCGCGATCACCACGTAGTTGATGTTGGCGATGAACTGCATCGACGGCTGGATGATTCCTGAGAGGAACTGCGCACGAAAGCTCGCCTCGTAGAGCCGCTTGTTTCGCCGACTGAATTCGCCGATCGTAGATTTGCTTTGGCCGAAGACCTGGACGAGTTCGTGTCCGGTATGGGTCTCTTCGACGAGCCCGTTCAGCGCGCCGGTTTCGTTCCACTGGGCGGTGAAGTGGACCTGCGAGCGTTTCGCGATCAGCAGGGTGACGACGAGGGCGAGCGGGATAGTGACGGCTGACACCGCCGCCAGCAGCGGGGAGATCCAGAACATCATGCCCATGACCCCGACAATCGTCAGTATCGAGGTGATCAGTTGGCTGAGGCCCTGTTGGATGGTCGTGGTGAGGTTGTCAATGTCATTGGTGACCCGGCTGAGAATGTCGCCGTGAGGATGACTGTCGAAGTATCGAAGTGGCAGCCGACTGAGCTTCTCCTCGACATCGCGGCGCATTCCGAACATGACGCGTTGGGTCAGTCCGGCCATGGTGAAGCCTTGGAGGTAACTGAAGGCGGCGCCAAACAGGTAGACGAGCGCGGCGAGGCCGAGAATGAGCCCCAGGTCGTTTATATTGACGCCGACGCCCGGGGTGATGTTCATGCCAGCCACCATGGACGCGATCTGGCTGTGGCCGTGGTCCCTGAGGAGTTGAATCGCCTGCGATTTCGTCGTGCCGGGCTTCAGTTGCTTGCTGACTATGCCGTCGAAGAGGACGTTTGTGGCCCGCCCAAGTATTTCGGGACCCGACACCATGAACGCGACCGAGGTGACGCCGAGAAAGAGCGCCAGCACCAGCTTGGTTCGCTCGGGGCGCAACTTGGCGAGCAGTCGGCGCAGGGTGGCTCGGACGTTCTTGCTCTTTCGTATCTGCTGCGGACCCCCGCCGCGCAGTCCGCCCATCGAGGCCATCGTCATGCCGCGGCGCCCTCACCTAGTTGGGAGACCACGATCTCTCGGTACGGAACGCAACCCGCCAGTAGTTCGTCGTGCGTACCCGTGCCGGCAATTCGGCCGTCGTCGAGCACGATGATCTGGTCGGCGTGCATGATCGTGCTCACGCGCTGAGCCACGATGACGAGCGAGGAATCGCGGGTTGCTTCCTTGAGGGCGGCACGAAGTCGCGCGTCAGTTGCGGCGTCGAGTGCCGAGAAGCAGTCGTCAAAGAGGTACACGCCTGGTCGCTTCACGATCGCTCGAGCAATGGAGAGACGCTGGCGCTGCCCCCCGGAGACGTTGGTTCCACCCTGGTCGATAGGCGCATCCAACCCACCCGGCATCTGCGCCACGAAGTCGCGCGCCTGGGCGATCTCGAGGGCTCGCCAGAGTTCGGCGTCCGTCGCGTCGGGTCGTCCGAAGCGCAGATTGCTGGCAACGGTGCCGCTGAAGAGATACGCGGCTTGCGGAACGAATCCGATGGAGTTCCATAACGCTTCTTGTTCCTGGTCGCGAACGTCAATCTTGTTCACGCTCACGGTGCCGGTCGTCGCGTCGAAGAAGCGAGGTATGAGGTTGAGCAACGTGGTCTTGCCGCTGCCCGTTCCACCGATGATGGCGCTGGTCTTGCCGGGTTCGAGGGTGAACGAGAGGTCCTCTACGACCGGGCGTTCACTTCCGGGATACGAAAACGAGACGTTCTCAAACTTCACGATGCCGGTGATGTCAGTGGGATTCGTCGGGCTCGCGGGGTCGCTGACCACCGGCACGGTATCGAGGACCTGCTCAACGCGCTCCGCGCTCGCCGCCGCGCGAGGAAGCAGGATGGCGACCATCACGGCCATCATCACCGACATCAAGATCTGCAAGATGTAGGTCAGATACGCGGTGAGGTTGCCGATCGGCATGGAACCCTCGCTGACCAATCGGCCGCCGAACCACACGACGGCGACGCTCGAGAGATTGAGGATCACCATCATCACGGGCAGGGCGAGAGCGAAGATCCGGTTCACGCGAAGCGCCGTGTCAGTCAGCTCGGCGTTCGCACCGGCGAATCGTGTTGCCTCGGACTTGTTGCGCACGAACGCGCGTATGACCCGTACTCCGGTGATCTGCTCTCGCAGCACCTGATTGATCCGATCGATCTTGACCTGCATGGACCGAAATTGGGGAATCACCTTGACCATGACGATCCCAATGAATGCCCCCATGACGGGCAAGGCGACGAGCAGCAGCGTCGAGAGCTCCGCGCCCTCATGAAGCGCCATAACGATTCCGCCGACGCACATGATCGGGGCGATGACCATCATGGTGAGGGCCATCTGCAGGAACAACTGAATCTGCTGGATGTCGTTGGTGTTGCGGGTGATGAGCGACGCGGTACCGAAATGATTCATATCGCGGGCGGAAAATGCCTGTACCCGGGTAAAGACCGCTCCGCGGATATCGGCGCCCGCCCCCATTGCGACTCGCGACGCCCAGTACACCGCGACGACGGCGCTCGCCCCGACCAGGAGCGTGAGAACCAGCATGACCTCGCCGGTGCTCAAGATGTAGTGGAGATTCCCATCAATGACGCCGTTATTGATGATGTCGGCGTTGAGATTGGGCAGGTAGAGGTTCCCAACCGTCTGGGCGACGAGGAGGGTTACGAGCATGGCGATCTGGCGCGCGTAAGGGCGCAGGTAGGCGCGAAGCAGGCGGGTCAGCACGGCACTGCTACTTACGAATCCGTTTGGAGACCGGCTTTGCGATGGCGGGGTTACGCGCGTCGTCCTTGGTGACCTTGGGTGGCTTCAGTCCGGTGCTCACCTGGTCGAACGCGGCGTCAAAAATCTCCGACAACGGCAGAACCTCTCCGGTGCTGTGCCAAGAACTCATCGACGCCCGCACCGCACCCATTGCCACCGCGGTGACCAAGACGGGGTAGAGGTCATGATTGGCGTCGGTACCAGTGCGCTCGGCGATGACGTCGATCATGGCCCTTTCAGCGGTGGCGAAGGACGCGAACATCCGAGAGAGCAGGGTCGGGTTGGTTCGGATCACCTCCATGCGAAGGGGCCACTCCTCGCTTGACTCTTCGAGTAGTTCACGAAGTACTGCTCGAAGGGCCTCCAGCGGCTGCTCGCTGCGTGGTCGCGCCACAAGGGCTTCGCGTAACTGCAGGACGCGAGATGCGTCGAAGCCAATAATGGCGTCCTCCTTCGACGAGAAGTGGTCGTAGAAGGTGCGAATGGAGACATCTGCCGTCTCAGCGATGTCCTCCACCGTGATTTTCTGTAGGCCGCGCTCAGCGCCCAATCGCAACGCGGCAGATCGCAACAGTTGATGCGTTGCGAGCTTCTTTCGTTCTCGACGCCCAACCTGATCGACCACCATTTGCTCAGTATCGCACGGAATTGCACAACCTGCAATTTCTTATCTCCTAAACTCCTGCACGATGTTGCAATTCTGCGCCCGCCGGGACTTTCGCGACCACCGCGTGCTTGATTGAACGGCGGCCTTCGCCTCATTGGCAGTGAATCGTCTCAACTAACTTTGTCTTCATGACTGACGGGCTCCGCAATCTCGATCCATCGCTTCGTCGGGCGTGGCACCCCCTGTGTCGATCGAGCGAGGTGACCGAGGCCCCTCGCGCCTTCACACTTCTCGGCGAGCGTTACGTCACGTACCGCTCGGGCGACGGTGACGCGCGTGTCTTCCTTGACCGCTGTCCACACCGATTCGCGCCCCTTTCGCTGGGAACGTGTGAAGGAGACACCCTGCGCTGCGCCTATCACGGCTGGGTCTTTGACCCCGACGGCGTCTGCGTTGAAATCCCCGCACTCGGAGAGAATGCGACGTTGCCGGCGCGCGCCAAGTTGAAGCGGCCCGCCGCCGTCACCGAGTCACACGGCATGGTCTTCGTCGCTCCCGACCCGCCGCTGACGCCCGTACCAAGCGTCGAGGCGGCGTACGACCCGGCCTTTCAAAAAGGGGACCTGCCAGTGCTCGAGTCGCGCGCGAACGCCGGGTTACTCGCAGACAACTTCCTCGACATGGCGCACTTCCCCTTTGTCCACGTCGGAACCTTCGGCGCGGGTGAAGCTCGTGAAGTGCCGAACTACACCGTCATCCGCGAGGGCTACACGTTTACCGCCGCCTACGAGCACGACTTTGCCAATCGGGAAGATCCGGGCGTCGCCGAGGGGATTCGACCGTTGGTGCAGCGCCGTCTGCTGACGTATCGCTACACCGCACCATTTCATCTCGAGCTCGCCATAGAGTTCCTCGACTCGGGCGGCACCAATGTCATCGGATTCTTCTTGACGCCGGTTGATGACGAGACCGTGCGGATCTATTCGAGTCTGTGGCGCGATGACCTTGGCGGTTCCGAGCAACGAATGCGTGACGCCATTGACTTTGAAGTGGCCGTGGTGAACGAGGACCTCGAACTGCAGTCACAGTTCGAGGTGTTGGCGTTACCACTCGACATCACCGCGGAGATTCATACCCGTGCGGACAAGACGACGGTGGAGCTGCGCCGCATCTTGAGAGACTTCGTGGGTGACGCTCGGAGTCTGTGACGAAGTGATCCGTCCTTTGCGATGTGCCAACGTTCGACAGGCAACGCGTAGTCCATCGAAGGGCCGTGACGGCGTTGCGTCCGAGTGGTCGCTGACTCTGAAGATCGCAGGTTGGATGTCAGAATGAAAGTGCCTCGCCAAGGATTAAAAGTTGAAGATCGAGATTGTTGCCACCTTTCCATGTCAATCGGTTACGAGAACGAGCTGGTCAAGGTGGCGAGCGGACGACAAGCATTTTATGTACACCGCGTGCATCATGAATGGGCTGTGATCGCACTAGCGCGAGCGAAGCTGCCGAGTAGGAGCCGTTGGGAATGGTGCGGGTAGCGCACTGCGCGGTGAAGGGAACCTTCGTTCGATGGCTCCGCTTTTTGGAGCATCCGGTTCGATAGTTTGGACAGTGATGTGGAACTCCTGAGGGAGATTGACGAGCCCGGGGGAGGTCCTTTTGAAGCCGATAACGTACTTTGAATTGGTCGCGTGTTGGGCTTTCGTAGATTTTGTTGTGGCTAGGGCTTGAGACACTTGAGCGCATGTCGGGAACACGGATCTGCGCCAATGGCGCCGCGCGGGGCGTCGTGGTACAAATTCCCTGGTCGAAGCGGAGCGCCGCGGCCGATCTGCTGGCACCCGAACCAACGGCCGCTTGAGCATCATGGCTGATCAGCTCGCTCCAGACCCGGCAAAGATCTCTGAGGCTCTGGCCGACCGCGCGGCGGGCGTCTCCAACGTCAATCGAGGAAACAGTTGGATTCGACTCGTCTACGTCGTTCTCGGAGTCCTGATCCTCGCGTACATTGTCTCGCTGGTCGTTCGACGACCCGACCAGCAGTGGGTTTGGCTGGACGGCTGGACGGTCTGTGCTTTCGAGTGCGTGGCTTCTTTCGTCTGCATCGCGCGCGGCCTCGTCAGACAGCCGGGCCGTGCGGTGCCGTTGATTCTTGGTTTCAGTCTCCTTTCGTGGGCAGTCGGAGACATCTTCTTGACGGCCGAGTCGCTCAGCAAGTCGACTGCGCCAGCGGTATCCGTGGCCGATATCTTCTACCTCCTCTTCTACCCACTGGCCTATGTCGCGACCGTCTTGCTACTCCAAAGGGGCCTCGGTCGGTTGTCGCGCCCGAACTGGCTCGACGGGGTCGTCGCCGGACTGGGCGCGTCGTCGTTGTGCGCCGCGTTCGCCTTCCACCGCATCTTGGACCTGACGGGCGGGAGCGCGATCGCGACGGCGACCAACATGGCGTTTCCGGTAGGGGACATCCTGCTCCTTATTCTGGTGATCGGAGGAACGGTGCTGCTGTCCGGCCGCGGAACCGGGCAATGGTACCTGCTCGCTTCGGGGCTCATCGTTATCGTCATCGGTGACACATTCAATCTGTTCCAGACGTCGGGGCTGGCGACAAGGTTCGGTAGTGACTTCAATGCGGCCGCTTGGCCATTGGCAATTCTTCTCATGTCCCTATCAGTCTGGTTGCCGCCGCGCTATCTCAATCCGATACGGCCCCAACGGCTCGCGGGCTTTGTGCTGCCGGGCCTGGCCTCAGTTTGTAGCCTCGGGATTTTGGTTGCGGGGACCTTGCATACCATCAGTGAAGTGGCGATCGGTCTGGCGGTTGGCACCCTTGTGACTGTCGGCGTACGCCTCGCAATATCGGCGCGCGTTCTTCGGATTCTGACTGAGGAACGTCACCGCCAGGCGCATACGGATGAGTTGACAGGATTGGGTAATCGACGCCAGTTGTTTCACGTCCTCGAGGTGTTCTTTGATGAACAACAAGGCACGCTCGCGCCCAAGCGAGAGCTGGCCTTCCTCTTCGTTGATCTCAATCGCTTCAAGGAGATCAACGACTCGTTTGGTCACCCGGCCGGTGACGAGTTGCTGCGCCAACTGGGGCCACGGATCATCGCAGCCGTGGGTGGCGCCGGCTCGGTCGTCCGTCTGGGCGGCGATGAACTCGCCGTCATTCTGATGGACGCCGACGCGAAGTCGTCCGAAGAAGCCGCCCGAGCGATCCTGGCGGCGATCGCGGAGCCCTTCGTCTTGCACAAGATCAACGCCACCATTGGCGCCAGCATCGGTATCGCCCTCGCGCCCTCTGACGCCTGTGACGCCCCGGGGCTGTTGTGGTGCGCGGACGTTGCCATGTACAGGGCCAAGTTGGGCAACGCGCCGTTCGTCTTCTACGATCAGAACCTTGACGGGGGCGAAGACCAGATCAGATTGGTTGATGAGCTGCGAGAAGCGGTGAAGCAGGGTGATTTGGTCCTTCACTATCAGCCCCAACTGGATCTGCGAACCGGGCAGATTCTTGCCGTTGAGGCGCTTGTTCGATGGCGTCATTCAACGCTCGGACTGATCCCACCGATGAAGTTCCTGCCGCTCGCCGAGGAAGCAGGACTGATGTGGCCGCTGACAACGTGGGTGCTCAACGAGGCTATCTCCCAGTGCGCAGCGTGGCGTACGGCAGAGCGCGCGATGGCAGTTTCGGTCAATGTCGCAACGACTGACCTCCTTCAAACTGGATTCGTGGACCTCATAACCGAACTGCTCGAGCGTTACGACCTTCCTGCGGAGGCTCTGGTAATCGAAATCACCGAGACGACCATCATCACCGACTTCCTCCGATCGCAAGCGATTATTCTGCAGCTACGCAATCTCGGGATCATCGTGTCGATCGACGATTTCGGGGCGGGCTTCACGTCGTTGGCCTATCTCAGCAGCCTCGCCGTCGGCGAACTCAAGTTGGACCGTTCGTTCATCACTGCGCTGGCGGCTGATGAAGGTGGACGTGACCTGGAGATTGTGCGGGCAACGATAAACCTGGGTCACGAGATGGGCCTACGAGTCGTAGCGGAGGGCATCGAGGATGTCGCCACGCTCGACCTGTTGAGTGAACTCGGGTGCGACCTCGCCCAGGGGTACTTCATCAGCAGGCCAACACCCGCAAGCAAGATCTCATTCCAACCGACGAAGGTGCACCCGTCGGACATCACAGTCGGTCGGTTGGTGACTCGGCTGTAAGGATCGGTCGAACACTAATTGATGCCGGTACTCGAGCGTCGAAATCACTTCTCATTGGCTCAGGGCGAGTTGTGACGATTAGTCGCTCGGCGTCCCGTGCGCTGGACAGCACGCGGTGGTCTCCTTCAACGAAAGTGACGTCATCTGTCCGGCGGCTGCCGTCCCGGGTCCTCACCAGCCCCGGACGTCACGACATCGCACGCCAAGTGCCGCAGGGCGTATCTTCGCGGGCGAAGGCGGACCTGCGCGAAGTTCGGGACCGGGGATGCCCGGGCGCTGGTGGATTCGTCCCAGCGTGTTTCGGTGGATTCCTCGGTGGCGTCGAACAAGACCAGCTGCGAATAACTACAGTGGCCTAAGAGGCGGCGGGTGCCGGTAAGGCGTCGCCCTTGTCGCAAGGCGATTGCAATGAAGAGGAAGGACAGCAATGTCGAGAAATCCGTACGAAGAACTGCTCAGCGTGCCCTCATTCGAGGTGGCATCAGATGATTTTGTAGACGGTGGGGAGTTGGCGAAAGCCCAGCGCAGTGGGCTGATGGGGGCTGGGGGTTCCGACACTTCCCCTCAGCTTTCGTGGCGAGGTTTCCCGCAAGAGACGAGGAGTTTCGCGGTCACCGTCTACGACCCCGTTGCACCCACCGCCTCAGGCTTTTGGCATTGGGCCGTCGCCGATATTCCGGCGTCAACAACGTCACTGGCGTCGGGCGCGGGCGACGAGACGGGCAGCGGCCTTCCTCCGGGCTCCGTGCGGTTAGCGAATGATGCGGGCCTCAAGCGCTACGTAGGGGCGGCTCCACCGAAGGGGCATGGGAAGCATTACTACTACGTCGTTGTTCACGCGGTCGATGTTCCGAGTTTGGATCTACCCGAGAATGCCACGCCGGCATTTCTGGGCTTCAATCTCTTCAGCCATACGCTGGCGCGGGCGATAATCATTGGTACTTACGAGCAGCCCTAGGCAGCCCCGTCGCTGCTCGCACGACTGACGCCGACGGGGTAACCCGAGCCCTGAAGAGGTCGTTGAAGTGAAGGGCGCACCTCACCACTTCGTTGGGTTCTTGTTGTCGTTGGTGTGAACTCGTGACGAATTTCTATGCCGCCGGGTCTTGCGTCCACCGCGATGCGTGAACCGTTCGAGCGGCGACGTGGAGCGACTCGGTAGCCTGTCCTCAGGAGGTGGTGCTGATGACGAGTTGGCGGATTCGCGACTTCCACGATGACGACCTCGACCTGGCGATTCCACTATGGGGAGACCCGGCCACGGCGGGCGCCGCAGCCGCCTTCGGCCTCTCCGAGATCATCGGCGCGATCCGTGCCGGTCAGCCCGCCCTCGTCGCGGTCGTCGGCGGTAATCTCGTGGGCAGCGCGGTGGCGATGGTCGACCGCGACCACGCGTGGATCATGCGAATCAGCCTCGCGGGCTCCTGGCGCAACCAGGGCATCGGCAGTGCCTTGCTCGAGGCCCTCGAGAACCGTCTCGTGGCCCAGGGGGTGCGCCGGATCTCGTGTCTCTTCGCCGACAGTGAGGAGGTCGGCGTAGCGGCGCTCGAGCACCGTGGCTTCGACGTTCGACACGGGCTCAATCTCTACGAGAAGATCGAGTCCGTTGCCTCCTCGGACATTGGCATCCTTAACGAAGTGGGCGGGCGCATGCTCGGCCCGGGCCTCTGGGAGGAACTCGGCGGCATGGTTCGAGAGAAAGAGCTCATTGAACGCCGCGTCATCCTGCCGCTCGCCAACGAGGAACTCGCCGGACGTGTCGGGCTCTTCCCGCCCAGAGGCATCATGCTCTTCGGTCCGCCGGGGACCGGCAAGACCACCGTCANNCTCGGCTGGCCGTTCGTTGAGCTGTTCCCGAGCAGACTCGCCGGAGAGTCGTCGGCCGGGCTCGCCAACGCACTGCGCGAGACGTTCGGCCTTGTTGGCGAGCTTGACCACGTCGTGGTCTTCATCGACGAGGTGGAGGAGATTGCGAGCGCACGTGAACAGCGCACTCTGTCAGCGGCGCACGGCGTAACCAACGAGATGCTGAAGCTGATCCCCGCCTTTCGCGAGAAGGACTGCCGCCTACTCGTATGCGCCACCAACTCGGTGCGAGCGATCGACTCCGCGTTCCTGCGCCACGGCCGGTTCGACTACGTCATCCCCGTCGGACCGCCCGACCCCGAAGCTCGACGAGCGATTTGGATTCGCTACCTCTCTTCAATCCCGAACGACGACCTCGATCTGGACGCGATCGTATCCGCCTCGTCACTCTTCACCCCGGCCGACATCGAGTTCGCCGCCCGACGGACCGCTCAGGCAGTCTTCGAGGAAGCGTTACTGGAGAAGGGCGCGGAATCTGCGACCACCGAGCTCATCCTCAGTTGTATCCACGAGACGCGTCCCACGCTGAGTGCACGGATCATCGAGGAGTTCCAACAGGACATCGACGACTACGCGCGGGTCTGATCGTCTGCGCCTCGAGCTTCTGATCGGGGCCGTGTCAGGAGACGAGCTGAAGGGGTCAGGGCGAGGTCCCCACCTGAACTGAGTCGAGCCCAGTCACCCCCACACGCTGTCCGGCGTCCGGCTCCTGGTGTGCGCGAGTCTCATGGTGTTGGCTGGAGCGTCACGTGCCGGACAGTAGCTAGCTCCATCACCTAGCGGATTTGTGAGTTCGTCGTCGACCGATCAGCCGCGCCGAGGGCACGTCGACTGCGCCCGGAGAAGTGCTTTCGTGGCAACGGGTTTTGAGGGGTGAAGCGAGCCCGTTCCAGTAACTCCGCATTGAGCCCACTTGCACCACCACGACCGGTCTCCTGGGAAACTCTCTTCCGGCGTGTCCGCCCCTTCACGCCGCAGCAAACAATGGCGATGAGGCCAACTCCTCTCGGGACCACGGAGCCGGGTCCTCAACGAGGGGATTGAAGTCGAGCGGGCGACGGTGATCGAGCGCGTGTTCTCAGTGTGGGAGCCTGGTCGACCACCACGAGAGGTAACGATGTCGCGGGGGGTCAGGACGCTTCTCATTTCTTCGTTGAAGGCTGCATCGCCTGCGTCAGTCCAGGTTTAGGAGCCGTAGGGGCTGACGGCGTTGACGTTGGAGACTGCCGGGTGCAGAATTCCAGCGGGACCTGGTCCGAAGACCTTCAAGATGTTGTTGGTGATCTTGGTCAAGGTTGGCGCAGGACAATCGACCGTAGCGGGTGCACATGCTCGGAGATCACCGATCCACACATTGTTGCCAGTGTCAATCACGCCGGCTTTGCCCTGGGGGTTGGTGAAGTACACCATGTCCGAATAGGTCTCGCCATCCCATTCTGCGCCGCTCACCGTTGCCTGGGAGAGGGGAATCGGTGAATGGGCGAGAATATCAACGTCGGATGGCGCCGCGGATGAATCAATGACCTGGTCGAAGTCTGAACCAATTACACCGGGGAGCGATGATCCGTCGTGCAGGCCCGTGCCCTGAAAGACCCACGACGAAGCGTCGGCGATGACCATGGGAGCTGTGAGGCCCGGCGCGAGGTAGCCACTGTACTCCTCACCAATTTGGGTCAGTGGGGACCAACTCGCGGGTGGACTTTCCCAAGTATTGCCGGTGACCTGCATGGGATCGCCCACACTGTTGAGGGGATCCTCTTGCGCGTCGCGGTAGTCGACCTCCTCGCGGTCGGCCCCTAAGGGCGAAGCCTGGAGCCGTACGTGGCGAACCATCGCCGCGGCACCGAAGTACGCAACGTTCACCCCGTGATTGACGGCATTCTGGACGGCCATTCGCTCCGCGTACGACCACGATTCGTCGTGATCGAGCGAAAGCAGTGCTCGGTGATGTAGCAGGAGATTGGGGTGTTCATCGAGAGTGACGTCGGAAATGTACGTGACATCGAGCCCCTCCCTCTCGCACAGTTGTACGAGAGGATATTCATTGGTCAAGAAGTCGGAGGAGCCGTTACCGGTGTCGTAGGGACGATCGAACGACACCACGCGTGCTCGGTTGCAAACTGGGTAGGAAAGCGTGTCCAGGATGCACGGACCGACGCCCGAGTAATAGGAGTACCCGCCGTACGTGTTCCAACCCTGTTCAACGAATGAACGATTCATGATGACGTAGGCCTCGGTGCTCTGGGGGCTCCAGATGGTCAGCAGGACATAGCTAGCGGCTTTAGGGCCGACGATCAGCTTGATGAGGTAGTCACCCGGAACGAAGGCTGACGTGATGGGCATCGTCAGCGATCGACTCCAGTTGGCGCAACTGACCATGTTGGTGCTGCTCGCTACCGTGCACGCCGGTTGAACTCTCCCTGCTTCGAGCGGCGATGCCCAAATCTGTCGCGCGCCACGGCCTTGATACCAACCCATGCGATAGGCCACCGCCCTAAACCGCGGTTCGCGGGTGGTGACGAACAAGTTGACTCTTTGTCCGACCGCAGCGTACGTCAGGTTCGCGAATCCTTGAATTACCGTCGGTGAAGTACCTGGATTGATGCGCCACGACGTGGTTCCGGGGAGTCGATTCTCTGAAATGATCGCTGGAGATTCAACACCATTCGGACCCAATCGGGTCGAAGTCGTCGGAGTCGTCGTCGAGGTCCCTGGAGTCGAAGTCGTCGGAGTCGTCGTCGAGGTCCCTGGAATCGTCGAGGTCGAAGTCGTCGGAGGCGTTGTCGTTGTCGTTGTCGAAGTGGGCGTGGTCGCAGCGGCGATAGTGGGCGTGCTCAGAAGCACAAGAGTTACGCAGCTGGCCACGAGGGAGCTACGCCGACGTCGCGTAACCGGCGCGACGATTGTTCTGTTCACGTGGCGTCCTCACGATTTGTGCAACCAAATGGTTTCGCCGCGAGTGTACTTTGACTTGGTCGCGAATTAAAGACATTGGAGCGGAACGTACGATTTCATCCCCGACCGTCAAGTGTGCAGCACGCGATGAGAATCGAACCGGCACTCTCAGCGAAGGAAGCTCAGCGCCATCTTCTTACGTCGTCCCCTTCAGAGCGACTTGAAGTTATTCCTGAGCCCATGTTCTGAGTCACTGCGGAGGTCCAGCAGCGAGTTGCAGGTTGAGGGTCGCGTGCACGCCGCTTTGACTGGTGTAGCTGACCCGAACGGAATCACCTGGATGGAGTTTTTGCAAGATCTGGTCAAGGGCGGTAGCAGTAGAGGTGGACTGTCCATCGAGAGAGGTGATGACATCGCCAGGGGCAAGTGCCGATTTTGCGGCAGGTGTCCCGGAGATTGTTCCTCGAATGCTGACGCCACTTGCGACAGCTTGGGATCCGTACCCGAATCCCCCCTGGTCACCGGAAAGAGTCGGACTGAGCTCGATGCCGAGGAATGGAGTCGCGCCGATATGCACGGTGGAGGACGCGGCACCATCTTCAATCAATTTAGCGATGGAGAGGGCGGTATTGATTGGTATTGCGTACGCTTGGGTCAGCGCTGAGCCGGTTTCATCGAATCCAAAGCCGCCGCCACTTGACGACGCCGCCGTGTCCATCCCGATGACGTCACCTTTCGAATTCACCAACGGCCCTCCGGAATCACCCGGATCAATACTCGCGTTGACCTCGATCATTCCACTCAACTGCTCTGCGCCAGTTGGGTTCTCCTGGTCGGCGGCAGTTATCGATTGATCGAGGGCGACGACCGAGCCCGGGGCATAACTGGGCGTACCTCCGACACCTCCGGCGTTTCCGATCCCTACCACCTCTTCTGCGGACGCCACGGAGTTTGAGTCGCCAGGCGTGATTGTTGAAAGGTTGGAGGCGCCCTGAAGTTGGAGCACGGCCACGTCGCTGGTGACGTCGTAACCAACGACCTTGGCCGTGTAGACGGTACCGGTGGCAACGTCTCGAGCCGTAATCGACGTAGCGCCGTCAATGACGTGATTGTTCGTGAGCACCAGCCCGTGAGAGGTCAAGACCATGCCCGTACCCGCGGCGGTCGCCGATTGGTACGAAAGCTTTGTGGTGATGTCGACGAGGCCCCGATCAACCGACCGGGCAATCTTCGCGGCTTCGGCATTGGTCGGCGAGGAAGTGGATCCGTCCGATGGCGTCGCCGCGGCGGGCTGGTAGTTGCCAAGGCCTCGCGACGGGAAGTTTGAATTCGCCATTTCCGGATTTGACGACGTCGCGGCCGGAGATCTCATGACGAAGTGCCCAAGGACAAATCCGAACCCGCCGATTGCGAAGACCAGCACGAGCGTTGCCATCACGGACGCGAAGATCAGCCGGGTCCGGTGATGCCGGGCCCCCGTCGCGACGGGACCAGGCTGGTCCCCTTCTTCGAATTCCGTGGTCCAATCCATGGCGAACTCCCTTCACGCGTCAGCGAGACTTCCCCCAGCATGGATGTCGATGTTGTGCTGGCCCTAGTGGGGGATTAAGAACCCGCTAAAACTACGGGCCCCGTCGTTGTCGGTGCGGGAACGTAGGCGAACGCGTATTGCGTCGATGAACTCAGGAGAGCCACCCGCGAGGTCTGAGGAGGCTTCAAGAGGAAGCCGCGATTCCTTGAAGAATCCATCGTGCGCTCGGTGTTCGAACCAAACAGGAGAAGTCGAAGACCCGAGTACTCGAAACGGCATCATCTTGGCCCATCCGCGGGTGCGCATATGGGTGGAAAATGGGTACGAGGGCGGTGGTGACGGTCAGTCGGCGAACCGCGGGTCTGTCCGATATCGGGTGATGGCATTTGGAGTGGCGACGGTCGCCGCTCGCCTGTTCGGCCGTGGAAGGCGATACGTACCGGCTTCCGCCTAGTGGAAGGATCCCTCGGGGGCTCTTGCTGGACGGTCGTTCAGGGAGCAGCTTCGCCGGTGGTCACCGGTTCGTAAAAGCGACGCTTCGCCCACAGCGACACGTAGACCAGGCCGACGAGTACCGGCACTTCGATGAGCGGGCCGACTACCCCGGCCAGCGCTTCGCCGCTCGTAACCCCAAAGACGCCGATGGCGACCGCGATCGCCAACTCAAAGTTGTTCCCCGCCGCGGTGAAGGCCAACGTCGCGGTTCGATCGTAGGGCAGCCCGAGCGCTCGGCCGAGTGCGAACGACCCGAACCACATGATTGCGAAATAGCACAGTAGGGGCAGGGCAATGCGCGCCACGTCGCCGGGTCGATCGGTGATGGTGTGGCCTTGCAGAGCGAAGAGGATCACGATGGTGTAGAGCAATCCGTAGAGGGCGAAAGGACCGAGGCGAGGCAGGAGCTTCGTCTCGTACCACTCTCGACCCCGCAGACGTTCGCCCAGCGTGCGGGTCAGGTAGCCCGCGACAAGTGGAATGCCAAGAAAGATGGCGACGGTCTCCGCGATTCGCCCGATCGACAGATGAAGGCCTTGCGTGCTGAGACCGAGCCACCCGGGCAGCACCTGCAGATAGAAGTAGCCGAGCAGGGCGAAGGCGACGATCTGGAACAACGAGTTGAGTGCCACGAGCACGGCCGCCGCCTCGCGGTCACCCCCTGACAGATCGTTCCAGATCAGCACCATCGCGATGCAACGTGCGAGGCCGACGATGATAAGACCAGTTCGATACGTTGGCAGGTCGGGCAATAGCAGCCAAGCCAGCGCGAACATCACCGCCGGGCCGACCAGCCAATTGAGCACTAGCGACGCGACCAGTAGCCGACGGTCGCGCGTGACCGTGCCCAACCGGTCGTAGCGGACCTTGGCCAGCACCGGATACATCATCACCAGTAGTCCCACAAAGATGGGCAACGACGTGCCCGACGTCACTTGCACTGCGTTGAGGTGCGTGTTGAGGCTCGGCACGGCCCGACCGAGTCCTATGCCGACGGCCATTGCCAGAATGATCCATACCGGCAGGAACCGGTTGAGGAACGACAGTCGCGCGACGACCGGCGCGGTCACCTCGTTCTGCGGTGAGCGATCAGAGATGGCACCCTTCATGATCGTTCGTGGGCTTCGCGTAGCCGGGGACTCAGCAGCACGGCGCGGCCTCGGACATCGTCAACGATGTCGGCGAACAACACGTCTCGCCGCCGGTCGGCGATGAAGTGTCGCTGGCGTCGTTGAGCACGGTGTAGACCTCCCAGCGCGAACCATCGGGTCCGTCCACCCACACTTTGTCCTGGACCGCGTAGCAACACGTAGTCTGCTCCTCGATGTCGGTCGCGAATCCCTGTTCGGTGAGGTACTGGGTGGCCTCCACCACTTCATCGGTCGAAAAGACTTCGACCCCGAGGTGGTTGATCGTGCCGGGTTCGCCAGGATTCTCGAAGAGCACCAACTTGAGCGGTGGATCGGCGATGGCAAAGTTCGCGTAGCCCGGACGGATCTTTACGGGTTCGGTCTTGAAGAACTTGGAGTAGAACTCGACGGCCTCGTTGAGGTCCGACACGTTGAGGGCCAGTTGGAGTCTCGACACGGTACTCTCCTTAGATTGACGTTTGTCGATGAGAAGAGTAGCCAATATATCGACCGATGTCAATAGTATGGTGAGACTAATGTCGCATCCCAAGACCATTACCGTTGACGAGACCGTAGTCAGCTGCTGCAGTCCCTTGGGGGGCAGCCCATTGTCCGAGGTCGAGGCCGGTGACATGGCGCAGATTTTTGGAGCTCTTAGTGATCCGGTCCGACTGCGGATGCTCTCGCTCGTGGCCTCCGAAGACGAGGTCTGTAGTTGCGCGCTGGAAGCACCCTTAGGCAAGAGTCAACCAACCATCTCGCACCACACCAGGATTCTTGCCGAGGCTGGCCTGATCACGGGCGAGAAGCGAGGCCGGTGGATGTGGTGGAGCGTGGTGCCCGAACGCCTGAAGGACGTGGCCCGAATTCTCGGCGACTGACTGTTCGCAATTCGTTCTCCTTGCTTTGACGGCGACCTGGCGACGGTGTGAGGTGGCGGACAAGAGCGAAGAGCGGTCAACGGCAATGTCCGCAACGATGCATTGGTCCTCGAGCATGATCAGCCCTGGAGCGGACGAAGGGGATCAATCCCGCGTCGTGAACTCTTGTCTATGTATTCGACTGATCCGATTACGACTTGAAAGCCAAGAGTTCATCGACCAGACCCTGCACTCGATTTCTCAACTCGTCGCGTACCTGACGGACACCGTCGAGGCTCATGCCCTCGGGGTCGTTCAGATCCCAGTTGACGTAGCTCTTTCCCGGATAGATGGGACACACGTCGCCACAACCCATGGCGACGACAGTATCCACGGCCCGCACGACCTCGTCGGTCCAGGGCTTGGGAAACTCCTGACGAATATCGACGCCGACTTCGGCCATGGCCGCGACGACAACTGGGTTCAGCGCATCACCCGGTTCAGAGCCACCCGTGAAGACGTCGACGCGGTCACCCGCGATGTGTCGCAGCCAGCCCGCAGCCATCTGGGAGCGGCCGGCGTTGTGCACGCAGAGAAAGAGAACGCCGGGCCTGCCCTTCGTCAGTGCGGCAACTCGGGTCATCGCCCCGAGGCGCTCACGCGCGAAGCGCTCTGAAAGGACGCTCAAAAAGCTCCTCGTCGTCGAGCTCGCGGCGAGGCGATCGTAGGAGTCGACAAGGAAGTGCTCAATGGTCTCGTCGTCGAAAGTCCCATGGAACTCTTTGAGCAGTTTGGCCAGAGCGGGACGCAGTGGACGCTGGTCGTCCGGCGATAGTTCGTCAATGAGGCGGTTGTCGGGCATTGTGACGTCCTCCCTACTTCTTTGCGGTCAGTAATTCGTCGATGAGCGACGCGATGCGCCGTTCGATGTCGTCCCGGATCGGGCGGACCTCCTCGAGTTGCTTGCCGGCCGGATCGGAGAGTTCCCAATCGACGTAGCGTTTTCCCGGGTAGACCGGGCAGGCGTCACCGCAGCCCATGGTGACCACCACGTCGGCGTTCAGTGCCATCTCGTCGGTCAACTTCTGCGGCTTCTCCATCGTGATGTCGATGCCCTTCTCGCGCATCACCTCAACAACCGCGGGGTTGAGGTGCTCTCCCGGCGCCGAACCGGCCGAATACACCTTGATGCGGTTCTTTCCAATCTCGCGAGCGAACGCTGCGGCCATCTGGGATCGGCCGGCGTTGTGCACGCAGAGGAAGAGGATCTCCGGTTGCTCAGTACTCATTGCTCTCCTCGTTGATCGGCAGTGGCACCGGTGAATGCTTGGATGCGTTGGCGAAGTTCTGCGGTGGTCGCGTCGAAGGCGCCGTTCGTGCCTCGTGCGACCGGGTCGGGCACGGACCAGTGCCGCCACCCCCGCTCGGAGCCGAGTTCTTCGTGGGCTTGGTCGCAGACGGTGATCACGAGCGGTGGTAGCACGGCGACATCGTCAAGACTGCGCGGAGTCGTGGCGTGGAGGTCGAATCCGGCACGCTTTGCGGCCGCGACGGCACCCGGATGCACACGCAGGGCGGGGTGGGTTCCCGCTGAATGGGCGGTGAGACCGGTCCACTCTCTCCAAAGCGCTGCGGCGAGTTGGCTGCGAGCGGAGTTCATTGAGCAAACGAAGAGTGCGTCGGTGGGTGCCAACTTGATAACGGGGCCGAGCGAACGGAGCGCCCCGGGGACGAGCCGGACATAACGACGACGTCCGTCACCACTCGAAGGGGAGCGCACGACGAGGCCGGCTTCCTCAAGGGCGTCGAGGTGGTGGGCGAGCAGATTCGATTCAAGACCTGTGAGCGCTTGGAGTTCTACCGGCGCGTGATCCGAAACCATGAGCTCGTCGACTATTGAAAGGCGTACCGGGTCGCCGAGCGCTGCATGAAGTGACGCTCGACGCTCGACGGTTGATTCATGGGACACGAGAGCAACATATCATACAATAATTCTTGAGTCAATAATTATAGAGTTATTGGCCTCTCCGCGTTCGTGGCCTGACAGTCGAAGTCGCCTAGGGGGCCTGCATCGCCTCAGTCTCTCGTGGATTCGACTCACCAGACCGTTGCGCTCGCTCGATAACCACCAGCGAGCGGGAGAAGAAATGCCAGTGGTGTTGCCCTTTGACGGATGCCATGTATGTCCGAGATGAGCCTTCTCGATGGAAGAGTTCTTGGGAGAGCGTTGCGACAGCGAGACGTGACCAAAGCCAACATCAGCGTTTGCAAGGGTCTGGTCGGTCGTTGCAACAAAACCAAACTTGGAGCGGGCGACGGGAATCGAACTTTCGTTCTCAGCTTGGAAAGTTAATCCTCTTCCGATAGCGGCAACTGCTTCCACCTGGGTCGTAGAACAATCAACTTGCCGACATGCCTCCGCCGCGTAACGCCGGAAGGCCCGTTGCGCGCATTCTCTTGAGAACCCGATGCGTGACCGATACGGCGTCAGGGTGAAGTCCACCGTTGGCGCTCACTCGTAACTCCCACGCCGCTGTCCGACGTGCAAAATTCTCCGGGTCATCAAGTTGCAGGCAGTCCAGTCGGTCCTGGTTGATGTCGACGGTAATGGTGTCGCCGTCTTCCACGAGGGCAATGGGTCCACCGAGCAATGCCTCTGGAGCGACGTGACCAATTACCAGCCCCACGGATCCACCCGAGAATCGAGCATCCGTCATCAAGGCGATGGTGATCCCGCGCTTACGGCATAAGGAGGTGATCTTGGACGTGGGGTCGAGCATCTCAGGCATTCCGGGCGCGCCACGAGGTCCTTCGTAGCGGATCACCACCATGTCGTTGTCTTGAAAGTCGTCGGGTCGCTCGTCGAGCGCGGTAATCAATGAGCGCTCTCCGTTGAACACGCGTGCCTTCCCGGTGAAAACGCCGTCGGCGATTCCGCTTTCGACGCCGGCGAGCTTCAAGATCGCGCCTCCGTCCGGGGCAAGATTTCCGCGCAGGAGACGAAGTCCACCGGTGCTCTTGAATGGTTGGGCGACCGAGTAGATCACCTCGTGATCAGCGAGCGGTGGGGCCAAGCGATCAATCTGCTCGGCGAGTGTCTCACCGGTGCAGGTGATGGCACTGCCGTCGAGGAAGCCAGCACGCAGAAGCTCGTTGACGATCGTTGGGAGTCCACCGGCGGCGTCAACGTCGACCATCGAGTACGCCCCGAACGGACGCATGTTGACAATCACGGGGAGACGGTGCGACAACTCATTGAATTCGTCCTGACTGAGGACGTCCTGCCATAAGTTGATTCCCGCCGCACGGGCAATCTCGACACTGTGCAGCATGACGTTGGTCGAGCCACCCATGGCCATGGAAACGATGAGGGCGTTGCGAAGAGAGGTGGGCGTGACGATATCTCGTGGGAGGATGTTTCGACTGGTCATAGTCACGAGGCAGCTGACGAGTTCGTCCGGGAACTGCTCAATACGACGAGGATCGTCCGACGGCGGAGCGACCATGTGGAGCGGCTCGAGCCCCAACACACCAATGAATACCTGCATCGTGTTGTAGGTGAACATTCCCCCACAACTGCCCTGTCCCGGACATGCGTGAAGCGTGACCTCGGCCCGAGCCACCTCATCCGGTTCGGTGGCGAACTGAAAAGCTGTGACCAGGTCAATACGCTCACCGGTCCGTGGATTGATGCCGGGCTTGATTGAACCGTCCGAAAGAATCACCGCGGGAGCATTGTGCTCGAGCAGGGCCGCCACTGTGCCGACCGGCGGCTTGTCGCACGCCACCACCGCAATGAGCGCTTCAACTTGATTCGCGGCGAGGTGCGTCGAGGCTACGTCGTTGACGAGTTCTCGTCCGATGAGCGAAAAGCGCATTTCTGGAGTGCCGTTGAGTTGACCATCGGACACGCCAATGGTGAACGCGGGCGAAATAAGGCGGTTGGGTCGGTCGTCCTGAGCAATTCGACGGGCCATGGCGGCCTGCACGGCTCGCACCTTGTCGTGGACTCCCAAGTAGCACTGGCTATCGCCCAGGTTGCCAAGTACGGCCCACACCGGTCCGTAGATCTTAGAAACGTCCTGACCCAGGAAGTTGGCGGTCCCGACGCGCTGCACGTCACGTCCGGGGTTCGAAAAGGCAAGATCGGAGGTGCCGCGCACGCTGACCTTCGTTGAAGAATCGGCGGGTTCAGTCATTCTGAAAGTGTACCGACGCTGCATATGACTCTTCAGAGTCCCGCGAGTCTCTGAAGTTAATTGGAGCGGGCGACGGGAGTCGAACCCGCGTTCTCAGCTTGGGAAGCTCAGAATCAGCAATGTCAAACCTTCTTTTTCGTATGGATGGAAGAATCGGGCATCCCTAAAATTTCGGTACAAAACATTTAGAATCGTCTTCGCATGCAACGGGGCGAGGGCATCTTCACTTTGATACGAAACTATCGAGCTTACGGAACGCCGTTTCGGCGACGAGGGACGTCGGGCAGATTCGCTCGCGGGACTCTGTCCAGTTGTCTCGCCGCTCTTCTCCTGTTACTCGCACTTCCGTCGGCCGCGGGTGCGGTATCGACAGTGACGTCGGGAACAATCGTCACCGACACGTATTCGTATACGGGAAGTACGGAGACGATCACGGTTCCCGCCAACGTGACCCAACTCACTCTGACGGTCACTGGCGCTGAGGGCGGTCAAGGAGGTAGAGACTCGTCAGGAACCGCTCCACCCGGGGGATACCAGGGAGTTGTCACCGGCACGATTTCAGTAACACCGGGTCAGGTTCTCACCATTGGCGTGGGCCAGGGCGGGGCGAACTCACCCGATTGGAATGCTTGTACCGCGGGATGGGGCTCGGCCACTGGCTCTGACCCAAATGATGGAGTGGGTGGCACCAACCCTATTGGCGCTTACGCCGGAGGTGCGGGCGGATCACCAGGTGCTTCTGGATGTTCCGGATACGGAGGCTCTGGAGGCGCGGCGTCAGTCGTGGAGATCGGTACTTCGGGTTCACCCACGAGTGTCGCGACCATCGTCGGCGGCGGCTCAGGCGGCTCAGGAGGCAGTGGACAGTTTGCCCCGACCCAGGGGCAGATCTCGTTGCCGACGTTTCAAGCGCGATCCGACACGACCTCAACAACTGGTCAGAACGGCGAGTACGTTTATACCGCGTGCCACCAAGTAAGCGGTGAACAGTGCGATGGCGGCGGCGGAGCGGGCGGTGGTGGCGGAGCGCAGGGCGGTTCGGCGGGTTTGGTGGAGTTTGGCTCGGGCACTTCTGACGAGTGGTTCGGACTCGGTGGCTATCCGGGCTCTAATTCAACGGGCGAGTTGAGTGGCCTCAGCGCGCAGTACAGCCACTACAGCGACGACAATTCCAATGGATCAGTCGTAATCTCCTACTCCACCGGTGCGCCGAGCGCGCCTACCAGTGTGAACGGCACGCCAGGCAACGCGCAAGTCTCTCTCTACTGGTCGGCGCCGTCGTCGACGGGCTCCACTCCAATTGGTGACTACACGGTGCAGTACGCGACCAGTCCCTACTCTTCGTGGACGACGGCCGCTATGTGCACCGGCACGTCGACGTCCTGCATCGTAACCGGACTCACCAATGGGACCAATTACGAATTTGAGGTCGCCGCTGCGAATTCGATTGGGCAGGGCGTGTTCTCAACTCCGTCGACACCGATCGCTCCTTCGGGTCCGCCGGGAGCACCAACGATCACGAGCATCACGCCTTCAGACGGCTCATTGTCGGTTGCGTTCAGCGCCGCGAGCTCGTCGCTTTCTATTCTTGATTATGAATATTCAGTCGACGACGGCGCGACGTGGACGTCGAGTGGCGTGACGACGTCGCCAATGGTGGTTAATGGCCTCACGGATGGCACCACGTATCCCGTCGAGATTCGAGCCGTTAATTCATCGGGGGCCGGTACAGCGTCACCTGCCGTCTCTGGAACGCCGAGTGCTTTGCCCGGAGCGCCGACAATAACTTCCATCACGCCGGGTTCTGACGGCACATCGCTCGGCATTGCGTTCGTACCTGGTTACACGGGTGGTTCACCCATTACGAGTTATCAGTACGCGACGAGTGTGGGGGCGGGAACGTCGTCGTTTAATTCATGGACCACTGCGTCAGGTACAACGTCGCCCCTTACGGCGATCGGACTGACGAGCGGTACGACCTACAGCGTCGAAATACGAGCGTTGAACTCGAACGGCGCCGGTCCCGCGTCGGTGTACGTGGTGGGAGCGACGTTGACGGTACCGGTCACGCCAATCATCACTTCGATTACACCAAGCGACTCCTCACTCCAAGTGACCTACACCATCTACACATCTGCAAACGACGGCGGTTCGGCGATTTCCGGAGTTGATTATTCCCTCGACGGCGGCGCGACGTGGGTGAGCGCGGGCACGTTGGCGGATCCCTTCACGATCTCCTCCTTGACGAACGGCACCCTCTATAGCGTCATCCTCAGTGCGGCAAACGGCGTGGGATCGAGCAGTTCATCGTCATCGTCGTCGGGTACACCGCAGACGATCCCAGGAGCGCCCACGCAGGTTCAGGCATCGGGCGGCGCGACGTCGGCGCAGGTCTCGTGGGCGGCGCCTTCCGCGAACGGCGGCGCGACGGTGACGAGCTACACCGTGTCGGCCTTCGCCGCTTCGTCGGGAGGCAGCGCCATTGCCACCTGCACGACCTCCGCATTGACGTGCCCTGTGAGCGGACTCACCAACGACGCGACGTACTACTTCTCGGTAGTCGCAACGAACGCGGCCGGCGCCGGACCTCCCTCGAGTCCACGGGTGACTGCGCTCCCGGTGGCGCTGCCCGGTGCGCCGACCCTTACTAGCTTGACAGCAGGAAATTCGTACCTGAGTGTGCCGTTCACCGCCGGGTCCCAAGACGCCCACAACCCCATCACCGGTTACCAATATTCTGTTGACGGTGGTGTTACTTGGCAAAACGCAACTGGAACGACCTCGCCGATCACCGTTTCCGGGCTGACGAACGGATCTTCGTACACGGTGGAGTTACGCGCGATGAGTGCGAATGGCCCCGGCGCCGCGTCAAACAGTGAACCGGGAGCGCCGTACGCCGCACCAAACGCAACTGCGAACGTGACCACGAGCTACGTGGCCGGCAGCGGTCAGGTGACGGTGAGTTGGGTCGCACCGTACAACAACGGCGCCGCGATCTCGTCGTACACGGTCACTGCATTCACCGCGCCCGTGGGCGGTTCGCAGAGTTCGACCTGCACCTCCGCCACGTTGAACTGCACCCTGACGGGCCTTTCGAACGGCACGACCTATTACATATCAATTCAGTCGGTCAACATCTATTCCGAATACAGCCTTCGCTCATCACCCCTGATTCCGGTGGTGCCGGGTACCGCATCATCCATCTCGCTGAGCGCGAACCCCACCTCCTCAACGGTGGGCGGATCCGTGACGCTCACCGCCGCGGTGACTTCGGGTGCCACCGGGACCGTTAACTTCGAAGCCGGCGGCACGACGATTGGTACCTGCGGCGCGGTCACGATTTCGTCGAGCAGCGCCCAGTGCGTGACGACGGCGCTACCCGTCGGTACGAGTACGCTTAGCGCGCAATATTCGGGTAATTCCACGTACGCCTCTTCGTCCAGTTCCACTTCGAGTTTCACTGTCGGAGCCGCGAGCCAAAGCGCACTGTTGATTACCTCGGTATTGACAACATTCGCTCCAAGTCCCTCCAACACCGCGCTACTGACAACATCAGGCGGTAGCACAGCGGGCGAGGTCACCTACGCGGTGGGCGCGAGCGCCAACACCGCCGGCTGTTCGGTGACGGGGTCAGTACTCACCTACACCTCAGCGGGAAGCTGCTCCGTTACCGCATCGATGGCGGGTAACGCTAACTACAACCCGGTGTCGTCGTCCGCAACTACGTACAGCGTCGGCATCGCATCCTCATCCATCTCGCTGAGCGCGAACCCCACCTCCTCAACGGTGGGCGGATCCGTGACGCTCACCGCCGCGGTGACTTCGGGCGCCACCGGGACCGTTAACTTCGAAGCCGGCGCCACGACGATTGGTACCTGCGGCGCGGTCACGATTTCGTCGAGCATCGCCCAGTGCGTGACGACGGCGCTGCCGGCCGGCGCGAGTGACTCGTTGTTAGCGATCTATTCCGGAAACTCCGACTTCTCAACTTCAACGAGCACCGCGCTGCTGTTCAGCGTGAGTCAAGTCGCGCAGGGAGTCCTAACCGTGACGTCGTTGTCGGGCACGCCCGGTATTGATCTGGCACTCACGACGTCTGGTGGGTCAGGGACTGGCGCCGTGACGTACACAGTTGTGAGCGGAACCGCGGCGTGTTCACAACCAAGTTCGGGCGAGTTGCTCGCCAGTGGAGCAGGTACTTGCTTGGTCACCGCACACAAGGCCGCCGATTCGAACTTTCTCGCTTCATCTTCCTCTGCAACGACTGTGGTTTTTCAACTTGACCAAACGGTCTCGTTCTCTTCCTTGAGTCCAGCGGACGCTCGAGTCGGTGGAGATTACACACCGACCGCAAGCTCGACTTCGGGACTCAGTGTCGCGCTTTCCATTGATGCTTCGTCCTCCTCAGTGTGCTCGCTCAGCGCCGGTGTCATCTCTTTTACGCGTGCGGGACCTTGCATTGTTGACGCAAATCAATCGGGCGATGCGAACTATCTCCCGGCAACGCAAGTGCAATTGAGCATCCAAGTCGCGCCGCTACCAGCCACGTTCGCCCCTTCGGCTCCGCTCGCCGTTAGCGCAACATACTCCAACGGTGGTGTCGTGGTGACGTGGACGCCGCCCACCTCTCAAGGGAGTACGCCAGTTACGAGTTACGAGGTACGAGCGGAACCAGGTGACTTCACGTGTTCGACAACGGGTGCAACCAGCTGCACGCTGACCGGGTTGAGCAGCACGATCAACTATTCAATTTCCGTGGTGGCATTCAACTCGATTGGGACCTCGCCATCTGCGAGCACTACGTATCAAGCCGCACCGAGCAACGCCACGGTTCCCACATCACCCATGGAAATCAATGTCGGATTCACGGCCAGGACGGCGGTGATCTCGTGGCAGCCGTCAGTGACCGATGGTGGTTCATCGATTGTTAGTTACGTCGTGAGCGCGTCGCCAGGAACCGCGACGTGCACGGCCGTCGGCGCTAACACCTGCATCATTACGGGACTGACGCCCGGAGTCGTGTATCACTTCTCAGTTGTTGCGGTGAACGTCATAGGTACTTCGGTGCCGGGGTTATCCAAACCCGCCTCGATGAAGGCCAGTAACGACAAGCGAACACTGGACAAGATCCACTTCGCATTTGATTCGTACACGTTGACGACGCAGGCCAAACATTCGTTGCGCAAGCTCGCCGCCACGGTATTGAAGACAGAGATTCGGCGATTGACGCTTTCTGGTTACACCGATGGCGTCGGGACGAAGGAATTCAACGAATGGCTGAGTGGCCAACGTGCGAAGGTCGTGGGCGCTTATCTCGTGGCTCAACTACATCGTATGGGCCGGCGAACGACGGGACTTCGTATCGTTGGATTCGGTGTGACCCATACTGGTGTCACGAGTGCTGCGGACAGAATTGTCACGGTGAGCGCCTAGACAGTGCGTTCATCAACGTTTGGAGCATCGTAACCGCGATTGTAAACGCGCATCGAGAGCGAAGCAGTACGCAAGAAAGTCAGCTAACAAGTTCGCGAAGGGTGTTCGTGAGACCTGCAATCTGAGATGCGTGCGCGTGCTCAAAGACTGTGCGTGCCTTTTGTCTCATTTGGTCGCGAATTGACTCCGCCGGTGCCAGGCACGTCGCGTACAACTTGCCATATTTCAGATAGTTCTTGGCCAAAGCGGCGTTGGAAGCCGCGCCTCGCATCAGCAAGCCAGTGTCCTGAAAGTATCCATCGATTGAGGTTGCCGCGACGCCACCCTGACTCACGCACGACGACCAACCAACCAACGCCTTTTTGAACGCGCTGCTCCTATTGATGCTTGGAATGATCTGACGCTGCCAAACACTCGAAAGCGGCTGCGTCTGCGCCAACAGTGCATTCACCGGACTCTGAGCCGACGCTTCGCAATTTATTCGTGCCGATACGTGATTGGCGATCACAGATCCTAAGAGCGGTTTTCCTACGTAGTCAACCCCGTAATACGGTTCGTTGACGGCCCTCAAAACGAAGCCATTCGCGGAGAGATCTGCAATGGGCGGAAACTGCGTGTTGTTTCCGCCTGCGAAACTTCCGGGCGTATAGGTAACCGTGGAGTTGTAACCGGCTTGATCCATGCACGCCGCCTTGTCCTCGACCACGAGACCCGCAATCCGGTTCATGAATTTCGCCGCAGTCGTAATGTCCGCGCCGCTCGTGGGAAGTACAAACGCGAGCATCTCGCTACGCGTCTTGGAGAAAGGCCCCGTAAATGCCGGGTTCGGGATCCCGGGTCGCAAGGTCACCCTTGTGAGGTTCCCTCTCCCGGAGTTGTGTCCTGCGACGATACCCACGGCGACACTCGCGATCACTATCGTCACGACGAGCCAGAAAGCGAGGCGACGGCGCCGATGCCGTCGCGCCTCTTCGATAAGTACTTGGATGGAAGCTTCCGAGATTGTCTCCTCGGTGGGGCGAACTGGCGCAATTGTCACAGAGGACTCCTTTGGATGGTGCTACTTTACATAGCACTATGTTAAATGTCAAGGTGGACCGGTCTGAGCAACTTGCCCTTCACGATCAAGTCGCCGCGGAGATTCGAAAGGCCATCGCGAATGGTGAGGTCAAGTCCGGTGAGCGACTTCCTCCGGCTGTTGACCTTGCAGCAGTCCTGGGTGTCAACCGGAACACCGTGCTGCGCGCGCTGCGCTTACTTCGAGATGAAGGAGCCGTGGACTTCACCCGTGGTCGCGGGGTGCGCGTTATCGGTACCCAGGAGAGAAGTGCCCTCGTCCTGAAAGTCAATGAATTGGTCGACTTTGCCCGAGGTCAAGGATGCCGGCGAGAGGAACTGATCTCAATGATTAAGCAGCTTCCTTAGCAAGGGTCGAACGCTCGAGATCTCATACGCTCCTTAAGGAGTTCCATCACGTTCGCGAGGTAGATGTTTATGAGTGCTCGCACGTTCTGATCACAGCACCCGGATCGATGTTGACGATGAATCACACGCACTTGAGGAGAGTGAGCTTGTGCCATCAATCCAAAATAAACACTTACTCACAGTCGCACGAATCCCCAGCGATCACGAACAGGTTGCTCGGGGGCATCGGACAGAATTCCAAGCGTGAAGATTTGGGTCAATCCTGTCGCATCGAACGAGGTCAGGTCGAAGTAGTGAACGGAAGGATCTGGGCGCTCCGTGGGCGCGTAGGGGCGCTTCACACGGGACAGTCGTGATCAATTTCGGTCAACCACCAAGCCTTGCAAACATTGGATTTACGAAGGAAATCCTTGGAGCGGCCGACGAGAATCGAACTCGCGTTCTCAGCTTGGGAATCTCCAATTGGTGTGAATCCTCAAGAATGGAGGAAGGTGGTCCCCTAAAACCAGACCCGGTAGGGCTCGTCGTGCCAGTCAGCATTTTCGGCGTCATGGAACATGTGCAGATCTCCCTCAGCGCCCAAGCCCGGGCCGCGTCGGTGAGCGACGCGACCCTCGCCCGCGCTCTTCACCACATGCGAGACTCCTCGAAGTTTTTCTCATTCGCGCCGCTCGTGTTCATTGTCGGCTTCGTACGTCGGCGCTTCGCTTTGGCCCAGCGAAAGAGCGAGAGTAGCTCAACTCGTTCGTTGAGCGCCGCCACGATCAGAGCGAGCAGGGTCGCGGAGCCAACGATTACGGCGAGCCGCTCGTGGGGCGGCTGAAAACTAAACTCGACGGTCGACGTACCCTTTGGGACCTCGATCTGCTGGTAGACGGTGTCAACAGTCTTGACGGCCGCGGGACGCCCGTTCACCGTGGCCGTCCACCCCTTCATCGACTGCTCGGTGCGTAGCAGCGTCGACTTGCCCGTCGGACAGTTGACTTTCGCCTCGGTAAGCGACGTGCTCGAGACGGTGCATGAGGACGACGCAGTTGAGAAGAACGGACGGGGGTCGGGCAGCGCGTAGACAGTGGCCAACCGGTCCGACCAGACCTTCTTCACGCCCACGGCTGCCAACTGGGGTGCGAGGGGAATCCTGGTTTTCGTAAGGAGGTACTTCACCGAGGCGTCCTCGTAGGCCCGTAGGTGGGTCGCGATCTCCTGCTCCATAACCGTTTGGCTGTAGGCAGTGCCGTGAACGCTGAAGGCGTTGGGCGGTTGGATCCCGGGGAACAGGCTGCTCTGAACGTAGTTGACGAAGGTCAGCGGCAAGGGCAGGTCGTTGGCCGCCAGGGAACTGATGCCGTACTCGCTGCCCCAGTTGGGATAGAGGACTGCGACGTCCATGTATCGGTACTGCCCGAGGTTCGCTTGGAGGAAGTGGACTGGCGCGAGGTTGACCGTCAACGACGACGGGGCCACGGCCATCGGGGCGACGAAGAGGAGCACCGACTCCCCGAGTACCACTATGGCCGCGAACCATATACGCCAACGGCCCCGCAGGAGTAGCACCGCCGCCACGAGCAACGTGAGGGATACGAAGGGAATCGCGTCGAGCGCGGCGTGGTAGAGGCGCAGCCGTCCGGAGAGGACGACGCCCCGACTGACGCTGCTGGACGTGACGACGAAGACCGCCAGCATCACTGCGGTGACGCCCGCGGCCCCGGCGACCCGCCAGCGAGCACGCGCGCTCTGGGCTGCGTCGGTGAGTCCGAGGACGGCGAGCACGATTGCGGCGAGTTCGATGCTCGCCGGGATGTAGCGCCAAAACCCCGCGTCGTTCACGAGCGGAATGAGGTTCCACGCGCGGCGCAGGCTGAAGACGTCGACCGAACCAGCGAACCCGAGAACAATCCACGCGAGGAGAAAGATCCGCAGGGGACGGTGTCGTCGTCCGAAGAGGCCAGCTAGTGCGAGGGCGGTGACGGACGCGCCGAAGTAACCGCCGACCGAGGCCCAGTAGGGGTCAGCGGCCGGGTTCGAGAAGATCGTGCCGTAGAGGTATGGATCGAAGAACATGGGCAGGACCCGTGGTGACATGTGCAAGAGCTCGCCGAGCGAGGTGTGGTCACCGACGTAACTTTCGTTGAGGTAGTCGCGAAAGGGCACGATGATGGGAAGGGCGAGTGCCATCCCTGCGAGCGCGGCGTAGACGAGACGGCGCAATGCGCGTAGCCGCGCGCCTCGGTCAACCGACAGAAGTCGCACGACGGCCCACGCACCGGCGAACACCGCGTCGAGGAAGGCAACCTCAGGGAAACCCGCGTAGATCGACAGGGCGAGCGCGAGCGCCGCCACGTACCACCCGTACTGGCGACGACGCGGTGCGCTCGCGATGATCATCTCAACGCCGAGCACCAGCATGGGCAGGAAGGCCACGGGGTTCAACACCGAATTGCCGATCCAGGCGTAGGTTCCGTTCAGGGCAAAAAGTGCGCCGCCCACCGTCGCGATGATTGTCGACGCGCCCAGGCGCCGGGCGAGGAAGTACGTGGCGATGCCGGCGATGAGTTCGAGCGAGATGTGGAACCACACGAGCCCACCGGGCAGAGCTAGCCAGAGGATTAGCGGGAAGAGTGCGGTCGACTGCATCTCTCCCGCCAGCGGCGTTCCAAGACCCTCGAAGGGATTCCACCACGGAACGTGTAGATGGAGGAGATCCATAGCCGCGAGATGACCCACCGGCTGTGTGATGGAGCCGACGTTGGGGTCGATCCACGCCCGTCCGCAGGTCAAGTGACACACCGACGTCGTAAGGTCCGTCGTGTAGGTCATCGGACTCAAGTTCACTAGCCCGGTCCATGCGAGAGCGTTGCCCACCATGACGGCGAGGGCAATCGCGATTATGGCGTAGACCGTAGGATTCACGTGCGCCAGGCGCTTACGCAACGAGCAGGACTCTACTCTTCCAGACACCTATCGATTACCGATCTGCCAGATGGCCATCATTCCGAAACTTGCTGCGTGCGCCATCCAGTTCGAAGCGGAGGAATTTGGACACATTTCGTGGTACATGAAGTTAATCACAGCCACGACCAAATGAACAAGACCAAGGTTGGAGCGGGCGACGGGAATCGAACCCGCGTTCTCAGCTTGGGAAGCTGATGTTCTACCGCTGAACTACGCCCGCGCATTGTCTATCGTACCGTTCTCCTTCATCGCCGCCTCGCGAGCCCATAATCGGTTAGTCCGTCTTCTTCACGGCGAGGTGTGCCACGATCGTAGTCATGGCAAATTCGAAGTGGCAAAGCCACTGGCACAAACATCCCGGCGTCCGATCAGGGGACGAGCTCTCCTTGGGGGAGAGGTCCGCCGACCGAATGCGCAACATGATGGGGTCCTGGCCTTTTGTTTTTTGCTTCTTTGCGATCATGATTGTTTGGGCGCTGGTGAACACGCTCTTTCTTCAACGAGTCCTTCACCACCGGGCATTCGACCCGTACCCATATATATTGCTCAACTTGTTCCTGTCAATGTTGGCCGGCGTCCAAGCGGCGGCACTTCTCATCGCCGCCAAGCGAGCCGACTCAATCTCCTCCGAGGTTGCTCTGCACACGTCCAACAACACCGACGACATCAAAACGCTTATTCAGGAGAACACCGAGCTCACCTCACGGGTGAAGAGCAACACCGATCTGCTGGAGGAGATCCACTTGCACGTCACCAACATTGGTAAGAAGATTGGCGCCGACCTGGGCCGCTTCGATCCCGGGGAAATGCCGCCCGTCACCTGATCTCCCGGGCGGGGCCTCGAGAAATATCGAATTTCCCAAGGTCTTCTTGGAGTGCTCTTATCTTCGAAAGTTACTGTCACGACGTGGCGCCAACGAGACAGTTTCGAAGGACAGATCGTCCCATGTGGACGAACCACGCGATTGCGACAAGGCGTCGCAGCGGTCACGCGCCGAAGCCCTGGGTGGCGGACATTCTCGCGCTCGTCGCGGGCATTGGCTTGGGGACCGTCATTGCTTTGGTGGTCATTGGAGAGAGCAGGGGCACGCTCGCATCACCGGGTGGCTGGCTCATCGCGGTAGGACGTCTCGCGGGATTCACCGGCACGTACCTGATGCTGGTCATGATCGTGCTGATCTCCCGGATTCCTTGGCTCGAACGAACGGTTGGCCAGGACCGCCTCGTCCGCTGGCACCGCCGGATCGGACCGTGGCCCATCGTCCTTATTGGGCTGCACGTCGTCACCATCACGCTCGGTTACGCCCAGATGACCAGGGTGGGGCCGCTTCACCAACTCTGGGTCTTTCTGGTGAATTACCCCGACATGCTGGCGGCGATGGTGGGCTTCGCGCTGCTCGTTCTGGCGGGGCTGTCGTCGATAAGGATTGCTCGACGCAAGATGAAGTACGAGACGTGGTGGATTATCCACCTCTATATCTACTTGGCGCTCGCGTTGGCGTTCGCCCATCAGATCGTCACCGGAGTCGTGTTCCTCGGCCATCCGCTCACCCGGGCCTACTGGATAGCGATCTGGTCGCTCACTGCCGGGCTCGTGCTCGTGAGCCGATTCATCTGGCCGTTGATGAAGAATTTTCGCTACCAGCTCCGTGTCGCCGACGTGAGCGAAGAGGCGCCTGGCGTGTACTCGCTCACCATTTCGGGAAAGCACCTCTCGCGGCTGGCCGTTTCGGGTGGGCAGTTCTTCCAGTGGCGCTTCGTGGCGAAGGATCTCCTCTGGCACAGTCACCCGTACTCCCTTTCGGCGCTGCCGCGTCCGCCCTTTCTCCGAGTAACCGTGAAGGGGCTGGGCGAACAGTCCAAGGCCGTGGCACGCCTGAAGCCCGGCACTCGCGTGTTCATCGAGGGCCCTTACGGGACCTTCACGAGACACGCCCGCACCCAGAGCCGAGTCGCGCTCATTGGCGCCGGTGTCGGGATTACACCGATTCGTGCCTTGTTGGAAGATCTCCCGAAGAACATCGAGGTCTCGGTGGTGATTCGGGCCTCGAGCGCCGCGGACATTGTGCACCGCGACGAAGTGGAGGCGCTCGTCCAGATACGCGGTGGCGAGTTTCACGAACTGGTTGGCTCTCGCAAGGACGTCACAATCGACGCCGACTCGATGCGTCGGCTCATTCCGAGCATTGCCGAGAGTGACGTGTACGTCTGTGGGCCCAATGGATTCACCGATCGGGTCGTGGCGGCGGCCCTGCGACTGGGCGTAGACCCCAAGAGAATTCACCACGAAGCATTCAGTTTCTAGGTTGAGAGAGATCCGAGATGACGACCATCCACATTGAGCCAGCGAAATGAGAAGATCACCAATTGTCATCGCGGGAACGCTGGCCGGCGTCGTCGGCGTGTTGAGCTTTCACACCGCGCCCGCGAAACTGACACTTGGCACCATCGGGACGACCAGCTCCCCAGTGTCGACGACCAGTTCCCCACCGTCAACGACCAGTTCCCCACCGTCAACGACCAGCCCTCCCACCACCACCCCTTCACCGACCACGACGAAGGCACCATCCCGTCACTCGACCACCACGACTGGCGCTACGACCACGACGACGACCAGAACAACGACGACGACAGTTGCTCCGACCACCGCCACGACCGCCCCCGCCACGACCGCACGCAGCGCCACGGGTCCGGTGGTCAACTACAACTTCGGCGTTCTCTCGGTGACGGTGACGGTGGCGGGAACCAAGATCACCAAGGTCGCAATTGGCACTTTGAATGATGGCGGGAACTTTCGATCGCAGTCCATTGACCAACAAGCAATCCCGCAGCTCGAGCAACAGGCCATGACGGCCCAGAGCGCGAGCATCCAAGGAGTCTCGGGAGCCAGCTACACGAGCGCCGGATTCAAACTGTCGCTCCAAGACGCACTGACGTCGCTGGGGTTCAAATGAGACCACGCGGATCAAACGCTGCTCGACCTTTGACGATTCATCATCGTGAGGAGGTGATGGGCACCGTGGTCACGTTCGACATCTACGACGACGGCGGGATATCTCCCGACGAGTTATTGCCCCACCTGGCAAGGGCCGTCGCCGTCCTTCACCGCGCTGACAAGGTCCTCAGTACGTGGAAGCCGGACAGCCCCATGAGCCGGCTGCGCCGGGGCGAGATCACTCTCGGCGAATCTCCCCTCGAGGTAACCAAGGTCCTGGAGAGCTGCAAGGTGGCGAAGGCGCGCTCGGGCGGCTGGTTCGATCCCTGGGCGATGCCCGGTGGTGTCGACCCCACGGGCTACGTGAAAGGCTGGGCGGCACAAGAAGCCCTCGAGGAACTGGTCGGGGCAGAGGTTGACGGTGCCATGGTGAACGCGGCGGGCGACATCGCCAGTTTCGGTGGTCCCACGTCCAACGACCCTTTCAGAGTCGGCATTATCGATCCCGCCTCGCCCACGTCACTGGCGTGCGCCGTCGAACTGCGAGGAGCCCTCGCCACCTCGGGCGCCTACGAGCGAGGCGAGCACCTGGTGAACCCGTTCACCGGCCAGCACGTGACCAGGTTCGCCTCGGCGAGCGTCACGGGCCCAGACCTGGGGTTGAGTGACGCTCTCGCCACGGCCCTCGTCGTTGGTGGCGATGAGGTCATGACCCTCGTCGAAGAGATTTACGACTACGAGGCACTGGCGATCGGCCACGACGGTGAAATGAAGTGGACGACGCTCTTTCCATTCGCACCCGGGTCGGTGCCTTGTCAATGAATTCTCGGTCGAGATGAGTGACGGCGCGGGGGATCCTTGGCCGCTTGGGCACCAGTCGACGAAGGAGCGTTGCGGGCCGGCACCAGCAGCCGGAAGTTCGGAGACGGGGTGCCTTTAGGAGTATCGTTGCCATGGTTATGGTGCTCTCCGATCGTTCAATCAAAGAGGCTCTCGAACAGGGCCGAATTATCATCGACCCGATTGGCGACGACTGCATCCAACCGTCGTCGGTGGACCTGCACATCGATCAACTCTTTCGGGTTTTTCGCAATCACTCCCAGCGGGTCATCGACGTTCGCGAGGCGCAAGAGGACCTCACCGAACTGATTGACGTCGGTCCCACCGATCCCATGATCCTGCACCCCGGTGAGTTTTTGCTCGGTTCAACCGTGGAGCGTGTGGCGTTGCCCGATGACCTCGTGGCCCGACTCGAGGGAAAGAGTTCGCTCGGTCGCCTGGGACTGCTGATCCATTCGACCGCTGGATTCGTCGACGCCGGTTGGGACGGGCATCTCACGCTGGAACTGTCCAACGTCGCGAATCTTCCGATCACGCTCTATCCGGGCATGAAGATCGGACAGATCAGCTTCTTTGAGATGACGACGCCCGCCGACCGGCCGTACGGCGCGTCGGGCCTCGGATCGAAGTACCGCGGCCAACGCGGGCCCACGGCCAGTCGTTACTCGGAAAACTTCAAGAAGTCTTGACGTCCAATAAATGGAGGGATTGCGGTGTTAGCTCGGATCATTATTGGACTGGCCATAACGGCCGTGTGCTTTGCCGCGGCCGGTCGTCGTTTCTACTGGCTGTCGCGTCTCATTCGAAGCGGCCAACCGGCTCCTCGTCGCTGGCAGGGCTTTCGCAAGGTAAGCGAAGCCGAGGTTGTCGAGGTAGCCGGCCAGCGCAAGCTCCTGCGCTGGACCGTTCCGGGTCTGGCCCACTTCTTTACGATGTGGGGCTTTACCGTTCTGATGACCACGATCATCGAAGCGTATGGTTCGCTCTTTCAGCGCAGCTTTCACATCCCGTTGATCGGTCAGAGCAACTGGCTCGCCTTCGTTGAAGACTTCTTCGCAACGGCGGTGTTGGTGTCGCTCGTGGTCTTCACCATCATCCGTATCAAGAACGCGCCGTCGCGCAAGGACCGCTCCAGTCGCTTCTACGGAAGTCATCTGGGGGCGGCGTGGCTCGTGCTCTTCATGATTTCCATGGTGATCATCACCCTGCTCATCTACCGCGGCGCCCAGATCAACACTGGCCACTTCCCATACGGGAACTCCTCGTGGGCCTTCGCGAGCCAGATCGTGGCGAGTTGGCTTCACCCCCTCGGCACCGGCGTCAACAGCGTGCTGGAAGCGGTCTTCCTGCTCGCGAACATCGGGGTTATCACGGGCTTTCTGGTGTTCGTGTCCTACTCGAAGCACCTGCACATTTTCTTGGCGCCGATCAATATTGGCGTGTCGCGTCGTCCCCGCGCGCTCGGTGGTCTCGACAAGACTCCCGACATGGATATGGAGAACGTCACCGAAGACACGGTCTTTGGCGTGGGCAAAGTGGAGGACTTCACCTGGAAGCAGATGTTGGACTTCGCGACCTGCACCGAGTGCGGGCGTTGCCAGTCGGTGTGCCCCGCCTGGACTACTGGCAAGCCCCTCAGCCCCAAACTGCTCATCATGGGTCTTCGCGACAATATGTTCGCGTCGGCCGACCGGTTGTTGTCGGGTGAGGCGTCGGGCGACGTGGCGACCCTGGTGCCGAGCACCATCGATCCGGACGTGCTGTGGTCCTGCACGACGTGTGGCAGTTGCGTGGAGCAGTGCCCCGTCGACATCGAGCACGTGGACGCCATCATCGACATGCGTCGTTACGAAGTGCTGATGGAATCGCGATTCCCGTCCGAAGCCAGTCTGTTGCTGCGCAACATGGAGAACCAGGGAGACCCCTGGGGTCTCGGGTCTTCGAAGCGCACCGAGTGGCTGGGCGCGCTCGACTTCGACGTGCCGATCATCGACGGACCGATCCCCGACGACATCGAGTACCTCTACTGGGTTGGCTGCGCCGGCTCGCTCGACGAGCGTGGACGCAAGCAGGTCGAGTCCACGGCGCGGATGTTGCATCGCGCAGGCGTGACGTTTGGAATTCTCGGACCGCGCGAGTCGTGCACCGGAGACCCTGCGCGGCGTATGGGTAACGAGTACCTCTTTCAAGAGATGGCCAAGGCCAACATCGCGACGTTGCACGAGGTGGGCGCGAAGAAGATCGTCGCCAGTTGTCCCCACTGCTTTAACACCATGAAGAACGAGTACCCGAGCCTCGGCGGCGAGTTCGAAATGATCCACCACGCCGAGCTGCTGAGCCACCTCGTGGCCGTTGGTCGCTTGGTGCCCGGGGTCAACTACTCCGGCACCGTCACCTACCACGACCCTTGCTACCTCGGTCGACACAACCGAGTCTTCGACGAGCCACGAAACGTGCTCGACGCGATTCCCGGCGTCAAGCAGGTTGAGATGGAGCGTTGTCGCGAAAAGGGCTTCTGCTGTGGAGCGGGTGGTGCGCGCATGTGGATGGAAGAAAACATCGGCAAGCGCGTCAATATGGACCGCGCCAACGAGGCCCTCGGCACCGGTGCGGACATCGTGTCGACGGCCTGTCCCTTCTGCATGATCATGCTCGACGATGCGGTCAAGGCCAACGGCAAGGGCGATGAGGTCTCCGTGATGGATATCGCCCAGGTGGTGGAGCGTTCGTTGACGGCGCCGGCGACCGCCGGCTGAGAGGCGCTACGCCACCGTAGTTAATACGCCAGAAACACTTCGCTAACGAACTAGAAACCCTTGATTGGCACACTGGTGCCAACAACCTGAGGTCAGCGTCGCCCTCTCCTAGTTATCAAAGGAGTGGATGTGCTATTCGCCGTCACCAACATCCCGTATCCCAGTTGGCTAAACCCCGCTGACAATACCTGGCAACTTGTGGCCGCGACTTTGGTCGGCTTGATGAGTCTGCCGGGCCTAGCCGTGCTGTATGGCGGGCTCGTGCGAAAGAAGTGGATCGTCAACACCATGCTGATGGTGTTCGCCGGCTTCTCGATCACTCTCGTCGTGTGGATGCTCTGGGGCTACAACATGGCCTTTGGACCGATCTCGCACTTCGGTGCTACCGGATCGTTCTGGAGCGGGTTCGTCGGGCACTTCACCCCGTTGGCCACCGCCAGTTCTGAGCAGGGTCAAGCGGTATCGGGTGCGAACTCGCTGATTCCGTTCCACTTCCCAACGGCGACGTTGGCGTACTTCCAGTTCGTGTTCGCCGCGATCACCCCGCTGCTCTTCCTGGGCGGACTCGTTGGTCGACTCAAGTTCAAGGCGTGGCTCTTGATCGTGCCGCTGTGGGTCACGCTGATCTACTGCGTGAACGCCTGTCTGCTCTGGGGTGGCGGATTCTTCGCCCAGAAGGGCGCCGTGGACTACTCGGGCGGCTACGTCATCCACCTGAGCGCCGGCGTTGCCGCGTTCACCGGTGCCGCGATTCTCGGACCTCGCCGCTGGCAGGACCGTGAGAACGCCTTCCCGAGCAACCTGATGATGGTGGCCGTTGGTGCGGGCATCCTGTGGCTGGGCTGGAACGGCTTCAACGGAGGAGACCCCTTCTACGCTGGCGCCGACGCCGCGAGCGCGGTGCTCAACACCAACGTGGCTACCGCGGTTGGCGTGTTGACGTGGTTGCTCATGGACATGTTCTTCTCGAAGCAGAAGAAGCCCACGTTCTTGGGGGCCATCAACGGAATGCTCTGTGGGCTCGTCGCAATCACGCCTAGTGCTGGTTGGGTGAACGGCACCGGGGCGATCTTCGTTGGCCTCATCGCGGCGTCGATCGTGTGGGTCGCCTGGAACTACCTCTCGCGGATTCGTCCCTTCTCGAAGGTTGACGACGCCCTGGGAGTCGTCTACACGCACGGCATAGCCGGGCTCGTCGGTGGACTGCTGGTTGGAATCCTCGCGGACCCGAAGATGACCGAATACGGCGTCGCGGGCGCCCACTTCAAGGGTGCCGGCGGCTTCTCGGTCGCCGGCTGGTTCTACGGCCACTCATTCCATCAGCTGTGGGAACAGTTCCTCGCGGCGCTATGGATAATTGGCTACACCGCGGTGGGTACGGCCGCTATCTTCTACCTCGTGAAGTTCATCCTCGGCGGCCTCCGCGAATCTGACGAGACCCTGGCCATTGGTGACCTCGCGATCCACGAGGAAGAGGCCTTCCCCGAGCCGACCTTCGGTGAGCCAGTATTAAGTCCTAGCCACTCGCACAGCGACAACGTCTAAGGAGTAGATGATGAAACTAATTACCGCAGTTGTGAAGCCGTTCAAGCTTGATGAAGTGAAAGTCGCCGTCAGGGAAGTTGGTGTAACGGGGATGACCGTGGGCCAGGTTCGCGGATTCGGGCGCACCGGGGGTCACATCGAGATCTACCGGGGCAAAGAGTACGAGTTCGACTTCATCGACAAGATCCAAATTGAGATTGCCGTCACCGACGAGCAGGTCGAAGCGGTGCTCGACGCCATCGTGAACGCTGCGCGAACCGACACCGTCGGCGACGGCAAGGTGTGGGTCACCGATGTCGAGCGCGTGGTGCGAATTCGCACCAACGAGCGAGGTCCCGAAGCGGTATAACTCAGCCGGCCTGGCGTGCGACGGCTTCGGCCGCCGCCGCCGCGGCCGCGGGGTCGCCGAGGTAGTCGGCCTCGAGGACGGTGAGCTCGTTGTCGAGGCGGATTCGATACGGAATCCCGGTGGGAATCTCCAGCGCGGCAATCTCGTCGTCGGAGATGTTTTGCAGAACTTTTCTTAGAGCGCGAATCGAGTTGCCGTGCGCGACCACGATGACCGCGCCGCCCCGCACCGCTTCGCGGCGAAGGTCTTCGACGATCACCTCACTGAAGTAGGGGGTCACGCGAGCGACCACGTCCTTCAGGCACTCGGTGGCCGGGATGAACTCCGCCGGCACGTCGCGGTAGCGCGGGTCGTCCAGGTTCCTGCGAGGATCGCCCTCGGGCAGCGGTGGCGGCGGAACGTCATACGAACGGCGCCACAACTTCACCTGGTCGGCGCCGAACTGATCGGATGTCTCCTTCTTGTTCTTCCCGGTGAGATCGCCGTAGTGACGCTCGTTGAGTCGCCAACTGCGTCGAACGGGCAGCCACGAACGGTCGGCCGCGTGCAGCGAGATCTCGGCCGTTCGAATGGCTCTCGTGAGCACGGAGGTGTGCAGGATTCGAAGGTCCAGATCGGTCTCGCCGGCCAGCAGTTCGCCGGCGATTCGGGCTTCGGCCTCGCCGGCGGCGACCAAGTCGACGTCCTGCCATCCGGTGAAGAGATTGAGGTCGTTCCATAACGAACGCCCGTGGCGTAGAAGTATGAGATCTGGCACGTTTCTAGCGTACTTACTAAGGGGAGAAGCCATCTTTGGCACTACGGCCGCGAGTCGTGGAAACGCCGGTTTCGATGAATTTAAAAGATAGCAGGAACCCTATACGTTTTCTTGACAAGAGGGGACTCAAGTATGTATCATTGGACATATAGGTTCTCGCTTCCTGGATGGTCCGGCGAGTCAGAGACGTAGAAACAGCTAAGGAGCAGTTCATGGCAAAGGCAGTCGGTATAGACCTCGGAACCACCAACTCGGTGGTCAGTGTGCTGGAGGCGGGCGAGCCCGTTGTAATTCCCAACGCCGAAGGTGGTCGCACGACCCCTTCCGTGGTTGGATTTTCCAAGACCGGCGAGGTTCTCGTCGGTGAGGTGGCGAAGCGTCAGGCGATCACCAACCCCGAGCGCACGATCCGCTCGGTGAAGCGCCACATGGGCGAGAACTGGTCCGTCGACATTGACGGTACCAAGTACACCGCGCAAGAGATTTCGGCCCGCATCCTGCAGAAGCTGAAGCGAGACGCCGAGGCGTACCTGGGCGATACGGTGAGCCAGGCGGTCATCACGGTTCCCGCCTACTTCAATGACGCCCAGCGCACCGCGACCAAAGAGGCCGGTCAGATTGCCGGGCTCGAAGTGCTGCGAATCGTGAACGAGCCCACGGCCGCGGCGCTCGCGTACGGCCTGGACAAGGGTGGCCAGGAGCAGACGGTGCTGGTCTTTGACCTCGGCGGTGGAACCTTCGACGTTTCGGTGCTGGACATAGCTGACGGCGTGTTCGAAGTGAAGTCCACGCACGGCGACACCCACCTCGGTGGCGACGACTGGGACGACGCCGTTATGCACTGGCTGATCAAGACCTTCAAGGACACCGAAGGCGTCGACCTTTCGACGGACAAGATGGCGATTCAACGCCTGAAGGAAGCGTCGGAGAAGGCGAAGATCGAGCTCTCCGCGGTGCAAGAGACGCAGGTCAATCTGCCGTTCATCACCGCGACCGCGGACGGCCCCAAGCACCTCGACCTCAAGTTGAGCCGCTCGAAGTTCAACGAACTGACGGCGGACCTGGTTGAGCGTTGCCGTAAGCCATTCGACCAGGCCATCAAGGACGCGGGGCTGACCCTCGACAAGATTGACCACGTCATCATGGTCGGCGGGTCGACGCGCATCCCCGCAGTGCAGGAGTTGATCACCAAGGTCACGGGCAAGGAGCCCAACAAGAGCGTGAACCCCGACGAGGTCGTCGCCATTGGCGCGGCCGTGCAGGCTGGCGTACTGAAGGGTGACGTCAAGGACATCCTGCTCCTCGACGTGACACCGTTGTCGCTCGGTATCGAGACCAAGGGTGGCGTCATGACCAAGATCATCGAGCGCAACACGACCATTCCCACCAAGAAGTCGCAGACGTTCACGACGGCGGACGACAATCAGCCCTCGGTCGAGGTGCACGTACTGCAAGGTGAGCGTGAAATGGCGTCGTACAACCAGACGCTGGGCAAGTTCCAGCTCGTGGGAATCCCGCCGGCGCCGCGTGGCATGCCTCAGATCGAAGTGACCTTCGACATCGACGCGAACGGCATCGTGCACGTCTCGGCGAAGGACAACGCCACCGGGGCCACGCAGTCAATGACCATCACCGGTGGGTCGTCGCTCTCCAAGGACGAGATTGACCGCATGGTCAGAGACGCCGAAGCCCACGCCGAGGACGACCGCAAGCGTCGCGACGAGGCCGAGGTTCGAAACAACGCCGACGGACTGGTGTACCAGACCGAGAAGCTGTTGAAGGATCAGGCTGATTCGTTCCAGGGTACCGAGCGAGAGGACGTGGAGGGTGCACTGAGCTCACTGAAGGAGGCCCTCAACGGCACCGACATCGAGTCGATCAAGAACGCGACCGAGAAGTTGCTCACGACCAGCCAAGGCTTTAGCCAGCGCCTCTACGAGGAGGCCTCGAAGGCGAACGCCGCCGGCCCGTCAGCTCCCCAGAGCAACGATGACGACATCGTTGACGCAGAGATTGTCGACTAATCGTGGGTGACAATCCTGTCGAAAACGACCCGGTGACGACGTCTGACGACGTCGTCACCGAGGTCGCTGACGAATTGAGTGAAGCCGAGCGCCAGCGCGACGAGTATCTGGACGCGCTCCAACACCTCCAGGCGGACTTCGAGAACTATCGCAAACGAGTGGCCCGTTCCTCCGCGGACGCGGCGGTTCGAGCAGCGGGTGATGTCGTCGTGAAGTTGCTTCCGGTGCTCGACGCGTTCGATTTGGCGCTGGCACACTTCGTCAACGTGACGTCAGAAGAAGTGGCCGCCCTGACCCAGTCGCGTGGCCTGCTGCTCGACACGCTCACAAGAGACGGTCTCGAGAGAATCGACGCCGTGGGGGTTGCGTTTGATCCCCAGGTGCACGACGCGGTCGCCCACATCGAGGGCGACGTCGACGGCGAGCAGGTCATTGATGAAGTGCTGCGCGCCGGCTACCGCTGGAAGGGTGCCGTCCTGCGCCCGGCAATGGTGAGAGTGAAGGGCTAAATGGCCGAGCGTGAGTGGTTCGATACGGACTACTACAAGGTTTTGGGGCTGTCGTCGAGTGCGACAGCGAAGGAGATCACGCGCGCCTATCGCAAGCTCGCGAAAGAACTTCATCCCGACACGAACCCCGGATCCGAGGAGAAGTTCAAAGAGGTGTCGGTCGCCTACGACGTGCTCGGCGACACGGAGAAGCGCAAAGAGTACGACGAGGTCCGACGGCTTGGGGCAGCGGGCGCCGGGTTTGGTGGTCCCGGTGGACCGGGCGGGCCCAGCACGGGTGGATTCAATTTTCAAACCGGCGATTTCGGGGACCTGGGCGATATCTTCGGCGGACTCTTCAGCGGCGGTCGCCGCCAGCGCGCCCAGCGTGGCGCCGACCTCGAAACCGCGCTGCACCTGAGTTTTCGTGATGCCGTGATGGGCGTCACGACCACGGTCAACTTGCCGAGCGGCGACGCCTGCCACACGTGCGGCGGCAAGGGCGCAGCTCCGGGAAGCGGGTTTGCCACGTGCGAGCGTTGTCAGGGTCGCGGTGTACTGAACGACGACCAGGGACCGTTCGCGATGTCGAGCGTCTGTCCGGTCTGTCAGGGCCGTGGTGGACGGATAGTGACCCCGTGCGCCTCGTGTCACGGCACCGGTCGTGAGCCCTCGTCGCGTCGGGTGAACGTTCGAGTCCCCGCTGGCGTCGTCGACGGTCAACGGATCCGCCTGAAGGGCAAGGGCAATCCCGGTGGCCACGGGGGTCCCGCGGGCGACCTCTTTGTCGACGTGCACGTTTCCGGCGACGCCCGCTTCGAGAGGCGTGGCCGTCACGTCGCCACGATCGTGGACGTTCCCCTGACCCAGGTAATTCTGGGAACCACGGTGGATGTCGCGACGCTCGATGGGCCGGTCACGCTCAAGATTCCCGCGGGCACGCAGCCGGCGACCACGATGCGAGTGCGGGGTCGGGGCGTTCCCGCCGCCGGAAAGCACGCGGCGGGCGACCTCCTCGTCACGGTGCGGGTCACGGTGCCCGCGAAACTGAACAAGGAACAACGGACTCTGGTCGAGAAACTCGCCAAAGCCCTGAATGAAGAGGTTGATTCATGAACGAGCGCCATCACCACGCCGTCTACGTGATCTCGGTCTTCGCCGAGCTCGCCGGCGTGCACCCCCAGACGCTTCGCAACTACGAGCGCAGCGGACTCTTGAACCCGCAACGAACGAGCGGCGGATCACGCCGGTTCTCCGAGGCGGACCTGGTGGCGCTGCGACGCATTCAAGACCTCACGAACGAGGGTGTAAGCCTCGAAGGTGTGAAGAGGATCATGCGGCTCGAGAATGAGCTGGCGACCGCCAGGGAGCAGCTCGCCGCCGCCGCCGAGGAGGCCCGCTCGCACGTGCAAGAGACGCACCGCCAGTACCGGCGCGAACTCGTGCCGGTACGCAACACGATGGCGCTGTTCATCGACGCACAGCGCCGCCAACGAGGAGGCGTCTAGATGACACTCGATCCGCAACGCTGGACCGTAAAGACCCGAGAGGCGTTTCAGGCCGCCACCACCCAAGCCGCCGCGGCGGGCAACCCCTACGTCACCCCCGCGCATCTTCTGCTTGCGCTCTTGAACCAGGCCGACGGCATCGCCCGCCCGCTCCTCATTGGCGCCGACGTCGACCCGATAGGGGTCGCGGCGTCGCTCAACGAGAAGGTCGCTGGCGAACCCCGCACCGTGGGTGGCACGCAACCGGGGCTTTCGAACGAGGCGCGCAAGGGACTCGAAGAGGCCGACGAGTTGCGCGCCGATCTCGGCGACGACTTCTTGTCGGTCGATCACGTCATCGTGGCGTGGGCGCAACTGCTCGGTTCCTCTCGCGAGGCGCTGCTGCAGGCGCTGCGCTCAATTCGAGGATCGGCGCGCATCACGTCGGAGAATCCCGAGGAGACGTTTCAGTCGCTCGAGAAGTACGGGCGTGACCTGACTGCGCTCGCGAGAGCCGGCAAGCTCGATCCGGTAATCGGCCGTGACGACGAGATTCGCCGCGTCATCCAAGTGCTCTCGCGTCGCACGAAGAACAACCCGGTCCTGATTGGAGAGCCCGGAGTAGGTAAGACCGCCATCGTCGAAGGGCTGGCCCTTCGCATCATTGACGGCGACGTTCCCGAGTCGCTGCGTGACCGCAAGGTCATTTCCCTGGACCTGGGCTCGATGGTCGCCGGGGCGAAATATCGCGGTGAGTTCGAAGAGCGCATGAAGGCGGTGCTGAAGGAGATCCAAGACGCCGAGGGTAACGTCATCACCTTCATCGACGAGCTCCACACGATTGTCGGCGCGGGCGCGAGCGAAGGCTCGATGGACGCGGGCAACATGATCAAGCCGCTCTTGGCGCGCGGGGAGTTGCGCCTGATAGGTGCGACCACGCTCGACGAGTATCGCCAGTACATCGAGAAGGACGCCGCCCTCGAGCGACGCTTCCAGCAGGTCTTCGTGGGCGAGCCCTCAATCGAGGACACGGTGGCGATACTTCGCGGACTGAAGGAGCGCTACGAAGTGCACCACGGCGTGCGCATCCAAGACGCCGCCCTCGTCGCGGCGGCGGCGCTGTCCCAGCGATACGTTCCGAACCGGAACCTGCCCGACAAGGCCATTGACCTGATGGACGAGGCGGCGGCGAAGTTGAGAATCGAGATTGACTCGATGCCTACCGAACTCGACGTCGTCATCCGCCGCATCCGCCAACTGGAGATCGAGCAGGTGGCCCTGGCGGGCGAGACCGATGACCGGTCGCTCGAGCGTCTGGCGAAGTTGGAAGAAGAGCTCGCCGACCAGCGTGAGAAGTTCGACGGACTCGCGGCCGGCTGGCAAGCCGAGAAGCAGGCAATTCAGAAGATTCGAACGGCGAAGCTGGAGTTCGAGGACCGCCGCGCCGAAGGCGACCGCCTCGAGCGCGACGGAGATCTGAATCGCGCGGCGGCCCTTCGCTACGGGACGATACCCGAGCTCGAGAGGAAGATCGCCGAAGCGACCCGCGAGCTTGGCGAGTTGCAGGCCAACGGTGCCTTCTTGAAGGAAGAGGTTGACGCCGAGGACATCGCCGAGGTGATCAGCCGCTGGACGGGTGTTCCGGTTTCGAAGTTGCTCGAGGGCGAAGTCGACAAGCTGATTCGTATGGAGGAGTTGCTGCACTCGCGCATCGTTGGCCAAGACGAGGCCGTGGTGGCGGTCTCGAACGCCATTCGTCGGTCGCGCGCCGGGCTCTCCGATCCGAATCGACCAATTGGCTCGTTCTTGTTCATGGGTCCGACCGGTGTCGGAAAGACGGAGCTGGCGCGCGCCCTCGCCGAGTTCCTCTTCGATGACGACAAGGCGATGGTCCGCCTCGACATGAGTGAGTACATGGAGAAGTTCGCGGTCAGCCGCCTCATCGGGGCTCCGCCGGGCTACGTGGGCTACGAAGAGGGCGGCCAACTCACCGAGGCCATCCGACGGCGCCCCTACGCGGTGGTGTTGCTGGACGAGATCGAGAAGGCTCACCCCGACGTCTACAACCTGCTGCTGCAGGTTCTTGACGACGGCCGCCTGACCGACGGTCAGGGTCGCACGGTGAACTTCACGAACGTGGTGTTCATAATGACGAGCAACCTCCCCGGGGACCCCCAGGAGTTCTTCCGACCCGAGTTCGTGAACCGGATCGNNGCCGCCTCGCCCTCAACGTGACGCCCGCGGCCTCGGAACAGCTGGCCCGCGAGGGCTACGACCCCGCCTTCGGTGCGCGCCCCCTGAAGCGGGTGATTCAACGTCGACTCGAGGACCCGCTCGCGCTCGCGGTTCTCGAAGGCGTCTACCACGAAGGCGACACGATCAACGTGGACGTCGCCGACGGCGCGCTGACGTTCACGTAGGCGGATCGAAGGACGATTTTCCGTACGGTAGGCTTGGTCTGCAACGAGGCCGTCTCGAGGGAGTCAAGTGCCCGCAACCGTGGTAGTCGGAACCCAGTGGGGTGACGAAGGCAAAGGGAAGTTAACCGACCTTTTGGCTCGTGACATGGATATGGTGGTGCGCTATCAAGGCGGCCATAACGCCGGGCATCGGATCGTCGTCGAGGGCGAGGCGTTCGCGCTGCAGCTCGTGCCGTCGGGCGTTCTCTATCCGCACATCACGCCGGTGATCGGAAACGGTGTCGTCGTCGATCCCGCCGTGCTGCTGGCCGAACTCGACACGTTGAGCGCGAAGAACGTGGACGTCTCCAAAGTGGTGGTCTCCGGCAACGCGCACTTGATCATGCCGTACCATCAGGAGCTCGACCGACTGACGGAGCGTTTCTTGGGCAAGAACGCCCTCGGAACCACCAAGCGGGGTATCGGCCCCGCCTACGCCGACAAGTCGTCGCGCGTCGGACTTCGCGTGCAGGACCTGCTCGACGCGAAGATCTTTCGAGAGAAGCTCGACGTGGTGTTGCACGAGAAGAATCTGGTCCTCAACAAGATCTACAACCGCCCGGCCATGAGCGCCTCGGACATCGCCGCCAAGTATCTTGACGAACTTGCTCCTCGAGTCGCCCCGATGATTGGCGACACCGTGGGGATTGTCCACGACGCGCTGGATCGTGGCGAGCGGATACTTCTCGAGGGCGCTCAGGCGACCTTCCTTGACCTCGATCACGGCACCTACCCCTTTGTGACGTCATCCAATCCGGTCGCCGGTGGAGCCTGCACGGGCTCGGGGCTCGGGCCGCGCGACCTGACCGACATTGTGGGAATCGCGAAGGCGTACGTGACCCGGGTGGGGGCGGGACCATTTCCGACCGAGCTCGATGGCGACATGGCGGAACTTCTGGTCGAGCGTGGTCACGAGTACGGCACGAACACGGGGCGCCGTCGTCGCGTTGGCTGGTTCGACGCGGTAATGGCGCGCCAGGCCGCGCGACTCAACTCGCTCACCGAAATCGCCCTCACCAAACTCGACGTGCTCGACACCCTCGACGAGATCAAGGTCTGCGTTGGCTACGAGGCGGGCGGCGTACGTTACGACTACCCGCCGTACCACCAGTCGGTGCTGCACGACGTGACGCCGATCTACGAGGAGCTACCCGGATGGAAGAGCGACATCACTTCATTCACTAACTACGAGCAGCTGCCCGCCCGGGCCAAGAGTTACGTACAGTTCCTGGAGGAAACCATCGGCGTCACCATCTCGGTCGTTGGCGTTGGTCCAGGCCGAGAGCAGTTCGTTCGACCCTCGTGAGGCGCTGCGTCGTNNGGCATCACCTGTGTCGACACGCCGGCGCAAGAACTCGAAGCCGACCTCTTCGTCATCGGACCCGAACAACCCCTCGTCGAGGGATTGGCCGATCAACTCCGAGCCCAGGGAAAGATCGTCGTCGGGCCGGGTCGCGACGGGGCTCGCCTTGAAGGTTCCAAGGCATTCATGAAGGAGTTCCTCGAGGCGGCGGGTGTTCCGACGGCCGAGTTCGGGGTCTTTCAAGACGAGGCGAGCGCCGTTGAGTATCTCGGCACCATGCAAGCCCCCTACGTCATCAAGACCGACGGCCTGGCGGCCGGAAAGGGAGTGCTCGTCACCAGCGACTTCGACCAAGCCCGCGCCGATATCCGCGACAAACTCAGCGGCGACGCCTTCGGCGACGCCGGAACCACGGTGATTATCGAAGAGGGGCTCGACGGCGAGGAGTGCTCGCTGACCGTCCTCTGCGACGGCACGACCGCGCTCGCGCTCGTACCAGCCCAGGACTTCAAGCGCGTCGGCGACGACGATGAGGGCGCCAACACCGGCGGGATGGGGGCGTACGCGCCCATGCTCGCCATGACGCCCGCGCTCGTGGAGCGCGTCATGGCGGACATCGTGGCGCCGACGTTGGCCGAACTCGCGAAGCGGGAGATCGACTTTCGCGGCGTGCTCTACGCCGGAGTGATGCTGACCTCCAAGGGCCCCAAACTCCTCGAGTACAACGTCCGTTTCGGCGACCCCGAGACCGAGGTGCTGGTGCCGCTCTACGGAGAGAATCTCTATGACCTGTTGGCTCGCGTGGGCGAAGGCCGTCTCGATGCGACGTCGTTTCGAACGAAGGACTACGCCGTCACCGTCGTCGTGGCGTCGCACGGCTACCCCCAGGGCTCGCGGTCTGGTGACCCGATCGAGGGGCTCGGAGAAGACGGACAGTTGGCCCAATCCGTAGAGGGAGTGACCGTGTTTCACGCGGGCTCGGCCCGTGACGAAGGTGGCCGGTTCGTCACCGCCGGCGGGCGTGTTCTTGCCGTCACCGGGGTCGGGCCAACGATGGCTCTCGCCCGCGAGCGCGCCTACCGGGGCGCGGCGCTCGTAACCTTTGAGGGAAGNNCTCTTCAGCGACGAGAACCGCTTCGACACGATGCTCGAGGTTGAGATCCTCGCCGCTGAAGCACTCGCGGAGCAGGGGGTGTTGCCCGCGAACGACGTGGCCCAGCTGCGAAAGCGCCGTCCCGTCATCGACGCGGCATTCGTCGTCGAAGTCGACGAACGCGAGCAGATAACGAACCACGACACCGCGGCGTTTGTGGACATCGTGCAGGCGAAAATCGGCATGCCCGAAGGCGCCTGGATCCACTACGGCCTCACGTCGTCCGACGTGGTTGACACCGCCCTGTGCCATACGTTGACGCGAGCCATGGACATAGTCATCACCGAGGCGACCGCCCTGCGAGACGCCCTCACGGTTCGAGCCGCGGAGTCGATCGACATGCCCATTATCGGGCGCACCCACGGAATGCACGCCGAACCCACCACCTACGGGGCCAAGTTCTCCCTTTTCGCCTTGCAGGTTCAGCGCGACATAGAGCGGGCGAGACGAGCTCGCGACGCGATCGCGGTCGGGAAGCTCTCGGGTGCGGTGGGCACCTTTTCGAACATCGATCCAGCGGTCGAAGAGTTCGTTTGCCGCGCCCTCGGTCTCAAGCCCGTGCCCGCCACCCAGGTGATTGCCCGTGATCGCCACGCGGAACTGCTCTACGCCTGCGCGTCGCTCGGCACGGCAATGGAGCAGTTCGCGTTGGAGGTGCGCCTGCTGGCCCGGAGCGAAGTGGGCGAGGCCGAAGAGCCGTTCACCAAGGGTCAAAAGGGATCATCGGCGATGCCGCACAAGCGCAATCCCGTCCTGTCCGAGCGGCTTTGCGGGCTCAGTCGAGTCCTGCGTGGCTACCTGCAGGCTGGGCTCGAGGACGTGGCCCTCTGGCACGAGCGCGATATCTCGCACTCCAGCGTTGAGCGCGTGGTCTTGCCCGATGCCCTGCAGCTCACGGTGTACATGCTTCGAAAGGCCACCGGACTCGCCCAGGGGCTGGTGCTGCATCCCGAGCGAGCCCTCGAGAACCTGACGACGGGTTCACTCGGTCTGGTCTTCTCCCAGTCCGTTCTGCTGGCACTCGTGGAGTCTGGAATGTCGCGCGATGACGCGTATCGGATTGTGCAGGCCTGCGCTCGTCAGGCGGTTGAGGAGCGACGTAACTTCCGAGAGATCATCGAAGGTGATGAATCGGTCACTCTCAGCAATGACGCCCTCGCTCGGGCCTTTGACGCCCAGCGGCTCTTGGCACATCGCGGCCGGTTCCTCGACGCTCTGACGTGGCGCTCGTGACCAGCCTCGATATTCACCACATCTACTCGGGCAAGGTCCGCGACCTCTACGAGGTCGACGAAGAGCATCTCCTGATGGTCGCCTCGGACCGGTTGAGCGCCTTTGACGTGGTGATGAATGAGCCAATCCCGCAGAAGGGTCGTGTGCTCACGGCCCTCACGCACTACTGGGTGCGCGAGTTCGCCGACTCGGTACCCACGTCATTGGTGGCCTGCGACCCGGCGGTGATAGACGAGTTCGTACCCGGCTTCCTCGAGGAACGGCACTGGCACGGTAGGGCAATGCTGGTTCGCCGCGCCAAAATGCTGCCCCTCGAGTGCATCGTGAGGGGTCGACTCGCGGGCCAGGCGTACGACGAATACGCGCTCAAGGGAACCGTTCACAACATGGAGGTGCCGAGAGGTCTGCGACTCACCGACTCTTTTGCGACGCCTCGCTTCACCCCTTCAACGAAGGCGGAATCCGGTCACGACGTCAACATCGACCTCGCGACCGCCGAGGGAATCGTGGGAGCGGATGTCCTCAACCGGGCGAAGGATCTGTGCCTCGACCTCTTTACGAGGGCGGCGGCGTCGATGGCCGAGGTGGGCTTGGTGCTCGCCGACACCAAGTTCGAGCTGGGATTCGTGAACGGAGAGCTCGTGGTCTGTGATGAGGTGCTGACGCCCGATTCGTCGAGGATCTGGCCCGCCGACGAAGTCCGGCCGGGTGAAACCCCGCCATCGTTCGACAAACAGCCCTTTCGAGACTGGTTGGCGAACCAGCCCTGGGACCGGACGCCGCCGCCGCCGCCGGTGCCGCAAGAGATTGTCAGCGTGACGTCGGCCCGTTACATCGCCGCCTACGAACGAGTGGCCGGGCACCCGCTCTCAGACTGGTACGGTGCGTAGTCGTGAACTTCCCCGTCATTGTCACCGTCACGCTGCGCGAAGGTATCGCCGATCCGGAGGGCGCCACCATCGAGCGCGCCCTGCCGGCGCTGGGTTTTACCGGAGTGACCCACGTGCGCGCCGGCAAGTCATTTCGCATGAGCATTGACGCCCCCGACGAGGCGTCCGCGCTCGAAAAAGCGACCGCACTCGCCGAGCGACTGCTGTCGAACCCGGTGATCGAGAACGCCTCGGCCCGCCTCGGTGCGACGACGCCCGGAGGTGTCGAGTGACCCGCATCGGCGTCGTGGTGTTTCCTGGGTCAAACTGCGAATACGACGCCGTGGCGGCCGTCACCGCACTCGGCGCCGAGGCGGAGTTCATCTGGCACTCCGAGACCGCCATTTCCGGTTTCGACGGGGTCATTCTGCCCGGTGGATTCGCCCACGGCGACTATCTCCGTCCCGGCGCGCTGGCCCGGTTCTCGCCCGTGATGGCGGCGGTTGAGTCCTTCGCGAGGGACGGGGGACCAGTCCTTGGCATCTGCAACGGCTTTCAAGTTCTCACCGAGGCCGGTCTTTTGCCGGGCGCGTTGCAGAAGAACCGCGGGCTGACCTTTATCTGCGAGCCCACGACGCTCATCGTCGAGTCGACGAAGTCGGTACTGACCCGCGGCGCCACGAAGGGCCAGGAGCTGGTCATCCCGATCAACCACTTCTCGGGGGCGTACACCTGCGATGACGAGACGTACCGTTCGTTAGAGGCGAACGATCAGATCGCGCTTCGCTACAAGGAGAATCCCAACGGGTCCCGTGGCGACATCGCGGGAGTATCCAACGTGGCCGGCAACGTCGTCGGTCTGATGCCCCACCCCGAACGAGCCATGTCTACCTTGCTCGGCAGCGCGGACGGCCGGGTGCTGCTCCAAGGCTTCCTTTACGCTCCCGCCCTCAGCCGCTAGAGACGAAGCCACGCGGGCTGGGCGCATGAAGGATCCTCGCCGAAGGCTCATCGCAGTGTGCTACGTCCTCGCTGCGATCGTGGTCCTCTACTGGGTGGCCTGGTTCGCTCATCGCTCGCTGGTCGCCGCGGAGTCCAATGCCAGCTACGTGAACTTCGAGCAGGCATTTCCATTGGCGGACGGCTTCATCGTCGTCTTCCTGCTTCTTTCGGCGCGCGCGCTGCGCCAAAGGTCGCCGTCGGCGGTGCTCTACATGCTGCTCGGCGCCGGCGCCGGTTTCTACCTGGGTGCCATGGACGTTCTCTACGACATCGAGCACGGGATCTGGGCGCATGGTTCGAGCGGACTCATCGAGTTGGGCATCAACATCGTCACCTTCGCCGCCGCGACATGGCTCTCGAGGTGGGTCTGGACCCACCGTCGCGAACTCGATGGGGTGCGCGGTGAGGGTGGTCG
>PLKM01000081.1 GCA_003141095.1 Acidimicrobiaceae bacterium | reverse complement strand
GTCGCGCTCGCCGTAGCCGAGCCAGCAGATCCTCGCGGGCAGTCCCTGGAACGCGACGCGATCCTGGGCCTTCGTGATCCAGCGGTGCAGACCCTCGTTCTCGGGAAAGAGGTCGAGTACGGCCTGGTCGGTGCGCGCGATGTCCTTGGGATCTCCCGAGAGGGCGACCCACCGGAAGGGACCCTTCCCCTCGCAGAAGAGGGGCCGTATATAGGCGGGAACGAACCCCGGGAAATCGAAGGCCCGCGGGTACCCGCCGAGCAGCGCCTCACCGCGGATCGAGTTGCCGTAGTCGAACACCTCCGAGCCCTGATCCATGAAACCCACCATCGCCTCGACCTGCTTGGCCATTGACTCGCGGGCCCGATCGGTGAACTCCTCGGGCTTCTTGTCGGCGTAGTCGTGCCAGTCGCCCAGCTCAATGCCTTCGGGCAGGTAGCTGAGGGGGTCGTGCGCCGAGGTCTGATCGGTCACGATGTCCACCTCGAGGCCGCGGCGCAGCAACTCGACGAAGATCGTCGCGGCGTTGCCGAGCAGCCCTACGCTGAGCGCCCGTCGCTCCTTCTTCGCCGCCACCACCCGCGCGATCGCCTCTCCGAGGTCGTCGGTCCATTCGTCGAGGTAGCGGTGCTGGACCCGGCGCTCGAGCCTCGTGGGATCGACGTCGACGCAGAGGCACACCCCGTCGTTCATCGTCACCGCGAGCGGCTGGGCGCCCCCCATGCCGCCGGCCCCACCCGTGAGCGTGAGCGTTCCCGCCAGCGTGCCGTTGAACCGTTTCGCCGCGACGGCGGCGAACGTCTCGTAGGTTCCCTGGAGGATTCCCTGGGTTCCGATGTAGATCCACGAGCCGGCGGTCATCTGGCCGTACATGGTGAGCCCGAGCGCTTCGAGGCGACGGAACTCGGGCCAGGTCGCCCAGTCCCCCACCAGGTTGGAGTTGGCGATGAGCACCCGCGGCGCCCATTCGTGGGTCTGGAACACCCCGACCGGGCGGCCCGACTGCACCAGCATCGTCTCGTCGCCCTTCAGGGTCTTGAGCGTTCGAACCAGCGCGTCGAAGCTGCGCCAGTCCCGCGCGGCTCGTCCCGTGCCCCCGTAGACCACGAGGTCGTCGGGACGTTCAGCGACCTCGGGGTCGAGGTTATTCTCCAGCATGCGAAGCGCCGCTTCCTGGGGCCAGCCCAAGGTCGACAGGGCTGTGCCGCGTGCGGCTCGAACGGGACGGGCGCCTTCCATGACTACTCCTCTACGGTTAGACCAGTGTGACGAAGCCTTGCGCGATGGACAGCAGCTCGCCGCTTCGCACGAGCTCGCCCACCGCCGCGATCTCGGGCGAAAGCCAGCGATCGTGGCCCGGACCCCCACTGGCGGCGTTCACGCGGGTGCTGACGGCGCCGGTGCAGGGCGAGGGCATCAGCGGCTCGCGCAGGGCGAGCGCGCGCGCGCCGGCGAGCAGCTCGATCGCGAGAACGTCGCTGAACGCCTCGATTGACGTGCGCAGCTTTCGCGCGGCGTGCCAGCCCATCGAAACGTGGTCCTCCTGCATGCCCGACGAGGGAATAGAGTCGACGCTCGCCGGGGACGCGAGCCGCTTCATCTCCGAGACCAGCGCCGCCTGCGAGTACTGGGCGATCATAAGCCCCGAGTCGACGCCGGCCTGGTGGGCGAGAAATGGCGGAAGCCCGTAGCTGCGGTTGACGTCGAGCAGCCGATCGGTGCGTCGCTCGGACATCGAGGCGACGTCGGCGATGACGATTGCGATGAAGTCGAGCACGTAACCAATGGGCGCGCCGTGGAAGTTACCGTTGGAGACGAGCGTGCCGTCGACGAGCACGGAGGGATTATCGATCGCCGAGGCGAGCTCGACGTCGGCGACCATGGCGGCGTGGGTGAGCGTGTCGCGGGCCGCCCCGTGGACCTGGGGGGCGCAGCGCAGCGAGTAGGCGTCCTGCACCTGGGACGGGTCGTCGAAGTGGGAGTTCACGATCGGCGAGTCGGCGAGCAGCGTCACGAGGTTCGCCGCGCTGTCGCGCTGGCCCCGGTGCGGACGAAGCGCGTGAATCTCGGCGAGGAAGGTGCGGTCGGTGCCCTGCAGCGCCTGGATCGAGAGCGCCGCCGCCACGTCGGCCAAGCTCATCAGCGCCCCAGCGTCCTCGATGGCCATGATCAACTGGCCCAGCATGCCGTCGGTCCCGTTGATGAGCGCCAGCCCCTCCTTCTCGGCGAGCACGACTGGCTCGAGGCCGGCGTCACGCAGAGCTTCGCCGGCGTCCACTCGGCGCCCGGCGACGCGAACGTCACCCTCGCCCATCAGCGCCAACGCCACGTGCGCGAGCGGTGCGAGGTCGCCCGAGCAGCCGAGCGAACCGTACTCGTGCACCACCGGCGTGATGGCGGCGTTCAAGAGTCCGAGGTAGGCCTGGGCGGTGGACGGGCGCACGCCCGACACGCCCGAGCAGAGGTTGGTGAGCCGCGACACCATCATCGCGCGCACGACTTCGGTCTCCACCTCGGGCCCCACGCCGGCGGCGTGCGAACGAATGAGCGAGCGCTGCAGGTCGCGGCGCTGGTCGGGTGAGATGAACGTCGTCGCGAGCGACCCGAATCCGGTGGAGAGTCCGTAGACCGGGGTCCCACTCGACACCATTGCGTCGATGGCCGCACGCTGGGCGACCAGGCGCGCGAGCACCTGGTCGTCGAGGACGAGCGTCTCGAACTTCCTCGCCACGGCCAACAGCTGGGCCCTCGTCATAGGTTCAACGCCGAGCACCACCGTCATTGAATCCTCCTCGACACACCGCTCAGCGCCTCCAGGACGAGCAGCGCGGCCAAACGAACCGTCCGCTGATCGGCGCTGTCGCGCTCGACGTCGATTTCGGTGATGTCGAGAGCACACACCTGGGTGTGCGACGCGAGCGTACGCACGAAGCGGCGCATCTCATCGGCGCTGAAGCCTCCCGGCGCCGCCGCCGGACACCCGGGAACGACCGATCGGTCACCCGCGTCCATGTCGATGTCGACGTAGATCGGCCGGCCCCCGGCCCCGGCGAGTGTCAATGCTCTGCGCGCAACGTCCTCGACCGATTCGCTGCGTATCGCGTCGCGGGAGATCACCGTGACGTGCTCGTCTCGCGCGCGCCTCGCGTAGAAGGCGGAGTTCGAAAAGTCCGCGAGACCCACTTGGACCACGTGCTGGCCCTCGAGCCCCGCCTCCAGGAGTTGACGCACGGGCGACCCGTTCGAGACCCCGTCGCGAAGGTCGAGATGCGCGTCGAGCGTGATGAGTCCGTAGTTCGACATGTCGGGTCCGGCGACCGCTCGCAGCGCGTGCCAGGTCAGGGCGTTGTCGCCGCCGAGAAAGATGCGTAGAGCGAGCTGCGGATCGAAATCACCGACGGCCCTCGCGATCCGTTGCGCGCCCTCGTCGCCGTCGGGGTGCTCGACGTCGCCGTAGTCAACGACGCTCACGTGGTCGACGAGGTCCTGCTCATCACTGAAGGACCACGTTGAAAATCGCTCCAACGCGTCTCGGATGGCTCGAGGGGTGCTGGTCGCGGACCGCGGGGTCACTGACGTCAGGTAGGTGTGGGCGCCCAAGAGCCCGACGGCCCGACGGCCTGGCGCGGGCCCGGTGTGCAGCAGGGTCGCCGCCGACGGCCAGCGAGTATCCAGTGACGCATTCACAGAGCCCATGCTACGCAGGCATCGACAAATCGCCGAACTTCCGGGCCATTGGCCAGTGCGTGGCGAAACGCCAGAGGCCCGAGGGGCCTAGCGCTCTGCGGTGCGTACGCCGCTTTCGTCTTGCTCGTCGGGTTCCTCGATGATGAACCTGGGAACCGGGGTGGCCTCGAGTTCCGAGTGCGCGTCGTCCACGTAGACCGGTGCCGCCGTGGCGACGTACTCGCCCTCGGCGGTGCGGGTGACCACGTTGGTGGTCTTGCGCTTTCCGCCACCCTTCACGGCCTGGACTTCCTTGCAGATCTTCCAGGTGATGGGGTAGGCGACGAACGGCGAAAGGATGACGAGGATTCGCATGCCCCACAGCACCTCGGTGAGCGGCAGATGGAAGAAGTTGGCCATGACGTCGGTGGAACTGGCGATGAACAACGTCGACAACAGCGCCAGCACGGCAACCCCCGCGGCAGTGCGCTTGGGTCGGTTGCTCGGCCGGTCGAGCAGGTTGTGCATCTCGTTGTCCTTCGTGAAGTGCCGCTCAATCGCGGGCCACGCGTAGGCAATGTTGAAGATGATGCCGGGAAGGACGACCGCGGGTATGAAAACCTCAAACGGGATCGTATGACCGAAACTATGGAACGACCACGACGGCCAGATGCGCAGCGCGCCGTCGAGGAAGCCCATGTACCAGTCCGGTTGCACGGCGTACGAGATGCGTGACGCCTCGTACGGTCCGAACTGCCAGATGGGGTTGATCTGGGCGAAAGCCCCGAGCAGGGCGATCACGCCCGACACCATCAGCAGGAATCCGGTGGTCTTGGCCATGAAGACCGGGAACATCGGCGTTCCCACCACGTTCTTCTCGGTTCGACCCTTGCCGGGGAACTGCGTGTGCTTCTGGCGAACCAGCAAGAAGAGGTGCGCTCCCACGAGACCCAGGATCAACGCCGGCACGATCAGCACGTGCAGGATGTAGAACCTCGGGATCACGGTCGCGCCCGGGAAGTTTCCCCCGAAGACGAAGAAGCCGAGGTAGCTGCCCACGAACGGTATCGACAGGACGATCGAGAACGCGATGCGGATACCGGTGCCCGACACCAGGTCGTCGGGCAGTGAGTAGCCCAGGAAGCCATTCACGATGGCGAGAATCAGCAACGTCGTGCCAATGGTCCAGTTGAGTTCGCGGGGCTTGCGGAAAGCGCCCGTGAAGAAGATACGAGCCATGTGCACGACCATGGCGCCGATGAAGATATCGCAGGCCCAGTGGTGCATCTGGCGCATCAAGAGCCCGGCACGAACGGCGAACGAGAGATTCACCGACGAGGCGAAGGCTTCGGTGACGCGCTGGCCGTCGAGGGGCAGATAGCTCCCGTGGTAGGTGACGAGCGCGGTGCTCGGGATGTAATAGAGCGTCAGGAAGACACCGGTGACGAGCAGCACCACGAACGAGTACAACACGATCTCGCCGAGCATGAACGACCAGTGATCGGGGAAGATCTTGTCCATGAACGTTCGTCCGCCCTTGGCTACCCCGAGACGGTCGTCGAGTTCATTGAGCGCTTGGCCCACCTTGCCGTAGGGACCTGCGGCGTTGGCTTTCGCGCGCTTGGTGTTCACCACGTCCGAACTCATGAGCGCTCCCAAAATCCGGGTCCGACGGGCTGGTCGTAGTCCTTCTGCGAACGGATGTAGCCCGATGCGTCAACGTAGAGCGGCAACTGGGGCAGCGGTCGCGGCGCGGGGCCGAACTGGGGAATGGCGCCGTTGGTGACGTTGAACATCGACTGGTGGCACGGGCAGACGAGGAGTTGCAGCTCCTGCTCGTAGAGGCCTACGGGGCATCCCAGGTGCGTGCAGAGCTTCGAGTACGCGAGGTAGCCGTGTGGCCCCCACGTTTCACGACCCTTTTGGGTCACGAAGTTCTCGTTGGAGATTCGAACGAGCACCGTCTGGTCAACGGCCTGACCGCGGTCGCTCGTCTGACGGCCCTCGGGGTACACCGTCACGATGGAACCCACCGCCAGGTCGCCCACCTGCACGCGCCGTCCCGTGATATCGACCGCGTACGTGCCCGAACGCCAGTCGGTGTGAAAGAGCGTTCCCTTGGGCAGCGGTCCGAGGCTTCGAAGAAGCGGAAAGAGGGCGACGACGCCGAAGAGTCCGAGTCCGCCGCCGAGCAGTCCGCCGAGCATCTTGCGGCGCTTGATGACGCTGCCGCCGCGCTCGACGATGGCGGCGGCGAAGGCGTCGCGGTCTTGGTCGGTGTTGGCGAGCACGTGACGCTCTTCCACGAATGGACCCTTCGGCATGAGGTACTTGCCCCACGCGACCAGTCCCACGCCGAGGAAGAACAGTCCGCCGCCCATCGTGGCGCCGAGCGTCCACGGCGCGGCGTTCACCCAGTAGCAGGCGCCGAAGCCAACCACGAGCACGATGCCGAGGACGAATGTCACGGCGATCACGCGCTCGACGAGCACGGGGTTCCTCGCCGCCGGCTGCAGGTGCGGGTCGTTCGCGCTGAGCCCCTTCAACGAGACTGGCGTGCCGTGATCATCGTGTTCGCTCACTGGCGCTCTCCTACCCAAAAACCAAGCAGCGCCAAGAGACCGACGCCAATCAATAGTCCGACAAATCCTTCGGCGACCGGTCCGAGCCCGCCGAGCCCGAGGCCGCCCGTGTTCTGGGGGTGCTGGATCTCGGTGGTGACGTACTTCACGACGTCACGCACCTGCTTGTCACTCAGGTTCCCGGTGAAGCGGGGCATGTTGCCCGGACCGGTGCGGATCGCCTCCACCACCTCGAAGGCGGGAATATTGCGAAGCGACGGGGCGTACGTGCCCTGGGCGAGCGCGTCGCCGTCGCCTTCAATGGTGTGACACGCCGCGCAGTTGAGGGCGAACAGGGCGGCACCGTCCGAGACGTTGGCGTCCTTCAGGTGCGGCGTCGGGATGTCGGGGTAGCTGGGGTCGAGTGAGTTGACCCACGAGGCGATCTCGAGCGCCTGCTTCTTGTTGAGGCGTGGTGCGCGGCGATTGGCCTGAATGGCGCGGGGGTCGGCGGCGGGCATGCGTCCGGAGTCGACCCAGAAGTCAATCGTGGCCGGGCCTACCCCGACCAGGTTGGGGTAGGCACCCCCAGTGCCGTCGGCGGGCACGCCGTTGGCCGCGGTCCCGTGGCACGAGGCGCAGTTCTGCAGAAAAAGGGCTTGGCCGAGCTTGGCGAGCGACGTCGATGGTGCGTTGTAGGTGATCGCGCTGTCGCCGTAGCTGATCACGACGCCCGTCTTGGGATTGATGGTGACGTCGCTCGAATTGGGCGTGCCCGAGTTCTTTCGAGTGGTCTGGTCCGCCGTGTGGCTCGAGGCGTTGGCGCTGCCGACGAAGAGCACGAGAGGTCCCATCGCGAACATCGAAACGATTGACAGCATGGCCAAACGCCTCAGATAAGTGGAAAGCACGCCTCGACCTACTTCAGCAGGAAGAGGGCCGAGTAGAGCCCAATCCAGACGACATCAACGAAGTGCCAGTAGTAGCTCACGCCCTGGAAGGTCGAGAGCTCGCCGGGGTCCCCTTCACTGCCACGCATACGAAACAGCAAGAAGGCCATGGCCACGAGGCCCAGGAAGACGTGGAGACCGTGAATGCCGGTGGTGATGAAGAACACCGAACCGTACGAGTTGGTGTACCAACGCGTCGCCAGGTGCGTCCACTCGTAGACCTGGTTGCTGATGAACAACGTGCCCATGATCATCGTCACGATGATCCAACGACGGGCTTCGTCGCGTCGGCGGTGCTCAATGAGCCACACGGCCCACTGCATCGTGAACGACGACGCCACCAGGATGATGGTGAAGATGCCCGACTGCAGGACGTCAAGGTGCGTGCCGACGGGAGGCCACGCCGCCAGATGTGCGCGGATGGTAAATAATGCGGCGAAGAGTCCCGAGAAGAACATCAGCTCGCTGCCGAGCCAAATCATCACGCCAATGGCTAGCATCGGTGGACGATCGTGGACGATCTTCTCTTGCTTCGCCAGGCTATTGAGGGGAATCGCCTGACTCACGCCTACATTTCTAGTAGAAACGACGCACCCGGTGCTGCCGCGCTGCTGAGAACTCTTACAGCAGCGTGGCGGGCAGTGCTCCAGAAGCGACTATGGCGAGTCGTCGCGTCGGACGGGTCATCGCCACGTAGAGAGTGCGAAGGCCCCGTGGGGTGGTCGTCGAGGCGTCCAATGAGCCGCGGCTCGCGATCTGACCGGGCTCGACGACGATGGTGGCATCGAACTCGAGCCCGTTGGCGCCTTCGGCCCCGAGCACCACGAGGTCGGCACCCAGGCCCTTCGACTCCTGGACACGGGGATCAACGGCGTCAAGGCCGTTGCTCGTGAGAATGGCGACGATCTCATCGACGCGCCGTCCCGTGACGATGACGGCCACGCGCCCGGGCGCCACCGCCTCGACTTCTCGTCGGGTGGCGTTCACGAGCGTCGCGGCGAAGTCGTCGGGGCGCACGACCTCGACAATCGGTGTGAAGCCGGCGCGGCGCACCGGACGCGGCGGCTCGAGACCCGGCGTCGCGGCGAGCAGGGTGGGCGCCGCGAAGTTGAGCACCTCCTCGGGGGTGCGGTAACTGACCGTCAGATCGACGCGCATGGGCGCACGGCGCGGATCAAGCACCTCCAGCACCGAGGTCCACGAGACCGACGAGGACACGGTGGTGGCCTGGCCCATGTCGCCCACGATGGTCATCGAGCCCGTCAGGTCGCGGCGCTTCAGTACGCGCAGCTCCATGGGCGAAAGGTCCTGGGCCTCGTCGACCACGATGTGGCCGTAGGTCACGAACTCCGCTTCGTCGAGCTCGTTGCTTTGCTGTGGAGCGAGGCGCTGCGCCTCTCGTAGCGCCGCCGCGCGGACATCGCCCGCGTACGAGTCGAGGTCGATGCCGTCGAGGATTCCCGACTCGCCCAGCTTGACCGGCGGGCGCGGGCGCCGTTGGGGCCCGAGGAGGATTCGCGCCTCGTCAATGAGCGCCGCGTCGGCCTTGGTCCACTNNGGCGCGCCGAAGAGGTCGTGCAGGAGCTCTTGACCGGACAGTCGCGGCCAGATGCGCTGCAGGGCCTCTTTGAACTCCGTTCTCGCGCGGATGAGATCGGCCAGTTCGTTCACACCCGCAACGTCGTCCATGCCCTCACGGACGAACCGCTGGTAGTACTCCTGCGCGAGTCGGTTCGCGAGCTCACGGCCCACCGCCGAACGGCGCTGGTTGTGGTTCCCGGGACGACGCCGGGCGCGCTCCACGGCCTCTTCGGTGTAGCGGGCCTTCATAACGACAATGGCTCGTCCCACCGGAATGCGAACGTCGCTGCGAAGCGGACGTTGACGAGTGCGAAGCGCGCGCCCCAGCAGGGCGACCATGCGCACGTCACCCTTCAGCTGGTCGACGTCTTCGCTTTCGCGACCACGAATGTCCACGTTGGTGACGAGACCCGAGATCGTCGAAAGCGTGACGCCCGACTCACCGAGTGACGGCAACACGTTTTCGATGTAGTTCAAGAACAGCGGATTGGGTCCAACGACCAGTACGCCCTGGCGTTCGAGCGTGGCCCGGAAGGTGAAGAGGAGATACGCGGCGCGGTGAAGGGCTACCGCCGTCTTGCCCGTGCCGGGGCCGCCTTGGACGAGCAGCACTCCCGCGAGGGGGCTGCGAATTATCCGGTCCTGCTCGCCCTGGATCGTGGCGACGATGTCGCCCATGCGCCCGGTGCGGGCGCGTCCCAGCGCCGCCAGCAGCGCCCCCGGTCCACCGAGGGCGAGACCGCCCTCGACCAGACCTTCTTCGGTGGCGGAGCGGACCTCATCCTCGGGCAACATGAGTTCGCCGTTGGCGTCGGCGAAGTACTCGTCCTCCACGCTGATGACCTCATGCCCCCGCATGGCGACATGGCGGCGGCGCGAGAGACCGAGCGACTCGACGCCGGTGGCGCGGTAGAAGGCCTCGGCGACGGGTGCGCGCCAGTCCACGACGAGGGGGTTGAGCTCATCATCCGAGACCGCGAGTCGACCCACGTGGTACTTGTCGACCTGACCGGTGTCGTCGGGGACGTAGTCAATTCGGCCAAAGAAGAGGGGCTGGTCGCCAATCGCCAACTGGTCCAGACGGTTGAGCGCCGTGCCCATCACGACGTCGCGTTCCACGAGATCGCCCGCACCGCGCATGTTGGCAACGGCCGCGCTGTCACGAAGTGATCGAGCCTCGTCGCGCATGTGGTCGAGCGCCACCAGGGCAAGATCGAGGAACGCCTGTTCCTCCGCGACCTCACGCTCGTGTGCCATTTTGACCTCTCGTACAGCCCCGAATTGGAGTCTGACAAGTCTAATGGGAATAGGCGACATCGTCGGAACGGGCGAGACCGTCTCGGTCAGCCTGCAGACCGGCTGCTCGAACGGCCCCCCACAACCGGCTCCCCTAGATTGGGAGGAGCAAAAAGGAGACAAGTGAGCGACCCAGTTTTCCTGAGGGCCTGTCGCGGCGACGATGTGGAACACGTTCCCGTGTGGTTCATGCGCCAGGCGGGACGCTCGCTGCCCGAGTATCGGGCCCTTCGCGGCGCCGGATCCATACTGGACGCCATTGCCGACCCCGCGCTCGCCTGCGAGATCACGATGCAGCCCGTTCGCCGCTACGGCGTCGACGCCGCGATCCTCTTCTCGGACATCGTCGTGCCGTACCACGCCATTGGTTTCGGCGTCGAAGTGGTGCCCGGTCGCGGTCCGGTTATCGCGAAGCCCTTCTCGAATGCCGCCGATCTCGAGCGGCTGCGAGATCTCACCGACGCCGACATCGCCCACGTCACCCAGACGGTCGACCTCGCGGTGCACGAACTCGAGTCGACCGACACGCCGCTGATCGGTTTCGCCGGCGCCCCTTTCACGGTCGCGAGCTACCTCGTCGAGGGCGCGCCGACGCGCGACTTCGCCGTGATCAAGAGCCTGATGCACCGCGACCCCGTGCTCTTCGACCAACTGCTCGATCGACTGGTTGACATCACGGTGTCGTTCCTGCGCGCCCAGGTCGAGCACGGCGCGAGGGCGCTACAGCTCTTTGACTCGTGGGCCGGATCCCTCACCCGCGACGAGTACCGGCGCTTCGCCCTGCCCGCCACGGCGCGCGTCTTCGAAGCGGTGGCCGACCTCGACGTGCCGACCATCCTCTTTGGCGTGGGCACGGGTGAACTCCTCGATCTGATGAGCGGTGCCGGCAGTTCGGTGATGGGCATCGACTGGCACGTGGACCTGGACGAAGGGCGCCGCCGAGTGGGCGACATGCCGGTGCAGGGAAACCTCGATCCGGCTCGCTGTCTGAGCGGCGAGGCACTCGGCGTCGAAGCCGCCCGCGAGGTTCTCCAGCGCGCGGGCACGCAGTCGGGCCACGTCTTTAATCTGGGCCACGGCGTGCTGCCCTCGACCGACCCCAAGGTCCTCGAAGCGGTGGTACGCGTCGTGCACGAAGAGGGCAAGGCTGGCGTTCGATGAAGACGGGTGTTCTCGTCATGGCGTACGGTACGCCAACGACCCCGGACGACGTGGAGGCCTACTACACGCGAATTCGCCACGGCCACGCTCCCACCGCCGCGTTGCTGAGCGACCTCGTGCGCCGCTACAACGCCATCGGCGGCACGTCGCCGCTCGCCCAGCGCACCGCCGACCAGGTGGAGGGCATTGCCCGGGCCCTCGAAGCCCTGAGCCCCGACACCTTCGACGTTCGCTTCGGCTCCAAGTACGAGCCGCCGATGCTCGAAGAGACCGCTGAATCCTTTCGAGGCGACGGCTTCACCAAGGTGATCGGTCTCGTGCTCGCCCCGCACTCGTCGTCGATGTCGACGGTCCAGTACATGGAGCGCGCTCGCGCGACCCTCGGTGAGGGGGTGGAGTTCGTCGAGATCGGCGAATGGTACGAGGCGCCGGGTTTCCTCGAGCTCATCGCGTCACGCGTCAATGAAGCGCTCGCCCGAGTGCCGCACGAACGCCTCGACTCCACCGAAGTCATCTTTTCCGCCCACTCGCTTCCCGAGAGGATCTTGGCCGACGGCGACAACTATCCGATGCAGCTGCGCGAGAGCGCGGAGTCGGCCGCCCGACTCGCGGGCGTTCGAGCGTGGGACGTTGCGTGGCAGTCCGCGGGACGAACCGCGGACCCGTGGATCGGACCCGATATCTTGCGGGTGTTGCGCGACAAGAAAGCGGCTGGCGTCACCGACGTCGTGTCGTGTCCGATCGGCTTCGTCGCCGACCACCTTGAAGTGCTCTTCGACATCGACATCGAAGCCCTGGGCGTCGCGAACGAGATTGGCCTGAACCTCATTCGAACGCGCTCGCTCAACGACGATCACGCCTTCATGGAGATCCTCGCCAACGTGATCCGGAGCGCGGCCTAAGTGGCGAGGCCGTCGGTCGTCATCGTTGGCGGAGGGATAGCGGGTCTCAGCGCCGCGTGGGAACTGACCGGTGGCGCAAACGGCCCCGACGAGAACTCACCACGCGTCGAGGTCATCGAGGCCAGCGATCACCTCGGCGGCGCGCTCGTCACCACCTCGTTCGCCGGACGGACTATCGACCTCGGCGCCGACGGATTCCTCGCTCGCCGGCCAGAGGCGGTGACCCTCGTGCGCGAGCTTGGACTCGAGGACCAACTCGAGGCGATCAACGCCAGCGGCGCCTCCATCTGGCTCAACGGCGCCCTCGACGTACTGCCCGAGGGGCTCGTGCTCGGATTTCCGGCGTACTCGAAGACCCTGAAATCAATGAGGGGGCTTTCGTGGAGGGCCAAGCTCGCCGCGCGCCGAGACGAGTGGATGCCCCGGCGACTGAGCGTCGGTAACGACGCGACGATCGGCACCATCGCGCGCACCAAGCTGGGGCGCGAACTGACCTATCAGTTCATCGAGCCACTGATCGGCGGCATCCAGGCGGGACGCATCGACGACCTCTCGGCGAGGTCGGTCTTTCCGCCGCTCCTCGACGCCGCTCGAAAGGGCGGGTCGCTCATGAAGGCGATGCGCCCGAGCGGACCCGTCAATCCCGGCCCCGCCGCCCAGACCGTGACCTCGGGTCCGGCGTTCTATTCGTTGCTGGGCGGCGTGGGTTCGCTGCCGGTCGAGCTCGCCCGCCACCTGCACGAACGAGGCGTAGTCCTTCGCACGGGGGTCGGCGTGAGCGCGGTTCGACGAACGCCGTCGGGAATCTACCCCTGGGAAGTCGACACCCCCACGACCTCCACGCTCGCCAACGCGGTGATCTTCGCGACACCCGCTCCGGTGGTGGCCAAGCTCGTCGGCGACATCGACCCGAACCTCGAGCGTCTTCGCGCTATTCCGAGCGCTGGCGCCGCAATGGTGAGCTTCAACCTGGCGCGATCCGAGATCACGCTGCCCGAGAAGGGCACCGGGGTGTTGGTGCCCCTCGGCACCCACTGGTCGGGCGAGGGGACGATGATGGTGACCGCCGTCACGTTCCTCGACCGCAAGTGGCCCCGCTTGACCCGCGAACACGACGTCGTACTTCGCGCGCACGTAGGACGGATTGACGACGATCGCTGGGCGGCCATGAGCGATGACGAGCTCACGAGTCGCGTCACGAGCGAACTCGAGCAACTGCTGCCCCGCTTCGGGACCGTGCTCGAGGCGAAAGTTCAACGCTGGCCCGCGGGTCTTCCCCAGTACTACCTCGGCCACGACGAGATGGTCGCCTCGGCCAAGGCGTCCGCGGCGACCTTGCGCATCGCCCTCGCGGGCAGCGCGTACGACGGCGTAGGAATTCCCGCGAGCATCGGTTCCGGTCGACGCGCCGCGCGTGAAGTGCTCGCCCAGCTCCGGGACTGAGTCAACTCGGCCGGTAGCCGAGCACCGGGCGCACCCCGGGCTTGTGAAACACGAGCTGGACGTCCGAGATATGACGCTCCAGGAACGCCGCCTCGCAGTACGCGAGGTAGAGGGTCCAGAGCCGGCGGAGCTCGACGCCCACCCCGAGGCGCTGGAGCTCGGGCTCGTGCGAGTCCAGGTTCGCCGCCCAACGTGCCAGCGTCTCGGCGTAGTGGCGGCCGATGTCCTCGAGGTCGACGATACGCAGATCCGTCGCCCGCGCCAGCGAAGCGGTGATCGAAGCCACCGAAGGGAGGCAGCCGCCGGGAAACACCATGGC
>PLKM01000079.1 GCA_003141095.1 Acidimicrobiaceae bacterium | reverse complement strand
ACCACTCGTTGGGACTCAACTCAGACTCAGCGTCGAGGCACGAGCTCTTCTTCGTAAGGATCGAGCCTTCGATCATCCCTGTTCGAAGGCGTACCATCCGCTCAAACTACTGAGAGCATCCGCGCGCAGCGATGTCAGCGACTCCAAGGACGATGTCGCCTCGTACGATCCAGAAGAAGTCGTATCGATCAACGGTTGGGTCGCAGTGCGGTGGCACGAGGTCGATTCGGTCACCCCGACTGAATACGCCGTCTGGCCCGTTCGTGACAAACCCGTGCTCGTCGCCGAAGAAGTGGTACTGCGCGTCTCGTTCATGGCCAACGACGAGTGGGGAGCCGGCGTCAGTTGCCATGGCCTTCAATCCGGCATCGACGGTCACGAAGTCCTTTTGATTCGCCGAGATCACGGTGGTCGAGATCGTCAAACTCTGAGCGAAGCGCCCTTCTGGATCGTCTCCGAGCGCGTCGCGGTACTCACGGTCCATGAAAACGTAGCTTCCTGGCTGCAATTCGTTGAGCAGGCCTATCTCGAACTCGATGGTCGACGTGCCGGTGCCACCTCCAGTTCGAAGGGTCACGCCGTGACCGTTCGACTCCAGGGCGTCAATGACATCCACCAGCCGATTGGCGGATTCCCTGGCGGCAGTTTGTCGTTCGTCGCGTCCGACAATGTGCTGGAGATGTCCGCCGTATCCTTGAACACCGGCGAAGCGAAGCCAAGGACTCTGTTCGATACGTTCCACCACACCAAGAGCTGGCCCGGGCCCGACCACTCCCGTCCGCCCGAGCCCCACGTCGACGTCGCACAGCACCGAGAGGGGGGTGCCGGTGCCCTCAAAGGCGGTCGCCAATTCGTCCACGCCCTGGAAGTGGTCGACGACGGCAATCAAGTCGCAGCTTTCGGCGAGGGCCGCTGCTCTCATCGCGGACGCACTTCCCACCAGTGGGGAAGTGACGAGCACCGAGACCCTCCGTTCGTAGCCGTCAGCGACCAGGCGTTCGATGATGACTTCCGCTTCCGAGAGTTTTGCGCACGACAGTCCGGCGGCGCCGCCTTCGAGTTGACGCCTGGCCACGAAGGCCGATTTGTGCGATTTTACGTGGGGCCGAAGGGCGATTCCCGCCGAAGCCGCCGCGTCCGCCATGAGCGCAATGTTCGTCGAAAGAAGATCCAGTTCACAGACGAGGGCAGGGGTTGGAATGAGACGACGCGAACCGGGCCTCCCCATCTCATCGAGCGCGGCCTGGAAGGCGCGCTGACGTGGTCGAAGTTCACTCATTTATGAGTTTGCGGGTTCTGATCACGCAGCCCTCCTTTTCGATTTCGATCACCCTGTGACATTGCCACACGTCGACGACGTGCGGGCGACGACGCCTAATTCGATCGAGGTCGAGGTCAAGCTCTACGGGCCAGGACTCCCTAGCTTCGGGCTTGAACTCCGAGTGGAGGTTTCGCCGTCGTCGTCGGAGATCTCGATCAATCCGGCCCGTGTCACATCGAGCCAGGCGTTCGCTCCAAAAGTCGGCAGGTCGTGATTGCCATGTCTTTTACCACTGGTGGAAATAGAGGTGGCCCGTCCCGACAAGGAGTAGTGATCCACCGGCGAAGCCAGCCTTAGCTCCAAGCGCTCCGCGCCGACGCTTTTCAAGGGCTGCTCGCAGTTACTGGAGATTCGTGGCTCTGATGGGAGGCGAACAACCTCACTGGATGGTGTCTCTCTGGGAACTGTGGAATCGTAAGGTCCGCGCTGCGACCACCGCAGACAGATGGGGTGTGGCACTGTCAAAGGCGACTGGGTGAGTTGGCTATGACTTAAGCCCCTAACGGGTCGGGTGGCGAAGAATCTAGCCTTGACTGGTGATAGATGTTCCATGCAGGGCATCACACCGGTTTTGACGTATGTTAAAACGGGACGAGCGAAGAGGGGTCACGTGTCAAATGATTCGCTAGAAGATCGACCCGGGGCAGTTCGCGAGGGGTCGCTGAAGCCCGTGATTGACGCCATCCCACGCGAGCTCTATGAAAATCCGACATGGAAGGGCATGCTCTACTTCTTTCGAGATCTCATCATTTACGTGGGGCTCATAGTCCTACTCGTCTTCGTGACGAATCCCCTCCTCGTGCTGCCCATAGAGATCGTCCTGGTCCTCGCCGTGACTGGCTTGTTCGTGGTGGCGCACGACTCTGCGCACGGCGCGTTGTTCAACTCGAAACGCAAGAACATCGTGATCGGAAAGCTTGCGATGCTCCCCTCGTGGCATGTTTTCGAAGCGTGGGTGTTGGGCCACAACCGAATTCACCACGCCTTCACTGTTCGTCAGGGCTACGACTTCGTGTGGCACCCGGTCACCGCCCAAGAGTACGAGGCGAAGAGTCGGCGCTCGAAGTTGATGCACCGGATCGAATGGTCGTGGATGGGAACGGGTCTCTACTACCTAAAAGAAGTGTGGTGGCACAAGATGATTGCCTTCAAGCCCCCGGCGCGCTGGGCTAAAGCAATTCGCCGGGATCGGTTCTTGGTGGGCGCGTTCGTCTTACTGATGGCGGTGGGTTTCGCGTCGTTGGGTTATGCGCGTACCCACTCGGTGTGGGGCGCCCTTTGGTTGGTGGCTCGAGTTGAGATCATCCCGTTCCTCGGCTTCTCGGTCATGATCGGTTCGGTGGTTCACGTGCATCATGTGCAGACCGATATTCGCTGGTGGAAGCGCGGCGAGTGGACGAAGTTCAGGGGTCAGATGGAGGGTACGACCGTCTTGCGGGTGCCTAAGGGCCTTAATTTCTTCTTCCACTGGATCATGATTCATACTCCTCATCACGTGGACATGCGTATCCCGATGTACAACCTCGAAAAAGCGGCCAAGGCCATCGAAAAGGCCTTTCCCGATGTAGTGCACGACGAGCCGTGGCGATTCGGAGACTTTCGACGGGCGACCAAGGCGTGCAAACTTTACGACTTTGAAGAGGGTCACTGGATGACGTACGAGGCCGCTCGCGACTCGCTGGCGAGGGTACCCGCTTAAGTTTCAAGCCTCCAGTACCCGGCATCGTCGAGCGCAGTCATCTCGTGGCTCGCAGTGCGGTTATCTAGGGACGCCGTCCGGTCAGATCGAGCAACTTGAGTTGGAGTGACGCGTCGGGGTCAATAGTTCCCGATGGGCCTGTACCGAAGACGCCGATCTGACCAATGAACGCCTCCATTGGCTGAAGGGCAGCGTAGACGTGCTCAACCAGTTGCTCGGGGAGTTCTTCGCTCAGCGCGAGGGCGCGTGCGAGGTCCCACGCGTGCAGCGTGAGGTCGCCGATTCGAAAATCGAAGAGCTGGCGCACCGAAATATCTCCCATGGGGTGGTGGACGATTTGATCGAGGTCGACCACGCCAGTCAACGCCGAAAGTTGAGCCTCGAGGGCGCGACGACATTCGCCGAGGGCGTCACTGGGCGTTTGCTGCTGGAACATCTGGGAGGACTCGGCCCGCGAGGCACCGTTGAGAAGCAGAACGGTCATGTCCGAGCCTCGCGCAACGTGGGCAACGAGGTCGCTCACCGACCAACCCTCGCAAGGAGTCGGGAGAACCCAGTCATCGGGCGACGCCTGCTCCAGCAGGGAACGAAAGTTATCGGTACCGAGTGCGAGGGCTTCGTTGAGTTCCATTTGGTCAAGGTACACGGTATTGATGGTCCGGCCGCCGACAGTTCCAGGACACCGTATTGGAGAAAACATTGGAAAGTCAGGACCGGCCGGACAATTCTCTGTCTGGCGCGTCTGGAAATACTTTCGAAACACTGCTGGAGATATCTTGGAGCATGGGACAGTCATACGTGGAGATTGATCCCAAGCAGGCGTGGGATGAAGTTTTCAGCGAGCCGGGAAAGCCGCGGCCCATCTATCGCGATGTGGTCGCCGAAATCGAGCGCTACGGCGAAGGTGAACTACAAACCCGATTCGATCAACTCGGGCGGATCTTTCGCGAACGCGGCGTCACCTTCGCCCACGACGGCGAAGAGCGTCCGTTCCCCCTTGACCTGATTCCTCGAATCATCGGCGCACTGGAATGGGAGACCCTCTCCAGTGGGATTCAGCAGCGCGTCGTGGCTCTCGAGAACTTCCTCAGTGACGTGTACCAAAACGGACGCTGCTTTGACGACGGAGTGATTCCGAGGAGCCTCATCACCTCGAGCGCCCATTTCTGTCGAGAAGCGGTGGGCATCGTGCCGTCGCACGCCCCCAGGATCACGGTGTCGGGCGTCGACCTCATTCGAGATGAACGAGGAGATTTTCGAGTTCTCGAGGACAACCTTCGAATCCCGTCGGGCGTGTCCTACGTCATCGAGAACCGTCGGGCCATGACCCAGAGTTTTGGCTCACTTTTCACTAATCAACGGGTGCACCCGGTCGATGAATATCCGCAGCGACTCCTCGCCGCCCTGCGGTTCTCGGCGCCCGAGGAGGTGCGCGATCCCACCGTGGTCGTTCTCACTCCGGGCGTGCACAACGCGGCTTACTTCGAGCACGTGCTCCTGGCTCGGCTGATGGGCGTGGAGCTCGTGGAGGGAAGCGACCTCGTGACGGTGGGGAACCGAGTCATGCTGCGCACCACCGAGGGCGAGCGACCCGTCCACGTCATCTACCGGCGTGTCGATGATGAGTGGCTTGATCCAGTGCATTTCCGTCCGGACTCGCTCATCGGCGTCGCGGGCGTCGTGAACGCCGCGCGCGCAAATACGGTCACCATCGCGAACGCGCTCGGCAATGGCGTCGCCGACGACAAATTGATTTACACGTTTGTGCCCGACCTGATTCGCTACTACCGCAACGAGGAGCCGATTCTGCAGAACGTGGAAACGTACCGCCTGGACGATCCGGAGATTTTCAGCGACGTCATCACCCGATTGCACGACTTCGTGGTGAAGCCGGTCGATGGTTCGGGCGGTAAAGGGATCGTCATTGGGCCGCAGGCCGACGAGAAGGAACTCCTGGCGCTTCGAGCAAACGTGGAGGCCAATCCTCGAGGGTTCATCGCGCAGCGTCCGGTGGCCCTCTCCACGCTGCCCACTTACGTTGACGGCAAGATTGCTCCACGCCACGTGGACCTGCGTCCTTTTGCCATCAATGATGGTCGCGACGTGTGGGTGCTGCCCGGCGGACTCACTCGCGTGGCGTTGCCCGAAGGCGCCCTCGTTGTGAATTCGAGCCAGGGTGGCGGGTCCAAGGACACGTGGGTGTTGGCTGATCCCGACTGGGCCAGTGAGCCGTCGGGCAATGGCGCGAGCGGTGGTACCCGTGTGCGCCCAGGGGTCAATGCCATTGTCCGCCAGCGTGATCCGTCACACGCCGGCGAAGCGGAACAATGACCGAGCAGAGGCTGCTTTCGAGGATCGCCGAATCGCTCTACTGGATCGGTCGTTACGTCGAGCGGGCCGACGGTACGGCTCGAATCATCAACGCCTACATCCACCGCATCGCCGAGGATCCCTTCGGCGATCCGGAGAACGCGTGCCGCTCGCTCTTCGAGATTCTTGGCGTGGAACTTGGAGAGGATCGGCCCGCGACGACCGAGGTGGTACTGGAAGATCTGGTGTACTCGCGCGAGAGCCCGAGTACGATCACGGGCGCGCTGGGTGCGGCCTACGAGAACGCCCGACGATCACGAGAGGTCATCTCGTCAGAGATGTGGGCGTGTCTCAACGGAGCCAACGAGGAGGTCGACACTCGACAGCGCCTGGCGCGACGCGTTGGCGCCGCGAGCTACTTCAAGTTCGTCTCGGACCGTGCGGCGCTCTTTGCCGGACTCAGTGACGCCACCATCAGCCACGACGAAGGCTGGCACTTCTTGGTGCTCGGGCGGAGCATCGAGAGGATTGACATGACGTGCCGTCTGCTTGACGCGCAACTCGTCGGTCTCGAGAGTTCGCCCGACTGGCTCACCCTGCTTCGAGCGGCGGGGGCGTTGGAGTCGTACTTGCGAGAGTCGAGGGGCAGCGCGACCTCCGAATCACTCGCCGCTTTCTTGCTGCTGGACCGCCTCTTCCCTCGGTCGGTGTTTCACGTGCTCAACGTCGCGGATACTTCGCTCGATCTACTGACAACTTCGCACAGCCGGGTCGGTGACACTTCAAATGTCCGCCGGACCATTGGCCGGGCGAGGAACCGCCTTGAGTTCTCCGACCCGGGCACACTCGTCGCGGAACTGCCAGAGCTTCTCGAGTTCCTGGAGCAGACCTGCGCGTCGGCCAATGACCAAATCGCCGGCCGCTATTTTCGTCAAGTTATCGCGCAGCCGTGGGCTACCGAACAGGGTCTGTGACCGTGACGCCACGTTCCTCTCGCTTGTCGATTCGACACGTCACCGGCTTCATCTACGACGGGTTCGCGGAGTCGTCGTACAACGAGGCACGTATGACGCCGCTCAGCTCCTCTCGCCAGCACGTCCTCGACGCGTCGATCCGAACGTCACCCATTGCGTCCCAGCTGACCTATCTCGACTACTTCGGATCGGCGGTGACGGCGTTTGATCTGCACGAACGTCACCGTCAGCTCGAGGTCACCGCCGAGGCGTTAGTTGAAGTCACGGCGACTGAACGCGGCGCCGCGGCGCTTTCGCTCGAAGAGCTGAGGAGCCCAACGGTCGTTGATCGGTACTCGGAGTATCTGAAGGCGGGGCCTCGCACCGTGCTTCCGAGGGATCTCCATGACGAACTCGCGGGTGAGACGTTGAACCAAGAGGTTGATGATCTCGCCGCCCACGTGTCATCCTTTGTCCGCGACCGGGTCGCCTACGTCTCGGGCTCCACGCACGTGACTACGACCGCCTTCGAGTCGTGGACGCAGAAGACCGGTGTGTGCCAGGACCTTTCGCATCTCATGATCTCCTTTCTTCGCGGCCATGGAGTTCCCGCCCGTTACGTGAGTGGCTACCTTCACCCCGTGGCGGACGCCGCCGTCGGCGAAACGGTTCTCGGTCAGAGCCACGCGTGGGTGGAATATTTTTGCGGCGAGTGGGTTGGTGTGGATCCCACTAACGGGAATGACATTGGGCTCCACCACGTCGTCGTGGCGAAGGGTCGGGACTACGGTGACGTGCCGCCGCTGAAGGGCATCTACCACGGTGCGCCCTCGAGGGCGCTCGGCGTCACGGTCGAAATCACGAAACTGGCGTAGCGTGCCGCTCGAAGGATGCGCCCGAGGTGACCGAGCAACCTACTCTGCTTCGGGCGCGTCGAGGAAGTACCCGACGCCGGGCACGGTCCGGATCAGCTGCCCGGATTCATCATTGAGCTTCTGGCGCAGCCGGTGCACGTAGGCGTGCACGTACTGGGCCTCCTCGCCGTAACCAACGCCCCACACGGCACTCAAGATCATCTGGTGAGTGCACGTCCGTCCGGCGTGCCGGGTGAGGAACGACAGGACCTCGAACTCCTTGGCGGTGAGTTGGACCTTCTCACCTTCGAGGCTTGCTTCGCGGTGCACCAGGTCGATTTCAAGGGTTCCACAGCGCACGAGGGCGGGCGCTGCTTGGTCGACGTCGGAAGTACGGTTGCGCACGACCACCCGGATGCGAGCCTCGAGCTCGGCCATGCTGAAGGGCTTGGTCACGTAGTCGTTGGCGCCGCCATCCAGTGCGGCCACCTTGCGGTTCTCCGCCCCGGTGGCGGACAGGATGATGATGGGGACGTCGCTCCACTGACGGATTCTCTTGCACACCGATAGTCCGTCCATGTCGGGCAGACCAACGTCGAGCACGACGACGTCGGGCGATATCAGGGCCGTCTGGGTCATTCCATTCTCACCCGTCTCGGCGGTGAAGACCTCGTGACCGCCGGCCTTCAGCCCGAGGCGAAGCGCGCGTAACAGGGACCTATCATCGTCTATCACCAGGACCTTTGCCATGGTTAACGAATGTCCACTTTTTTCATCTCACTGGGAAGCATAGAGAACGCGAACTGGGCGCCTCCGCCGGGACTGTCCTCGTACCAGATCTCCTCGTGGTGGGCCTCGACGAAGGTCTTGGCGATGGTGAGTCCGAGTCCGGCCCGCCCGCCCGTGTCGAACTTCACGAATCGGTTGAAGATCGTGTCACGATCCTCGAGGGGAACGCCCGCTCCCTCGTCCGCGACCGACACGACGACTCGGTCGTCCTTCATCTTGCTGCGGATCGTGATAACGCCCTCGCGCGGAGAATGGCGCAGCGCATTGTCCAGCAGATTGACGAGTACTTGAACCATGAGCAATCTGTCGATGCTCACCTCGGACAAAGAGTCGTCGATGCACACATTCACCCGCCGGTTCTTGAGGCTTGAACCCATTGCAGACAGCGCCTCGTCGATCAAGTCCTGTACCGTCGTCGAGGTGCGGTTGATCTTGAGCACACCCGCCTCGATTCGGGTCATATCGAGCAGGTTCGTGACGAGTCGCGTGAGTCGATCCGCTTCGATCTCGATTAATTCGTGGAGTTCCTGCGAGTCCTCCGCCGAAAGCAGCTTGGCCTGATTGACCAGCGTCGATGAGGCGACCTTAATGGTGGCAAGTGGTGTGCGCAGGTCGTGCGAGACGGCGCCCATCAGCGCGTCACGCAATCGGTCCACCTCCTCGAGGAGCTGAGTCCTCAGGGCTTGCTCTCGAAGATGAGCCCTCTCCATGGCGAGAGCGGCGTCGTTGGCGAAGGTGATGAGCACGGTTCGATCGGCGTCGGAAATCGGCTGACCCTTTAGCACGAGGAGACCCGTTGGTCGACCCAACGACGAGAGCGCCACCGTGCGCAGGTCCCCCGTCGAACCGAGAGCGGTGGAGATGCTCTCTGAGAGCCCAGGGTGAGGGTGGAGCCGCACCAGTTCGTCAGCCGTCAGCGACTCACCGACTGATGCCGCCATCTTGAGACTCTGGTCGACCAGGACAAAGAGGGACACCCCGTCGAAGCCGAAGACATTCTGGACGGCTCGAACGATGGTGATCAACAGGTCATCAACGGAACGCTCCTGGACGAGCTGTTCGGACAGTTCGTAGACGCGTCGCATATTCTCCGCGTTGCGGTGCGCTTCCACTCGAGCGGTCTTCAGATTCGAGACGACGCGGGCCACCAACGCCACGACGACCAGATAGACGCCGAGTCCAACCCAGTTCTGGGTGGAGCCAATGGAGAGCGTACCGAAGGGAGGGATGAAGCAGTAGTCGAGGAGTAGCGCGCCGAACACGACGATCATGAGGCCGCTTATGAGGCCGCCCCACACCACTGCGAGGATCACCGGGATGATGAAAATCAGGGTCACGGTGGCAACGGCGACGTGATCGCGCAGCGGCAGAAGGGCAAAGGTCAAAATCAGGGTGACGGACACCCCCACGATCAGGCCAGCCAGGCGTCCACGCACACTCCCATTCTTCCACTAATGGTCGCCCAGGTTTGCTTGTGGTGGAAAAGAAGAACTTATTAAGACCCCACTTGGCATATTAAGAATCTGTTGAGATTCTTCGAAGAAGACTTGCTCCATGGCAGATATCTATTCACTACTGGGCATCGTAGGGTTCGCTCTCGCGATGCTTGGACTCGTTTGGGCCTTGGACCGCGTATGAGTTTCGTCCAAGACATCCTTTTAGCAGTGGCCGTGGTCATGTTCTTGTACCTCGGCTACGCCATGTTTAAGCCGGAGAAGTTCTAAATGTCATTCTTTCTCACTCTCGTGCTTCTCGTCGTTACCCTCGGTTTGACGTGGCGGTACCTAGGTTCCTACATGGCTGCGGTCTTCGAGGGCCGGGTCCACTTCCTCAAGTTCGTCGAGCGGCCGGTGTACCGCCTGCTCGGAACTAGTCCCGAGCAGGAGCAGACATGGAAGCGCTACGCCGGCGCGGTCATCGTCTTCTCCGCCGTTTCGATTCTCTTCACCTACGTGATACTTCGTATTCAGGGCTCGTTGCCTCTTAACCCGCAGCACCTCGGTGCGGTGGGCCCGGCACTGAGCTTCAACACTGCTTCGTCGTTCGTGACGAACACCAACTGGCAGAACTACGGCGGCGAGACCACGATGTCGTACTTCTCGCAGATCGGTGCGCTCACCGTCCAGCAGTTCGTCTCGCCCGCAGTGGGTATCGCCGCGGCGATGG
>PLKM01000074.1:2399-10876 GCA_003141095.1 Acidimicrobiaceae bacterium | reverse complement strand
CTGGCCCCGCTGTTAAGCACCGAAGTGAGCGAGACCCTCGGCCGAGCAGTTCAAGATTGGCGTTAACCCTGTCGGGGGAACCGATTTATGGTTCCGGAGGATAGGCCCTTGCGGTTGCCGCTTCATCGCCTGTGGCTGATAGCAGACCTTTTGCGTCGGGCCTCCGACATCAGCATCTTCCGAGTGCATGTGTCTCGGTTGATTAGAGGCAATTGCCAACTGCTTTCAAGTTCGCGCAGCTTGCGGGTGCGGTGATACACGCACCCGTGCCGCCCCTTCGACGAGATGATCTCACCGTTGATGGCGAAAGCCGACCCCATCCGCTTAGAAGATGAAGGGCACGAGCATCTTGGTCGAGCGTCTGTACGTCGGGTACGTGTCGGGGAACTGCTCGGTCAGGTAGTGCTCTTCGACGGTCGCGCTGTAGACGAAGTAGACCTCGGCCAGGACCATGGCGATCAGCCACATCCAGCTCAGCGCTACTGCGGTGCCGACACCCGCGAGCAGGATGCCGGAGTAGATGGGGTGGCGGACCAGCTGGTAGGGGCCGCTCGTCACCAACTCCGGTTCGACCTTTTTCGACATCGGGGTGCCCCAGTTGCGCCTGATATGTTGGCGGGCCCAGATCGCGAACCCCAGCCCGAGCGCAAAGAGTAAGAGCCCGAGGCCAGCGCGCCACGGATCGGAGTTGAGGCCACCGTCTCGAAATGCTCCTAAGCGGAGCAAGAGAATCGCTAAGACGACAACCACCGCCCTGATACGCAGTTCAAGGGACCAAGAGACGTGGCCCCTCTTCATGAAGAAAGCTGCAACGAGCCAGTAGATCCAGAACGTAGCCCATCCAAGGGCGAAGACGAGTTCAACTGCGTGCACGCGACACATGCTTCCACAAACACCTGGCTGCAAGGCACTTCGCGGCCAGCCAGTGCGTGGGTCAGACCCGACTCGACGACACCAACATTCTTCTCACAATCAGTGCGAGAGATCGCGAGTCGTGGCCGAGATGCGGCGGGACCGCTTGCCTGCCCCAGGTGCGTCTGTATGTCAATGCTCTTAGGAGATCACGTTCATGGATCGGTCATGAAAGGTTTCACGAGCTCGGGGGACCGGCGCCGAGGAGTTTACGCGCATCGATTTAGCTCCGCTGTATAGGTCCGTCCTTCTGGGGAGGACACGAGACGACAGGTGCGTGAACGCCCGCTACAGATGAACTTTCGTGGTGGTGACCGATGCTCTCCGGGAAGCCCTTACCTCCGTGCGATGCGGACACATTGGTGGAGAAACAGAGCATTCACGTAATTGACACGGAACCCTGCGACGTGTATCTTGTAAGCGATTACACCCGAGCATAATGCTCGAAGGCGATTCGTTTGGGGGACTGAATGGCCGATTCGCAGCCGACCATCTACGACGTGGCCAAACACGCCGGGGTCTCGATTGCCACCGTGAGTCGTGCCCTCAACTCGTTGTCGTCGGTGCGGCCCGCCACTCGTGCGAAGGTCGTCGCGGCCATGGAGGAGTTGGAGTTCGTGCCCAACGCCGTGGCGCAACGTCTCTCCAAGGGCAAGCACTGGATCCTTGGGCTGGTCTTCACCCACGCGCCGGTCGACGGCAGCCAACTTGGGGTCGAAGAAGCAAACCTGCTTTACACCGATATCGTGATCCGGGGCGCGGAGGCGCGAGCGGCCGCGTTGGGCTACTCGCTGCTGCTGCGAAGCGCGGTGCCCTCCAGGCCCGAGGGCATGACGAGTTTGATGAATCTGACGGGCACCGTCGACGGACTAATCGTGCTCGATCAAATTCTGAGCGACACCGAGGCGAACGACCTCGCTCGACGCATACCCCTGGTGCTGCTCGCGGGACGGGGTGACTCGACGTCGGCGATGACGGTGCGCGCCGACAACGAGCACGCGATGAACAGTTTGGCCGAGCACCTGGTAGGCGTTCACGGGATCGAGCGAGCGGGTTTCGTGTCGGGATTGGATGCGAGCCCCGACAGCCTGGCCCGAGAGGTCGCCTTCAGAACGGCCATCGAGCGCTTGGGTGGCGTCGTTGCCTACCGGGACGTATTAAAGGCGGACTGGACTTCGGGCGGTGGGGCAGCGGCCATGCGCCAGCGGATGTCCCTCGGGGCGCCGATGCCCGACGTCTTCGCGTGCGCCAACGACCAGATGGCGGTGGGCGTGATCTATGCGTTGGGCGACGCGGGGCTCAGCGTCCCCGGCGACATCGCCGTCACGGGGTTCGACGACATTACCCTCACTCGCTATTTCAGTCCGCGCCTGACCACCATCCGGCAATCGGGCAACTTGCTCGGGGAGAAGGCGGTCGACGCATTGGTCGGGGCCCTCGACGGCGCCGCGAGCATGACTCACTCGGTGGTTCTACCGACTCAACTGGTTGTGCGCCGCAGTTGCGGTTGTGTGGAGGAAGGGGCGACGTTGGAGATGGCGGCCGGCGCCGTCGATGGGCGAGGGGTGGGCTGAGCGTGCTGCCGATCGCCCGCCGACTGGGCGTTTACGTCGTCACGGCGTGGGTGGCCGTCACGGCTAACTTTCTGCTGCCGCGAATGATGCCGGGCAACCCCATTCAGACGCTCATTGGAAAGCTTCAGTACAACGTGACGCCCGCCGAGGTCAACTCCATTCGACTCTCCTTCGGCGGGAGTCTGCACAGCAGCCTTGTCCATCAGTACTTCACCTACTTGGACCAAATGCTCCACGGTAACCTCGGGGTCTCGATCACCCTGTCGCAACCGGTCAGCACCATCTTGAAGGGCGCAGTGCCCTGGACCGTGGGATTGATTGGCATCTCGACCGTGTTGAGCTTCTTCATCGGTACGTTCACGGGGGCGCTGCTCGGCTGGACCCGCGGGTCGCGGATGGATTCACTAATTCCAACGGCGACGTTCTTCCAGGCGGTACCGTACTTCTTCCTCGGCACCGTGATGCTGCTGGTCTTTGGCAGTGACTTGCACTGGTTCCCCGAGCTCGGTGCGTACAGCCTCAACGTGACGCCGTCGTGGACGTGGGCGTTCGTGTCGAGCGCAATCCGTTACGGAGAGCTGCCCATGATCTCCATCGTTCTGAGTTCGATCGCCGGTTGGATGCTGGGCATGCGCAACATGATGATCACGATGGTCGCCGAGGACTTCGTGCTCATGAGCGTCGCGATGGGCCTGCCACGCCGCAAGGTGATCATGACGGCAGCCCGCAACGCCATCTTGCCGAGTATCGCCAATTTGTCGCTGGCTATCGGCCTCGTGGTCTCGGGCGCATTGCTGGTGGAGCTTGTATTCAACTACCCCGGCGTGGGCGATCTTCTCTTGAACGCGGTTCAAAATGAGGACTATCCGCTCATCCAAGGAATCTTCTTGATCATCACGTTGGCGGTCCTCGCGGCCAATCTCGTCGCGGACCTCGTGTACTTCGTCCTGGATCCGCGCACGAGGACGGAGGCTACAGCGTGAAGACCCGGCACCTGCCCCGGTCGCCCAAGGTCGTGCTCGGGCTCGGCATCACGGTCTTCTTCCTCTTGTTAACAATTTTCGGGCCATACCTCGCGCCTTTCAGCCCCAACGACACCTCGTTCGCGGCGAATCTGGCGCCGTCGTGGCATCACTGGTTCGGCACGACCAGCCTGGGCCAGGACATCTTCTCTCAGACGTTGGTGGGCGCGCGCGCCACGATCGTGGTGGCTCTCGTGGCTGGACTGGTGGCGACCGCGTTGTCGACACTCGTCGGAGTCTCCGCGGGCTACCTCGGAGGCTTCACGGATGACGGACTGTCGCTGATGTCCAACGTATTCCTCGCGATTCCCGGGTTACCTCTCCTCATCGTGATCGACAGTTACCTTCCCGTGGGGAGTCGGTCGAACGCTCTCATCATCGGGCTCGTGATCTCACTGACTGGCTGGGCGTGGGGAGCGCGCGTACTGCGGGCCCAGACGATGTCACTACGCAACCGAGATTTCATCGAGGCGTCGAGGATCATCGGTGAGAGCCGGTGGCGCATCATGCTCACCGAGGTCGCGCCGAATCTTCTACCGGTCTTGGCTTCTTCTTTGTTGTTCACGGTGCTCTATTCCGTCGGGGCGTATGTGACGCTCGCCTACATCGGCTTGACGAGCACGTCGGTGTGGAATTGGGGCACCATGCTCTTCTGGGCGCAGGCCAACAACGCCCCGCTGTCGGGGGAGTGGTACTGGTTCGTGCCGCCGGGCGTGTGCATTGCTCTGGTGGGCACGGGCCTGTCGTTATTGAACTTCGGCATCGACGAGTTCATCAACCCCCGTTTGCGCGAATCTGGACTCACCGCTCGCCAGCGTCGCCGCCGTGGCCTTCCCCGGCGTGTGCGTCTCGGTCTGACGCCGGTCCTTCGCCCGGTGGTGGCCAAAGCGTCCGGCCCCGCGGCGACCTCGAAGGCTGCGTCGTGAGTACCGACGCGCTCGAGCGCCGCGCCCCGGCGGACGTGGTCGACGGCGCCGCGAGGCCGCCGTCCGGCCCCGCGGCGAATGAGCGCATCTTGCAGATCAAGGACTTCTGCGTCGACTACGGCGTGGACGAGGGTGCGGTGCGGGCCGTCGACAGCGTCGACCTCCATCTCGATCGTTCGAAGGTGCTCGGCGTCGCCGGCGAAAGCGGCTCGGGAAAGTCAACACTGGTCTACGGCTTCACGAGGTTGCTGCGCGCACCCGCCCTCATCACCGGCGGCACGGCCTTCTTCAACGTCGGTCCCGCTAGCGAGGGCGGGCCCAACGAGTTTATCGACCTCGTCACCGCCAATGAGGCGACGCTTCGACGCGTTCGCTGGACGCAGATCTCGGTGGTCATTCAGAGCGCGCTCAACGCCTTGAATCCCGTGGTGCGCGTGGGCTCCCTGTTCAACCAGGTTTTCAAGGCGCATCGCCGTGAGATGTCCAGAGCCGATCGGCGGGCGAGGGCAATCGAGTTGCTCGAAATGGTCGGGCTGAATCAGGACCGCCTCCAGCGCTTTCCGCACGAGCTCTCTGGCGGCCAACGCCAACGCGTCATGATTGCCCTCGCCTTGGCCCTCGACCCCCAACTCGTGATCATGGACGAGCCCACCACGGCGCTGGACGTCGTCACCCAGCGTGAGATCCTCAGCGAACTCGCTGAGTTGCGCGCACGATTCGGCTTCGCCATGATCTTCATCACCCACGATCTCTCGCTGCTCGTGGAACTAGCCGACGAGATTGTCGTCATGTACGCGGGCCGGCTTGTCGAGCGGGCCGGCGCCCGCGCGCTCTACGACGCGCCGCGCCACCCCTACACACTCGGGCTGCTCAACTCCTTCCCGCCGATGCACGGTGAGCGCCAGGAGCTCACGGGCATCCCCGGCGCCCCGCCGGACCTCTCAGATATGCCGGGCGGCTGCGCCTTCCATCCCCGATGCCCCTACGCGATGGAGCGGTGCACCACGGAGAGGCCGCCCCTTGCGAGACTCAGCGAAGAGGATCGGTACGTGGCGTGCTGGCTGCACGTGGACGGCGCGCACGCGGCTGTCCCCGTGGAGCTGCGTCAAGCGGCGCCGACGACGTCTTCGGGTGAAGGGGGTGCGGCGTGAGCGACACGGACACAGTCGTCAGCGAGCTCGAGGCGCGGCACTTGACGCGGCACTTCAAAGTGAGAGTGCCCGGCCACGTACTGGGCGCGAAGAGGATCGTGCGGGCGGTCGACGACGTCAGTCTTGATCTGCGCGCGGGCGAGGTGACGGCCGTCGTAGGCGAGAGCGGCTCGGGCAAGTCGGTGCTCGCCCGCTTGCTGGCACGAATTCTCACCCCTACGGCAGGTGAGTTGATTCTGGGGGGAACGCCCATCGCGCCGAAGGCGCGACGCTCGCTGGCGTACACCTCCGATGTCCAGCTCGTCCTCCAGGACCCCTTCGGCTCGATGAACCCGGTCCACCAAATCCACCACAACCTGATCCGCCCGCTGCGGATTCACGGCGCGTCGAAAGACGAGTCGCGCGCACTGGCCGAGTCGGCCCTTCGCCGGGTGTCCCTGGAGCCGCCCGAGCGATTCCTCGACCGATTTCCTCACGAGCTCTCCGGCGGCCAACTTCAGCGCGTCTCGATTGCCCGCGCGCTCTGTGTGCAGCCCAAGGTCCTGCTTGCGGACGAGCCGATCTCGATGCTTGACGTCTCGGTCCGCCTGGGCGTGCTCAACCTGTTGCGCGGGCTGTGCGACGACGAACGGCTGGCGATCCTCTACATCACGCACGACATCGCCTCGGCTCGCTACCTGGCTGAGGAGATCATCGTCATGTACGCGGGGCAGGTGGTCGAGCGCTCGCGCGGCACCGTGCTGGTCGACTCCCCGACCCATCCCTACACTCAACTGCTCATCGCCTCGGTGCCGGACCCGTCCAACCCGCTCTCGCTCGTACCCGACATCGGGGAGCAGAACCTGACGACCATCGCCCAGGAAGGCTGTCGGTTCAGCCCACGCTGCGCCCATGTGATGGACATCTGTCGGACTCAGGAGCCGCCCGCGTTCCTTGTCGGCGACTCCCACACGTCGAAGTGCTGGCTCTACCGGGACCGACCTGAGGTCTCGGTAGAGATGCCGATACCGAAGCGACGAGGAGAGGGGGCCACCACGACGACATGAGCGCAAGTTAAGACTTCGTCGCCCGCCCCGTCATCCGGGTCGCCGCGGCGACCGGACTGCAAAGGCCCAACCGGCCTCGCGTAGTTCACTAAGGACCCACTCACGGTTCATCAGAAACGTCGGCGAAGGCCGGCTGGACATTATCAATATAAAGGAAAATCATGTTTAGAAAACTAGGAATCGCCTTAACCGCCACGGCTTGTGTGGCGCTGGGCATCGTGACGAGCGTGGGCCTAAGTGCCGCGTCCGCCGCCAGCTCGCCCCTGGTGCTCGAGGGCAACACGGGCGTTACGTTTACGAACAACTTCAACCCGTACGACTCGAACTCGTTCTGCAAGGAGGAGGCCGTCTGCTCGCTCGTGTACGAACCGCTGTTCCAGTTCGACACGATCAAAGCCGGGACCTCGTATCCGTGGCTCGCCACGGCGTACGTCTGGTCCAATAGTGGCAAGACGCTCACCTTCACGATCCGCACGGGCGTTAAGTGGAGCAATGGCACGGCCTTTACGCCGGCCGACGTCGCCGCGACATTCAACGGCGTCAACGACAATCCCGCCGCGAACGTGAACGGTCTTCCGCCGCTCGCGAGCCCGGCGACCGTTAGCGGTAACCAGGTGGTGCTGAACTACGCGTCGGCGGAGTACGCGAACATCACGGCGATCGCGGGTGATCAGTTGATGGTGCCATCGAGCTTCTGGACGACCTACTCCCCGGTGGCCACGACAACGGTGTCGAACACTCAGGCAATCGGTACGGGTCCCTACGTCCCTACGAGCTACTCGTCATCCGTCGTTGACTACGCGGTGAACACGAGCTACTGGGGCTCGACCCCCGCCGCGAGCGAGGTCCAAGTCTTGAGCGTGGACACCAACTCCGACGCGGCGACCGACCTGGCTGACGGGACCCTCACTTGGGCGGGTAACGACATTGCCAACGTGAACAGTATCTTCGTCGACAAGGACAAGGCAACGAATCACACATTCTTTGCTCCTGGCAACACGGTGACGCTGGAGTTCAACGTCACCAAGGCGCCCCTCAACGACCCAAAGGTTCGCGCCGCAATCAGCGAGGGCATCAACCGTAAGGAGCTCGGGATCAAGGGTGAGAGCGGCTACGAGCAGCCGGCGACCTCGCTCAGCGGGCTGATCCTGCCGAACCAGTCGGCGTACTTGGGCTCTCAGTTCAAGAACGACATCAAGGTCACCAGTGACACGGCCATGGTGAAGAAAATCCTGACGACGGACGGCTACAAGAAGAACAGTCAAGGTTTCTACGCGAAGAAGGGCAAGGAGATCAAGTTCACCATCGAGGATCCGATCTCTTATTCGGACTACTACGCGGACGCGCAGCTCATGTCATCCGAACTGAAGTCCGAGGGCATCGACGCCACGGTCTACGGCGTGCAGCCGTCACAGTGGTACACCGACTCCGCTGACGGGAACTTCACGACAATCGAGCACTGGGGCAACGGTGGCACCAATCCGTACACCCAGTATGACAACTGGCTGGACTACAGCACCTCGGCTCCGATGGGCAAGTCGGCGGTCGCCGACTTCGGTCGTTACCACAACGCGGCGGTACAAGCGGACCTGACCCGGCTGGCCGGGACGAACCCGAGCGACACAGCGGCCGTGAAGGCGGCGTCGTTGCCCCTCGAGAAGGTTGTAGCGACGCAGCTACCGGTCATCCCGTTGCTCTACGGAGCTACGTGGTGCGAGTACTCGACGGCCAGCTACACCGGCTTCCCGACGCCGTCGAACCCGTACATGGACCCGGCGCCCGGTGACCCCGAACTGCCGTACATCTTGACCCACATCACGGCAGTTTCCTAGAAAATCACCTCCGC
>PLKM01000074.1:0-2343 GCA_003141095.1 Acidimicrobiaceae bacterium | reverse complement strand
CGTACCAGATCGAGGGCGCGGTCCACGAGGACGAACGCGGCGCGTCGATCTGGGACACGTTCTCCCACCAGCCGGGCGCCGTCTGGAACAGCGACAACGGCGACATCGCGTGTGATCACTATCACCGCGTCACCGAGGATCTCGAGCTAATGCACCAATTGGGCGTTGGCTCGTATCGCTTCTCCGTCGCGTGGACTCGTATCCAACCCGACGGCAAGGGACCGGCCAACCAGGCCGGTCTCGACTTCTATCGACGGCTGATCGATGGCTTGCTCGAGCGCGACATCGAGCCCACGCTCACGCTCTATCACTGGGATCTGCCTCAGGCGCTCGAAGATCAGGGGGGTTGGGTTTCGCGCGACACCGCCGAGCGCTTCGCCGAGTACGTCGACATCGTCGCCCACGCCCTCGGCGACGGCGTGACGCGATGGATCACCCTGAACGAGCCATGGTGCTCGGCTTGGCTGGGCTACGGCTCCGGACGCCACGCTCCCGGTGTTCACGACCTCGGACGCGCCGCGGCGGCCAACCATCACCTTCTGCTGGCCCACGGGCTGGCCGTCCCGATCCTGCGAGCTGCTGGTCCAAAGACCGAGGTCGGGATCACGCTGAACCTTGGGGTGTTTCGCCCGGGCACCGATCACGAAGAGGACGTCGCTGCCGCCCAGCGCGCCGACGGCAACTTGAATCGGCTATTCCTCGAGCCGGTCTTTCACGCTCGCTACCCCGAGGACATGCTGGACCACTACGCAGGGTTCGCACCGGGCTTCTCGGTGGTGCGCGACGGCGATCTGACTACCATCTCCACGCCGCTTGACTTCCTCGGGATCAATTACTACTTCCCGGGTACCGTCATGGACTCCACGCGGGCCAGCGAGGCCCGCGCCGCGGGCTACCTCGTGCCGCTGAGCGAGCAGTTCCCCGATCTGCGGGTTCTTTCGCTCGAGACCCCTGGGAGCGAGACGACGTCGATGGGTTGGGAGGTCGACGCGTCGGGACTGGCTGAGCTGCTGATCCGCATTAAGGAGGAGTACACGTCACTACCGATCTACATCACAGAGAACGGGGCCGCCTTCGACGACTACGTCGACCCTAATGGCCACGTGCTCGACCACGAGCGTATCGACTACTTACGCGATCACATGACGGCGGTGCACGACGCGTTGAACGCGGGCGTCAACGTCCAGGGCTACTTCGTCTGGAGCCTGCTCGACAACTTTGAGTGGTCCTGCGGTTACTCGCGGCGCTTCGGCATCGTGTGGGTCGACTTCCCGACGGGCGATCGACTGCCCAAAGCCAGCTTCCACTGGTACGCCACGGTGATTGCGGAGAACGGCCTCACGTAGTGAGGATCGACGAGCGCAGCTGCCGAGTCCGCGCTTTCGCAGTACCGGGTCCGCCGTCGTTACATCACCGATACCCGGCGCTCTCTTCTCCGGGTGCGCGGGACGGCGTCTGTTCTGATAGCGGGAGACGGCGCGAGCGAGGTGCCCGGTGACCTCATGGACCACTCCTGCATCCGGTATGTCCGGTGGGCCCAGGCACTGCTGCACGTTGACAGTTTGACTTGCCCACGATGACGGACACCATTAGATTGCGGACATTGGCCCCCCGATCTCACAATGTTCGACTCAGTCTGAGTTGATTGTTCGCATCTCGATTAGCGCCTTATGTGGATCGATGCAGTTCACGGGTGCTGTCACACAACGAGCACGTTTCGAGCGAGGGTTGACCCTTATTAGGCGGTGGAATCATCAGGGTTTACCCCGATTGCTAGTGGCTGGTGGTTCGCTTACCCTCAGTATGAGTAGTTACCTGGAGCGCACCGAGGACGAGTAGTCGCGATGCAACTTGGTGATTCCGAGAGTTCGACGAGGGACGGGAGGATGCCGATGAGCTTCCTGGAGATGCGAGCGGTTTCGAAGGTCTACGGCGAGGGCCCGACCGAAGTACACGCCATCACCGAGATTGATCTCTCGGTTGATCGCGGTGCGCTCGTCGCGGTCATGGGGCCAAGCGGTTCGGGCAAGTCCACTCTTCTCACCATTGCGGGAAGCCTCGAGGAGCCGACCAGCGGCGAGGTGATTATCGACGGAGCGTCACTATCGACGATGTCGCGAAACGACAAGGCTCGCCTGCGACGGCGCACGGTCGGTTACGTATTCCAGGACTTCAACCTCCTCGCTGGGCTTACCGCCGTAGAAAACGTCACCCTGCCGCTCGAACTCGACGGCGTCGCGACCAGAAAGGCGCACAGCGCGGGGATGGCGGCTCTCGAGGAACTCGGGCTGGCGGAGCGTGCGACGCGCTTTCCCGATGAACTCTCGGGCGGTGAGCGCCAGC
>PLKM01000061.1:43073-43797 GCA_003141095.1 Acidimicrobiaceae bacterium | reverse complement strand
ACGCCCCACTCCCAGTCGTCGAGTCCCGTGGATCCGGTCACCACTTGGAGGATTCGTCCCTTGAATTCGCGTCCCAGGGCGCCGTGCTGGCGCATCAGCTGCTCGCGCCGCTCGTAGGAGAGGGCATACCAGTTGTGCTCTTCGCCTCGGCGCTTGGACATTGGATAGAAGCAGAACGCCCGTAGTCCTTCGGGGGGAAGAACCGGAAACAGCCGGTCCTGGAGGATCTTCTCGGGCGTGGCGCCGGCGTATTCGCTGACCTCGGTGACCGAGACATAGCTTTCGGCGACGCTGAAGCCCGACGCTTGAATCCTTGACTGAAACTTACGCAGGTCCCAAAGGTCCTCGCCGAGCACCATAAAACAGGTGTCCGCCTTCGCGCCCATGATCGCGGCGGTGACCACTTGCAGGCCCGCCGCGGTCGCGTCATCGACGATCTTTCGCACCGCGGCGGTGTCCACTGAACCGTCGGGATGACAAAAGAGGTGCAGAACGTTAAGACCGCGAGAAGGAACGAGTGGCGTGGGTGAAGTCATGACCCCATGCTACGGCGAACGGTCCCATCGCCAACGGGCCGGTACACGCTAAGAACCGCGGGGCTTTCGCCCCGCGGTTCTCGCAAAAACTCCGACTGAATCGACTTAGTAGTCTTCCATGCCGCCGCCGGGCATCGACGCGGCTTTCTCTTCAGGCTTGTCAACAATGACGCACTCGGTCGTGAGGA
>PLKM01000061.1:0-43040 GCA_003141095.1 Acidimicrobiaceae bacterium | reverse complement strand
CTTGATGAGGTCCTCGTACTCGTTGGTCGCCGCGTTCAGGCCCTCGGTTGGTGTGGCGAGATTGCGCACCTTGTCAACGATGACCCCACCCTCGAGACCTGCGTTCACCGCGATCTGGTTCAGCGGCGCCTCCACGGCCTTCGCGACCATGCGAGCGCCGGTCGCCTCGTCGCCGCTCAACTTGTCGGCGATGGCGAGAATGCGTGACTGGCTGCGCAGCAGGGCAACGCCGCCGCCGGGAACGACACCCTCTTCGATGGCGGCCTTGGNNAGCTTCTCGCGGTCGTAGTCCGAGTCGGTGTTCTCGATTTCGGCCTTGATCTGATTGACGCGACCCTTGATGTCGTCCTCGGATCCGGCACCCTCCACAATCGTGGTCTCATCCTTCGTGACCACGATCTTGCGGGCCGTGCCCAGCAGTTCGGTCGTCGCGCTCTCGAGCTTCAAGCCCACTTCCTCTGCAATCACCGTGGCACCGGTCAGGATGGCGATGTCTTGCAGCATGGCCTTACGACGCTCTCCGAAGCCCGGGGCCTTCACGGCCACCGATTTGAAGGTCCCGCGAATCTTGTTCACCACGAGCGTGGCGAGTGCCTCGCCGTCGACATCCTCGGCGATGATCAACAGGGGGCGACCCGATTGCATGACCTGCTCGAGAACGGGCAGCACGTCACGAACTGATGAGATCTTTCCCGACACGATCAACACGTAGGCGTTCTCAAGAACCGCCTCCATGCGCTCGGTGTCAGTGGAGAAGTAGGGCGAGATGTAGCCCTTGTCGAAGCGCATTCCCTCGACGAGGTCCATGTCCATCCCAAAGGACTGGCTCTCTTCAACGGTAATCACGCCGTCCTTGCCAACCTTGTCAATGGCTTCAGCGATCATCTCGCCGATCTCATTGTCGGCCGCAGAGATCGAGGCAACCTGAGCAATCTGCTCTTTGGTGTCGGCGGGCTTGGCGAGATCGTGCAGCGACGCAACCGCCTCGACGACAGCCGCCTCGATGCCCTTCTTCAGCGACATGGGGTTGGCGCCCGCGGCGACGTTCCTCAGACCTTCGCGAACCATGGCCCACGCGAGGACGGTGGCGGTGGTGGTACCGTCACCGGCAACGTCGTCAGTCTTCTTCGCGACTTCCTTGACGAGCTCGGCACCGATCTTCTCGAACGGGTCCTCGAGATCGATGTCCTTGGCGATTGAAACACCGTCGTTCGTAATCGTGGGTGCTCCCCACTTCTTGTCCAGCACGACGTTGCGTCCCTTGGGTCCAAGCGTCACGCGAACGGCGTCAGCCAATTTGTTCATGCCGCGCTCCAAAGAGCGGCGGGCCTCTTCATCGAAAGCGATCAGTTTCGCCACTGTGAATCCTCCTAGTTGCGACTTCGCACCTCTTGGTGCAAAGCAATATTAGCAGTCTAGGGGCAAGAGTGCTAACGCGAACTAGCCGCCCGCGACAGCGGGGACCAGGGAAACCGTCTGGCCCGGTTCGAGGACCGTATCGAGGCCATCGAGGAATCGGATGTCCTCGTCGGCCACAAAAACGTTCACGAAGCGCCGCAGAGCGCCGCGGTCGTCGAGCACGCGAAAGGCAATGCCCGGGTAGGCCTCGTCAACGGCATTGATCGCCTCTCGAACGGTCATCGCGTCGACGGGAACCTCACCGACACCGCCCACGAGGGTGCGTAACTGGCTGGGCAGGCGGACCGTGACGCTCATGATGCGCTCGAAACTAACTGATGGAAGCGCAGCGCCTCTTCGGCGTCGGCGAGTGAAGGCGTGATGGTCGAAGAGAACGTCGCGGTGTCCACAACGGCGTCCAGCGTCTTCAGGCCGTGGCCAGAGATGATGGCCACGATCGACTTGTTGGGATCGATGGTGCCGCGATTGATCATCTGGCGAAGCGAGGCAATCGTCACACCGCCCGCCGTTTCGGCGAACACGCCCTCGGTCCTTGCCAGCAGGCCAATACACTCGAGAATCTCCGAGTCCGGCACCGACCCACAGTCGCCACCGTTGGCGCGTAACTCGTCCAGCACGTAGGGACCATCGGCGGGGTTGCCGATAGCGAGCGATCGCGCGATTGTGTTCGGTCGCTGGGGAATCACTACTTCCGCGCCCTCGGCGAAGGCCGTCGCAATGGGCGAGCAGCCGGTCGCCTGCGCGCCGTACAAGACCGGTGCGTGGCCGTCGACGAGCCCGAGTTCAATGAACTCGCGAAAGCCCTTGGCGACCTTGGTCAGCTGGCTGCCCGACGCCACCGGCACGACCACCTGATCCGGCGTGCGCCATCCGAGTTGCTCGCAGATCTCGAACGCCAAAGTCTTTGACCCCTCGGCGTAGTAGGGACGAAGGTTCACGTTCGCGAACGCCCAGTCCGGGTGTTCGGCGACGAGCTCGACACAGAGGCGGTTCACGTCGTCGTAATTTCCCTCGACGCCCAGCACGGTACCGCCGAAGATCGCCGTCATCGCAACCTTGGATTTCTCCAGGTCCGAAGGAATAATCGCCACGCTCGGCCACCCGATAAACGCTGCGTGCGCGGCGACCGACGTCGCGAGGTTCCCCGTCGAGGCGCACGCGGCTGTCGTAAAGCCCAGGCGACGCGCGCTCGAAAGGGCAACCGACACCACGCGGTCCTTGAACGAACCAGTCGGATTGCGCGTATCATCCTTCAGCCAGAGTTCCTTCACCCCGAGGACGTCAGCGAGTCGTGAAGCCCGACGAAGGGGCGTCCAACCGGCTCCGAGGTCCACCGGCTCGACACCCGGATCGGGTAGCAGCGCCCCGTAGCGCCAGATGGAATTGGGACCATTCGAGATTGACTCGCGCGTGACCACGCCCTTGGCACTCTCGAGGTCGTAAGCGACCTCCAGGGGGCCGAAGCAGTACTCACACGAGTAGCGTGCCTCAGCAGGGTACGCGGTACCGCACTCTCGACATAAAAGACCTGTAGCGAAACTCATAACTCCCTTTTCATCGTTCGGGCTTTGGCACCTGGTGTGATGAGCGGGTAGCTCACGTATCACACTGGTTGTCGCGACTTCTGCGGGCCCGCCCCTCAGTCGCTCTTGATGACCCCTCAATTCTGTCGGCTCCACGACACTTTGTCAAGTGGGAATTCACGAGACTTCGCCCTAACCTCTAACGCGTGACGACTTCAGACGGCCCATGGACGCTCAACCTCGAGGATTTTGATCTGGCCCGGGTGGCAATGCTGAAGGCAGCAACATCCATCGCCGTGATCATTCCCGCGAAGAATGAGGCGGCCACCATTGGCGCAGTACTGGACGCGGTGCGACACCACAGCGAATTCGTCGACGAACTCGTGGTGATCAACGACCACTCCAACGACGACACGACGACCGTCGCGGACCATCACGGAGCCCGGGTGATCGCGTTGCCCGGACGAGGTGGCAAGGGCGAAGCCATGCGCGTCGGGCTGGAGGCGACCACGTCCGAGCTCGTCGTGTTTCTCGATGCCGATGTCTTCAACACCACCGCTGAGTTCGTTCCCCGTCTCGTCCAACCGCTCCTCGAACGAAGAGAGATCGAACTCGTGAAGGGTTACTACGAACGTCCACTTCACAACATGCCCACCGGCGGCGGACGAGTCAACGAGTTGGCAGCTCGCCCAATTCTTTCGCTCCTCTACCCCGGCCTGGGCGAAATTCGCCAACCGCTGGCCGGAGAAACCGCCGGCCGACGCAGCGCCTTTGACTCGATCACGCTCGAGTCCGCCTACGGAGTGGAGATCGCTCTCCTGATTGACATTGCCCGACAGTTCGGCGTACACAGCCTGGCGCAAGTTGATCTTGGCGTGCGCCGCCATCGCAACCGCCCACTTGAAGAGTTGCGTCCCATGGCCGTTGACGTGCTTCGAGCCGCGCTGGCTCGTTTCAGAGTGGCGCTGCCTCCGCAGGTGTAGTTAACCCTTAATTGCGACGTCGGGCCCCAGGATGATGATCACGTCATCGCCCGATGCGCCGGCAACGGGGCTAAGTCCGTCGAGTGGCTTGATCGCCGAATTACTAACTTTGATCTCGCTGGCCAACTCCTGCGCCGCCTTCAAGGAGTCGGGGTTGTAATAGATAATCGTCGCGGCGACCTTCGGTCCGTTCATTTCCGGAAGAGTGTCCCAACCAAGAGTCTGCAACTGCTGGGTGTAAGTGCGTGCGAGCCCCGTCGTGCCAGTGCCGTTGGCGACTTGCACGCGAACCTTCGATTTAGTGACCACGGTCGCTACCGTCGACGACGGACTCGACGTCGTGGTGCTCGACGACGTAGCGACGCCTTGGGTTGAAACATTCGTCGATTTGAGCATCGCAAAGGTTGCCGCCACAAAAAGAGCCAGGATTATCAGAACCACCAGCAACGATGGCTGGTAGTGCGATCCGTCGTTGCGAGACTCGTGCTGGGGGTGTGACGCTTCACTCATTGCACCAACTCTAGAGCGATGCGTCAACATTCACTAACCTAGATATTTCCGAGCCGGTGTGGCGCAGTCTGGTAGCGCAGGCGATTTGTAATCGTCAGGTCGGGGGTTCGAATCCCTCCACCGGCACCCAGCGCGAAATTTTGAGCCCGCGAACCGATTTACCTCGCTCCTTCAAAGGGTTCACGGGCTCGAAGCGTGTATCGCCGGATCCCTTGGGGCAGTTGCGCTGGTCCTCGGACAAGCGGAGCCCCAGGGTCCTATTTCACAAAAATCTCGACGCGACGGAACATTGCGATCGTCGAGCCCTTGATGGCGCCCTCTCCGGCAGACCTCATGGTGACACTCTTCGTGTGCACCTCGGCGAGTTGTTGTCGCAAGTAGAAGACGACAGCAATCGCGCGCTTGGCGCTCAACGTCAAGTTGAGCGCTGGTGACCCACTGCCCGTGGCGTAGCCGTAAAGGGACGCCGAGACGTAGCCCTTCGATTTCATCGCAAGAGCAATCTTTCGAACCTGATCCTTCAACGTATTTGATAGCTGGGTCGAACCACTCGCAAATGGCCCGATGGCCCCGATCAAGAGAGACTGGCCCTTGCCGAGTTGGCGCGCAGACCACTGCGCGTACAGGGTCATCGAGTCACTCAGAATGATCTTTGCTCCATTGGCGTACGAGGTGCCGCCCGCATCTGAAAACGTGTTCCAGCCGGCGAAGGTGTAACCGGCGTACGTCAATTTGCTCGCAGCTGGAAGCACGACGGTGGACCCCTCTAGACCATTCACCGCAACAATTGATCCTGCGCCATGGTTAGAAGAAAATCGAACGGTGACGACGGGATTCGCCGTCCACTGCGCAAATATCTGCACTGACGAGGTCGGCACAAACGAAGCGCCGCCCAGTCCTAGAAATATTCCACCCGTGGCCGCGGTGTACCAGCCGCTAAACGTGTAACCCAATTTGGAAAGTCCCGCGCTCGAAGGTAACTGAACTGACGCACCAGCGGGAAGCGAAATGGGGCTCAGGGAGCCAACTCCGCTGCCGTCGTTCGGCGTGATGACATAATTTGAACCCGAGGGTGAGGGGGTTGTTCCATTGGACGTCCACTGAGCGTAGAGCGTTGGCGCACTACTGAGCACGAAACTCGCCCCAGAGCTGTAGGACGTGCCGCTGCCACTAGCAGTTGTATTCCAGTCGTTGAAGATGTTGTTGGCGTAACTCAGTGAACTCCCACCGGGCAAAGTGACTGAGGAACCAACTGCGCCAGAGAGCGATGAGATGGATCCGGTCCCGCCGTTTGAGGAGAACGTGACCAAGCCGGAATTCACCGTCCACTGGGCGTAGAGCGTGAGGTCACTGGCGAATGAATACAGGGCACCATTTGCATAGGAGGTTCCACCGCCGTTCTCCGCGGTATTCCAATCTTCAAAAACATATCCAGTGTTACTGAACGCTGGGCTAAGCGATGAGAAAGGTGTCAGATTCGCTGGCGAATTGAGCGTCTGAAACGTGCTCACTGGGTCTGACGGACTGTCGTTCTCAAGAAAAGTGACGGGATGAAACGCGTTGACCGCAAACGCTGCAGTTGGAAGTGACAAACCGACGATGAGGGAAACTAGAAGCACGGTCGTGAAATGACGCGCAGCAGCGCTTAACCAATGACGCATTAACGTTCCTTTGTATAGAGGAATGTGCGTCTGGGCAAACAGCCGTACTTACAACTTCTCCAAAACCGCGTTTAGCTTTCGTGCCACGGGCGGAAGACGATTCAATATCAAAGCGAATCATAACCACATCGGTCGCACGAAAATGTCAATCGAAATTAATTACCGGAGTGCAGACTGCGCTGACGTGCAACTTCGAAAGCGGCAACCGACACAGCGACGCCAGCGTTCAGCGAACTGATCTTGCCGAGTTGCGGAATCGAAACGACTGCGGCGCAACGCTTGCGCGTCAACGTGGACAGGCCCTTCTCTTCTCCACCAACTATGAGTGCAACGGGGACCGAACCGAGATCAAGGTCGTAGAGGGAGTCCTTGGATTCCCCCGCGAGCCCCACGGTCAGAACACCAGCTTTATTCAACTGGTCGATCGCGGCGGGAACTCCGCCTACGTCACAGAACGTCAGGTACTCAATGGCCCCCGCAGCCGTCTTTGTGACCGTTGGTGAGATTCGAGCAGAGCGGTGACGTGGCACCACGACCCCCGTCACGCCCGCGCCGTCGGCACTGCGCAACATCGCGCCGAGGTTGCGGGGATCCGTGACCCCGTCGCACACGAGTAGGAAAGGGTGCTTCTTCTGAAGCAACGATTCAAGACTCACAGTTTCAAGGCGGGCCGCAATAGCCATAACGCCTTGGTGCCCTTCCGTGCGGGCCTCGCGGTCCAGACGGGCCATCGAGATGACTTGGACGGGAACGCGCTGGCGCTGTGCCTCAAGTTCAATCGCGTCCAGGATGTCCGAGGGGTCTTGCGCCTCGGCGACGTAAATCTTTTGAATCGAGCGACGACGAGCCTTCAGAAGCTCCAGAACTGCGTGGCGTCCCTCAACTTGCTCGCCGCCGAGCCCTTCCTTCTCACGACTAGGGGCGCGACGGGGTCCGCCGACCTGGCCGCCGATCATGGGGCGACCCCCTTGACGCGGCGGACGTCCCTTAGGTACTCCTCGACGAGGTGCGGGACGCGGGCTCATGATTTCTCCTCTAGCAGTACAACGGCGGTTGCGGCGATGCCTTCGACGCGTCCCAATGACCCAAGTCCCTCGGCGGTCGTGGCCTTCACCGACACGACCGTGCCGACAACAGACGAAAGCTCATTGGACATGGCTGGCATGAAGTCAGCCAGTTTGGGTCGCTCGGCGATGATCGTGATATCCGCAGAAATCGCGACGTAACCGGCGGACTTGACGAGATCGAGCGTGGCCTCAAGGAGTTTCCTTGAGGGAGCATCGGCGAACTCAGGATCAGTATCGGGAAAGTGGCGGCCAATATCACCGAGATTCGCTGCGCCCAACAGCGCATCGCAGAGCGCGTGGGTCGCCACGTCCGCATCAGAGTGACCAACGAGGCCACGGCCGTCGGGGATCAATACCAGACCCAGCCAGAGTTCACGGGTTACTTCGTGGCTGGTCCGATGGACGTCAATGCCATGACCGATTCTCACTGACCACTCCTCACGAACGATGCGACCCTCTCGAGATCGTCAAGTCGGGTGATCTTAATATTGTCGATCTCACCGGCGACAACCACTACTCGTCCGCCGAGCGCCTCAACGAGTGCGGCGTCATCGGTGGCGTCATGCGACGTCGCATGCGAGCGCACCAGGACGTCGCGGCGAAATGCCTGAGGAGTTTGCACGGTCACCAGATCGCCGCGCGGCACCGTCTCCAACACCACGGCCTCCGCGGCGCTTCGTTCGACGCGTTTTACCGTGTCGGTGATGGCGAGCCCGGGGATAGCGCCGTCGGTGCCATCGACAACGGCGTCGACAACGGCGTGAAAGAGCGCGGCCGTTGCGAGGGGACGGGCCGCATCGTGCACGACCACAATGTCGGCGTCGGCACATTCAACCAGTCCGGCGCGGACTGACGCGGCGCGATTGGCACCACCGGTTACGACGGCATCGGCGCCTTCGCCGTTGCCGAGGTAACCCTCTGGAACCACGAGGATGACGCGCGACGCGACCGACCTAGCGACTCGAACGCTGCGCGTGGCGACCGATTCGTCCTCGATGTGGGCGAACTGCTTCGGTCCGCCGAAACGAACTCCCTGGCCGCCGGCCACGACAATGGCGGCCACGGACATGACTACGGAAGAACCGAGGCGAGCTTTTCTTCAGCCGCTTCAGTGTCGACGTTCAGCGCGAAGGTCAACTCGGACACGAGAATTTGGCGAGCGCGCGTCAGCATGCGCTTCTCGCCCGCGGAGAGACCCTTGTCCTTGTCGCGGATCGAAAGGTTGCGGACCACTTCGGCGACTTGGTAGATGTCGCCCGAACGGAGCTTCTCGGAGTGGTTCTTGAAGCGGCGCGACCAGTTGGTGGGCATGCGCGCTTCCTTCTTTCGCAGCACGGCGAAGACTTCCTCGACCTCTTCGTCATTGATGACGTCACGAAGACCCACCGACTCGGCGTTGGCGACTGGAACCATCAGGACGAGGTCCGTGTAGGCCACCTTCAACTTGAGGTAGTCCTGCTTCACATCGAAGGCGGTCATCTTCTCGATCTTCTCCACGGTGCAGGCACCATGATGGGGGTAGACGAGACGATCTCCCTTTTTGTACTTACGAGAGGTCATAAATCAGGTTCTCCTCAAAGAAACTCCGCCCAAATGGGGCGTTAGGGGGATTAGTAATTCTACCGCACTTTGTTCACAACGTGTCGCGCCGCGCCACTTCTATGGCTTCAGCCAAGGAATGGCACCGGAACACGCGCACGCCGGGTACCTCTTCGAGCTCACCCTGCGCGGGAACAATCACCGCCGTGGCGCCAAGACGTTGGGCCTCTCGAACCCGACGAGTGAGTCCGGCGACGCCTCGAAGCTCGCCGGCGAGGCCCACTTCGCCCATCGCCGCCAGGCTCCTCGGAACCGCGAAGTTCAACGCCGCTGACGCCACCGCCAGCGCCAGGGCAACGTCGACGCCCGGCTCGTTCGCGGGTAGCCCCCCGGCGGTCGCGGCGAAAACGTCGGCGGCGCTGGTGTCAATGTTGCATCGCGCCTCTAGAACGGCCAGCAGAAGTGCGAGCCGCTGGGACGAAACCTGGTGAGCGACGCGTCGTGGCGATCCCGAGCTCGAAGCCACGAGGGCCTGCACTTCAACCAGCAGGGACCTGGAACCGTCGTTGGTGACGGCAAAGACCACGCCGGGGACATCGAGCTGGGGGCCGCGAAGGGCGAAGGCGACGTCGGGGAGCTCGCGAAGGCCCTCGTTGACCATCTCGAGCAGTCCAACCTCGCCCGTGGGACCGAAGCGGTGCTTCAGCGCCCGGATGAAGCGAAGCGTCCCGTAGCGATCGCCCTCAATGCGGATGACCGTGTCAACGAGATGCTCGAGCGTGCGCGGCCCTGCGAGCTCACCGTCCTTGGTCACGTGACCAACGAGCATCAATGACGTGCCGGTTGATTTCGCGGCCGAGCAGAGACGCTCGGCGGCGTGACGTACCTGGGACACGGAGCCGGCCACGCTCGAAAGCGAATCATCGCTCATCGCCGAGATCGAGTCGATGACGCACAGCGTCGGCCGTCGGGCGCGAAGCAACTCTTCGGCGGCGTCGACACTCGTCGTCGCGCCCACCTCCAAGCCGCACGGCACGTCACCCAGGCGACGGGCCCGCTGAGCGACCTGGGACGCAGACTCCTCGGCGGCGATCAGGAGGACCGGCGCGCCCGCGAGAGCCAGCTGGCGAAGGGCCATGAGCGCGAGGGTGGACTTTCCGACTCCGGGTTCGCCGAACAGCAGCGTCGTCGAACCCGCGATGAAGCCGCCCCCGAGCACGCGATCGAACTCGCCGACGCCCGTCGACGTCATCTTCTCGGGTCCTTCACCGACTTCGTGCAGCGACCTCGTCACTACCGCCGGAGCCGATGAAACCCGGGCGTTCGTACGCTCCTCGTCAAGGGTGTTCCACTCGCCACAGCCCGGACAGCGTCCGACCCACCGGGGCGAGTTCGTGCCGCATTCGCGACAGACATGAATGGAGCGCGTCTTCACCCTGACGACACTAGAAGTGTGCTGTGACGTCTAGTCGTTGGTGGAAAGGTCTTCGAAGTCAACCGACGGCGGCAAGCCCTCGACCCCTTCGAATGTCAGGTGGACCTCGTCGGGTTCACCCTCGGTGTCGATGACGATCGTCTGGCCGGAGTGGAACTCCTTGAACAGAATCTTCTCGCTGAGCACGTCCTCGACGTAGGTCTGAATGGCGCGACGCAGAGGTCGTGCACCCAGTTCGGGGTCGTAGCCCTTCACCGCCAAGAACTCCTGGGCGGCGGCCGAAAGCTCCAGCCCCAGACCCTGCACGGCCAACTGGTCACGCAGACGGGTGATGAACAGGTCGGCGATCAAGACGACCTCGGCCCTGGTCAGTTCGTGGAAGACAATGGTGTCGTCGATACGGTTCAAGAACTCGGGACGGAAGTGGGCCTTGAGGGCCTGGTGCACCTTCTCCTTCATCCGCTCGTGCGACGCGACGTCCGACGACTTCGTGAAGCCAATGGCGGCCTTTCGAAGGTCCGCGGTGCCGAGGTTCGAGGTCATGATGAGGATCGTGTTCTTGAAGTCAACCGCGCGACCCTGCGAGTCCGTCAGGCGCCCGTCCTCGAGAATCTGAAGCAGCGTGTTGAAGACGTCGGGGTGAGCCTTTTCAACCTCGTCGAACAAGACGACCGAGAAGGGCTTGCGACGCACGGCTTCGGTCAACTGACCACCCTCGTCGTACCCGACGTAGCCCGGAGGGGAGCCCACGAGTCGGCTCACCGAGTGCTTCTCCATGTACTCGCTCATGTCGAGCTGGATCAGCGCGTCTTCGTCGTCGAAGAGGAACTGCGCCAAGGTCTTGGCGAGTTCGGTCTTGCCAACACCGGTGGGCCCGAGGAAGATGAACGATCCACCCGGACGCTTGGGGTCCTTCAGGCCGGCACGGGTACGGCGAATGGCTCGGCTCAGCGCGATGATGGCTTCGTCCTGGCCAATGATGCGCTTGTGGAGTTCGTCTTCCATGCGCAGCAACTTCGACGTCTCTTCCTCGGTCAAGCGGTACACCGGAATTCCGGTCCAGACCGCCAACACCTCGGCGATGGTGTCCTCGTCGACGAGATCGAACGTCTCGCCCCCGGAGGCCTTCACGCTCGCGTCCAAGTTGTCCTTCTTCGCAATGAGCTCGCGCTCCTGCTCTTCGAGGGCCTTCGCCTGTTCGAGGGCGCCGCTCTCCATGGCTGACTCTTTGTCGGCGCGAACGCGCGCAATGTCCTCGTCGAACCTCTTCGCCGCCGGCGGTGCCGCCATACGACGGATGCGCAGTCGACTACCGGCCTCGTCGATGAGGTCGATTGCCTTGTCGGGCAAGAAACGGTCGGCAATGTAGCGGTCGGCCAGATTCGCGGCGGCGATAAGCGCCTGGTCGGTGATCTTGACGGCGTGGAACTCCTCGTAGACCTCGCGAAGACCCTTCAAGATTTCTATGGTCATCGCCACCGAGGGCTGTTCCACCTTGACGGGCTGGAAGCGGCGCTCGAGTGCGGCGTCCTTTTCGATGTGCTTGCGGTACTCGTCGATCGTGGTAGCCCCCACGGTCTGCAACTCACCGCGAGCGAGCATGGGCTTCAGTATCGAAGCGGCGTCAATCGCGCCTTCGGCGGCACCCGCGCCAACCAGCGTGTGAATCTCGTCAATGAAGAGGATGATGTCGCCACGGGTGCGAATCTCCTTCAGCACCTTCTTCAGGCGCTCTTCGAAGTCACCGCGGTAACGGCTACCGGCCACGAGCGCGCCGAGGTCGAGGGTATAGAGCTGCTTGTCCGCCAGCGTGACGGGAACCTGGTTGGCGACGATCTTCTGGGCGAGACCTTCAACAATGGCGGTCTTGCCCACGCCGGGTTCACCGATAAGGACCGGGTTGTTCTTGGTGCGACGTGACAGGACCTGCATCACGCGCTCGACTTCCTTGTCGCGACCCACCAGCGGGTCCAACTTGCCCTCGCGAGCCAGCTGGGTGAGGTTGCGCCCGAATTGATCGAGTACCGCCGAGCCACCCGAGGCCTCGGGGTCACTCTTCTGTCCGCCGCCCGCTCCCGTAGGACCGGACTCTTTGCCGGCCTGGCCCGACATCATTTGTATAACCTGCGTACGCACCCGAGCCATGTCGGCTCCGAGGTCGCTGAGCACCTGGGCGGCGACGCCGTCGCCCTCTCGCACCAGTCCAAGCAGCATGTGTTCGGTGCCGATGTACGAGTGACCGAGCTGCAGGGCCTCGCGAAGCGAGAGTTCGAGAACCTTCTTCGCGCGTGGCGTGAAGGGTGGCGAGCCCGGTGAAGGATTGGTGTTGGCCCCTATGGCCTCTTCGACTTTTTCACGGACGACGTCAAAAGTGACGCCTAGGGCATCGAGAGCCTTGGCGGCGACCCCTTCACCTTCTCGAATCAGACCCAGCAGAATGTGCTCGGTGCCGATGAAGGCGTGGTTGAGGTCGCGTGCTTCTTCCTGCGCTAGCACAAGTACTCGGCGGGCACGGTCTGTAAATCGTTCGAACAAAGTTCATCCTTTACGCGTCAACAATTACAAGTGTACCGGTGCGAAGCGACATTCCGTTCCTCCCCTTCGGACCACCCAGAATGCTCATCTAAGGTGGAGGGTGTGAACCCCCTTAAGCGACTTCAGCTTGCTTCGGTTGAGGCCGATCTCCGGCGCCTAGAGACCTTATTGGCCGAATCGGTCATTTTTGGCGACGAGTACCTCGACGGGGTGACAACCCACCTTATCTACGCCGGCGGCAAGCGCCTGCGCCCGATGCTCGCGATCGCCTCCGCGACCAGCGGCGCCCGGGAAGCGACCAGGGAGGACCTCCTGGGCGGCGTCGCTCTCGAGCTGCTGCACCTGGCGTCGCTGTACCACGACGACGTCATGGACGAAGCCGAGGTACGCCGCAACGTCGACAGCGTCAACGCTCGCTACGGCAACCTCATCGCGATCGTCGCGGGCGACTACCTGATGGCACGCTCGGCCGCGATCGCCGCGGACCTGGGCGTCGAGATGGCCGGACTGCTCGCGCGCACCCTCGCCTGGCTCACCCGCGGTCAGGTCTCGGAGGTTCGAACCGCGTTCTCGGTCGAACGCACCGAAGCCGACTACTACGAGGCCATCGAGGGCAAGACCGCGTCGCTGATGGCGACCAGTTGTCGCGCGGGCGCGATCACCGCCGGCCTCAGCGCCGAGGAGACCGACGCCCTCACCGAGTTCGGCCGTTGCTTTGGCATGATCTACCAACTGCGTGACGACATCTTGGACGTGACCGCGGTCGACAACGAGCTGGGAAAGCCCGCGGGTCAGGACCTCGCGGAGGGCATTTACAACCTGCCCACCCTTTTCGCCCTGCGCGACCCCATCGTCGGGGACGAACTTCGAAGCATCCTTGGCACGGCGCTCAACGACGCCGATCGCGAGCGCGCCCGAAAGCTCGTCGTCGCGACCGACGGAATCGATCGGACGATCCTCGCGGCCCAGTCGTTTCTCGGCCAGGCCCTCGAAACCCTTGCAACGTTGCCGAGCGAGGCGTTGCGCAATGGCTTCGGTTCGCTCATCGAGTCGCTACTCGAGGACCTTCCCTCGCACTAGTCGCGAAGCGGCTTCAGGGTCGGAAAGGCGATGACCTCTCGAATGCTCGGCTCGTCGGCGATGAGCATCGCGAGCCGGTCCATGCCAATGCCGAGTCCGGCGGTCGGCGGTAGTCCCCACTCGAGCGCCTTGATGTAGTCCTCGTCGATCTGCATTGCTTCGTCGTCACCGGCCGCGGCGAGGCGAGCCTGCTCCTCGAACCGGGCGCGCTGGTCAACGGGGTCGTTCAGTTCGCTGAAGCCGTTGGAGAGCTCGCGGCCCGCCGCGTAGGACTCGAATCGCTCGGTGAGTTCCGGGTCCGTCTGGTGACGCCTGGCGAGCGGCGACACTTCGACGGGATACTCGGTGACGAATATTGGCTCCCAGAGATTCTCCTCGCAGGTCGCCTCAAAGAGTTCGGCGAGGCACCGCCCCGCGCCCCACGACGCGTGCACCGCCACGTCACGCTCGGCGAGCAACTTCGCGAGGTGCTCGCGCGGGGTGTGCACGGACACGTCTTCGCCGACCGCCTCGCTGGCGAGCGAGGCCATCGTGCGGCGAGGCCACGGCGCCGCGAACGAGAAGGGCCGACCCTGGTACTCGGTCTCGGTGGTGCCGAGCACGTCCTGAGCGACGCCCGATACGAGCTCTTCGACGAACGACATCATGTCGCGGTAGTCCCAGTACGCGGCGTAGAGCTCGAGCATGGTGAACTCGGGATTGTGGCGCGGACTCAGTCCTTCGTTGCGAAAGACGCGCCCGAGCTCGAAGACGCGCTCGTAGCCACCGACCACGAGGCGCTTCAGCCAGAGTTCCGGCGCGATGCGCAGGAAAAGCTCGCTGTCCAGGGCGTGGTGGTACGTCTTGAAGGGACGCGCCGCCGCCCCCGTCGCGATGGCGTTGAGTATCGGCGTTTCGACTTCCATGAAGTTCGCCGCCCAGCAGCGCTCGCGGACGCTGCGAAGCATCTCACTGCGACGGGTGAGCGACCGGCGCGAAGTCGGATTGGCCCAGAGGTCGGCCTCACGGTGGCGGTACCTGAGGTCGTAGTCGTTGATGCCCGCCCACTTGTCGCCGAAGTTGTGCAGGGCCTCGGCGAGCCGGACCCACGACGTCACCTTCACCGAAAGCTCGCCGCGCTTCGTGCGCACGACCTCGCCGGTGACCCCCACCCAGTCGCCGAGGTGGAGCTTCGAGAACTCGTCGAAGCCCTCGCACAGCGCCGCGAGGGCGAAGAGCTGGATCTCGCCGGTGGAGTCGCGCATCGTCGCGAAGGCGAGCTTTCCCTGGGCGCGCAGCAGCATCACGCGACCCGCCACGTTCACCGTGTGGCCCGACTCCTCGCCGTCGGTGAGGTGGGCGTACGTGCGCTGCAGCGCGGCGCAGTAGGCGTTATGGGCGAATGTGTAAGGCGTGGTCACGAAGTGTCTCCCGAATGATTCCGTTCATGAACGATACGCAATCCGTGGAGGGTCAGCCACGGCTCCACGTGCTGGACGTGCTTGGTGTGGGGCGCGATCAGGCCAGCGAGGCCGCCGGTCGCGATGACCGTCGCCTCGCCCAGCTCCTCGAGGATCCGCTCGACCACACCATCGACCTGGGCGGCGAAACCGTAGAGCACGCCGGACTGGATTGACTCCACGGTCGAGCGGCCAATGACGGAGCGTGGGCGAACCAACTCCACCGAGCGAAGCGCCGACGCCTGGGAGTAGAGCGCCTCGAGCGAAATCGCTACGCCCGGGGCGATCGCCCCGCCGAGATACTCGCCCTTGGCGCTGACCACGTCAAAGACCGTGGCCGTGCCCATGTCCACCACGATCGACGCTCCGGGGTAGAGATCGTACGCCCCCACCGCGTCGGCGATGCGGTCGGCGCCAACTTCTCGGGGATTGTCGTAGAGGATCGGCATGCCCGATTTGGTGCCCGGGCCGATGACCGTGAGCTCCAGCTCGGAAAACCAGCGATTGGCCATGCGACGAAGTTGCGTGGTAACTGCGGGCGCGGACGACGAGATGGCCATCGCGCTGATGGCGGTCCTCAGGTCGATCCCCTCGAGGTCGAGCAACTGGGTGAGCACCATGGCGTGCTCGTCGGGGGTGCGCTCGGCGATCGTGGAGATTCGCCAGTGAAAGGCCAGCCCCCGCTCGTCCGTCGCTCTCGCGAAACCCATCGCGTCGGGGGCGTCGGGGGCCTGGGGGCCGAAGAGCCCGATGAGTGTCTCGGTGTTGCCAACGTCCATCGCCAAAAGCATCAGGTTCTCCCCGCCTCAACAAAAACTGCCGCGTTATCTATCAGGCGCACGCCGTCGATGATTCCGGCGAGGAGGGCGCGCCTTTCGCCGACCTCATCATCTACCGTGGGCACCAGCGTGACCGGGTCGACGACCTCGGCGTAGGCGACGTCGATATCGGACTCTTCCAGGATCTGGCGCATTCGAGCCCGCTGAGCGCTCGCGGGACCGCGGCTCGACTGCACGTCGCGCAACGCGCGCGACAGCGCGAGACCGCGAGTTCGTGCCGGGGGGCTCAAGAGCAGGTTGCGGCTCGAAAGCGCGAGGCCGTCGCCGTCGCGCACGATCGGACAACTGACCACCTCGACGTCAAGGGCCAGGTCGCGAACCATCTGGCGAACCACGACGATCTGCTGGAAGTCCTTCTCCCCGAAGTACGCGCGGCACGGCCCGGTGACGGCGAACAACTTCGCCACCACGCTGGCGACGCCGTCGAAATGGCCGGGGCGGCCCGCGCCCTCGAGGGTGTCGCTGATGCCTCGCACGGACACGGTCGTGGACGTCGGAGCCGGATAGTCCGGCCACATCTCAGCGAGGGTCGGTTCGACCAGGCAGTCAACGCCGTGCTGCTCGGCGGTGTGGTGATCGAGTTGCGGCGTGCGCGGGTAGGCGTTCAGGTCGCCGACGTCGTTGAACTGGCGAGGATTGACAAAAATTGTCGCGAGCACGACGTCGCCGTTCTGCTTGGCGGCCTCGAACAACGACGAGTGGCCGGCGTGCAGCGCACCCATGGTCGGCACCAGCCCGACGCGACGCCCGGCGGCGCGCTGGGACCCCGCGTACTCACGCCACGCCCCGAGGGTGCTCAGCCGCTCCACGTCACGCCGGGGTTTGCGAGCGGCGGTGTTCAGAGAGCTCGAATGCGGTGTTCGCCAAGGCGACGTAGGTGGAGCGCTCGGCCTCCGGGATCGCGGCGAGGTGCGCATCGATGGTCGCCATGTCGCCCCTCGAGGCGGGACCCGTCAGCGCCGCCTCGGGTCCCACGCGTCGAACGTCGGCGAGCGCCTGCTCGGCGAGCGGCGAGAAGTCCTCGAGGCTGAGACCGGCTGCTTCGGCCAGATTCTTGACGTGGCCCATCAGGGCGACGAGGTGATTGGCCGCGACGGTCGCGGTGGCGTGATAGCGCGTACGCTGGTCGTCGCTCAGGGTGATAGCGCGCCCGCGCAGCGAAGCCACGACGTCGCGAGCGATCTCGTCGCCGGCGACGCAGTACGTGGCACCCACGAGACGCTGCGCGCCGATCTCCTTCGACGGCAGCGCGGCCAAGGGATGTATCGAGGCGACGCGCCGATGCGGCTCCAGCACGCTGAGGTTGCGCGAACCCGCAACGTGGGCAACCACGTACGAGTCGCTCTCGGGAATATCTCCAGCGACTGACGAGATCTCGTCGTCGGGCACGCACAGAAGAACGAGTCCGGGCGAGCCGAGTCGGCGCAAGTCGAAGTGTCGAACGAGCAGTACGTCATGGCCGACCGAGCGCAGGGCTCGCTCGAAGGATGTGCCGGCACGACCCGTGCCCACGATTGAAATCTTCATAAATGCTCCTATCCGTTCCAGCCCCGCGGGTGCCGTTCGGTGTTAGCGCAACATGTTGAGTGTACCGAGTACGACGACCCGTCCGGCGCAATCCTTCAGTTGACCCTCGTTCACGAGCTGCGGAGCCAGCTCCGCCAAGGGATCCAGGACGAAGCGCCGTTCGTACATCCTCGGGTGAGGCACCAGAATCTCAGGGTCGTCGCTGGTCTCGGTTCCCACCAACAGCACGTCAACGTCCAGGGTTCTCGGTCCCCAGTGGACGTCGCGAGTGCGCCCACGGGCGCCTTCGGCCAGGCGGCATCGTTCCAAGAGCTCACGCGGAGTGGCGTCCGTGGTCAGTTCCACCACCAAGTTCCAGAAGTCGTCCTGGCGAACGCCGCCGACGGGCTCGGTCTCGTAGACCTGCGACACGCGGTACTCGTCGTTGGCGACGACTATTTCCAGTCCCCTCGCGAGGTGCTCGGCCCGATTACCAAGGTTCGAGCCGAGCGAGAGGTACGCGCGGCGCACTACGGACGATGAAGAGTGCAGCGCACGCCCACCGTGGCGACGTCTTCGCGAACCGGGGGGCGGAGCTTGCGCACCGCTACGGTGACCGATTGAATCTCCGCGTCGAGAGCCAGAATCTCGCGCCCGACGCGGTACGCCAGGGACTCCAGCAACAAGAACCTGCCCTCTACGGCAACCGCGGCCGTCAGCGACAGCACCTCGGCGTAGTTCGTCGTCTCGCTGACGTCATCGTTCAGCGCCGCCACCACGAAAGGGCGCTCGACATCGATGTCGAACTCGAGCGGCTGAGGACGATCACGCTCCTCGGCGAGCACCCCGACGACCGCGCTGCAGCGAAGCCGACGCAGCTCGATCACGTCGCTCACTCCGGGGCCTCGGGAAGGTCGAACAGCACCGTTCGACCGTCGGGTCCGATCGAACGCTTGAACAGCCGCTCGACGAGAGCGACCGCCGTGGGCACCGTCGGGGCCTTTTTCGTCCACACCAAGTAGCCGGCGATGACGCCGAGCAGACGATCCGAGACCTCGTCACTGTGCAATAGCACGACGGTCTTGTTGTTCATGCAGTTCGCTATGTCCTTGTAACAGGCCTCGAGGACTTCACGCTGCTGGGGTCCGCCACGCAGGGCGTAGTGGCTCGCGGTGAGGCCGTGCTCGAAGTACGCGCTGAGGTTCTGCATCACGGGAAGGATTGAAATCACCCGGCCGAAGCCTTGGTGCTTCAGCCACAGGAGCTCCTCGTCCCGGCGTACTCGCCGGTGCACCGTCGTCGACCCGCCAGGCCGCTCGGACACGGCCAGAATCCCCTTGTACACCCAGGTGAAATTTCTCGGCTCGATACCGGCTGCCCACTTGCCCCTCACGCGATTACCTCCTCGACGGGACGAACGAGCAACTCACGTAGCTGCACGGCGGCCACGGCGTCATGTACACGAACCATACTGACACCTTGGGCCATGGCCCACGCTTCGGTGGCTATTGACCCCTCGAGACGCTGGTTCACGTCGAGCGTTTCGCTGCCGAGGTGTTCCAAGAAGCGCTTGCGGCTCGTGCCAATCAACACGCCGGCTCCGTACTCGTCGGCGAGTTCGACGAACTGCGCGCAGTTCGCCAGCAGCGCGAGATTGTGCTCGACGGTCTTGCCAAAGCCAATACCGGGATCGAGCCACAGCGGCGACACGTTCGCGGCGATCGCGCGCCTCGCCGCGGCGCGCAGGAATTCAGCGACCTCGCCGACCACGTCGCCGTACACCGGATTCAGCTGCATTGTCGACGAGTCGCCCTGACTGTGCATCGCCACGTAGCCAACGCCCAACTCGCCCGCCAGTTCCACCAGCGTGCACGAGACGTCGTTGATGATGCTCGCCCCGGCCCTCACGGCCGCGCGCGCGATCGGGTCCTTCTTCGTATCGACCGAAACGGGACCCGCCTGGGAGAGGGCCGCGACGACGGGAACGACCCGGGCCAACTCTTCGTCCACACCCACCGGGGTCGCTCCCGGCCGCGTGGACTCGCCCCCGACGTCCACGACGTCGCAGCCCTGGGCGAAGAGCTCGAGGCCCCGCAGGACGGCTTGCTCGGTGACTTCGGTCCGCGAGGCTGGGAAAAACGAATCGGGCGTCACGTTCACGATGCCCATGACCATCGGGCTCAGCGCCACGTCGACCTTCGTTGGTGGATGTACTGCAGCGCCTCGGCGCGGTACGAGGCGTCGTCGCGAAACACGCCGCGAACCGCCGACGTCACGGTCGACGCGCCGGCCTTTTTCACGCCGCGCATCGACATGCAGAAGTGCTCAGCCTCGATGACCACGATGGTGCCTTTGGGATGAAGCTCGCGTTCCATCGCCTCCACGATCTCGGTGGTCATGCGCTCTTGCACCTGGAGGCGACGGGCGTAACCCTCGACGAGCCGGGCCATTTTCGACAGTCCGGTGATGCGCCCCTCGGGACCGGGCAGGTACGCCACGTGCGCGAGACCCATGAACGGAACGAGGTGATGCTCGCAGAGCGACGTGAAGGGGATATCTCGAACCATGACCATCTCGTCATGATCCGACTCGAACGTGACGCGCAGGTGCTCGCCCGGATCGGCTTCGAGACCTTCGAACAGCTCGACGTACATGTCGGCGACCCGGCGCGGGGTGTCGAGAAGACCGTCACGGGCGGGATCTTCGCCAATCGCTTCGAGAAGCTCTCGGATGAGCCCCTGCACGCGCGCGTGGTCGACCATGCTCACACCTCGCCGGTGAAGGTGTAAATCGCGTCAAGGTTGCGGTAGCGCTCGTTGACGTCTAGCCCGTAACCAACCACGAAGTCCGCGGGAATCGTGAAACCCACGTACTTGAGTGACTGCTCGACGCGCTGTTCGCCCTCTTTCAGTAAAAGGGCGCAGACTTCAAGACTCTTGGGATTTCGAGCGCCCAGGTACTGGCGCAGGTAGTTGAGCGTGAGGCCCGAGTCCACGACGTCTTCAACGATCAGTACGTCGCGGTCCAAGAGGTCGACGTCGAGGTCCTTCACGATGCGCACCACGCCGCTCGTCTTGGTCGCGGCGCCGTAGGACGAGACGGCCATGAAGTCAACTTCTACCGGCAGCTCTATCGCGCGCATGAGGTCCGCCATGAAGTTGATGGCGCCCTTGAGGACACCGACGAGCAGGGGTGGGTTGTCGGCGTAGTCCTCGGTTATCTGGCGACCCAGCTCATGGACACGGTTGAGGACTTGCTTCGCCGACACCACCACATCGCCGAGATCGTGTGCTGCCCACTGTGCCGTGAAGTCCTCTGAAGTGTGGTGGCCCATGGTTCGCCAGCGTAGTTGAGGACTACTCGCGCGTGAGCCGTTGTCCGCTTCGCGAGAGGCGAATCCCGCCGCTGAGCTCGGTGGCGACGGCCTCGCCGCGCACCACCGCGATGGCCCGCTCGACCTCACCAGCCGACGGTGGGTGGCTTCCATCCCCTTCGTCGGCGTGCGTCAGCTTCGCTCGAAGCCAGAGGCGGAGCCGGGCCGTGGGCCACGTGGCGAGCTCTCGACAGTCCGCGTCACCGAACTCAATGTCCTGGTCCTCTCGACCCAGCTCACGTAGCCAGCACCGCTCCTCGTGCATGAGCGCGGCCTGACGCGCGAGCAACGGGACCACGTCGCGACCCGCCACGTCGCAGAGCACCGGAACGAGTTCGTGACGAACCCTGTTTCGTCGAAAGTCGGGGCTGTCATTCGTCTCGTCGTAGAGGGGCAGAAGGCCCGAACCGCTCACGTAGAAGTGAAGATAGTTGCGTCGGACGTTTCGAAGGGGCTTGGTCGGGTCATCCACCATTGGCGTGAGGCCATCGAAGCCCGCGCCGCGCATCATGTTGAGCAGAATCGTTTCGACCAGATCATCCATCGTGTGACCGGTCATCACCGAACGAGGCATCGCGCTTCGTCGCGCCGTGCGAGCGCGCGACTCGAAGTTTCCGCCGGGCTCCACCCGCACGTCGTGGCGGATGAAGTCAACGTCAAGCTCGCGACAGAGCGCTTCAACGTAATCGGCGTCGTTCGAACTCGTTGGTCGCGCGTGGTGATCAACGTGATGCGCCGTGACGACGAGCCCGTGTTCGAGGGCGAGTAACAACAGGCCGAGCGAATCCGGACCTCCCGAGACCGCGAGCTGCGCCGCGGTTCCGGGCGCGGGAAAGTCACACGCGGCGAGCAGTTGTTCGTCGGGGTTCACGTCTGTAGGTTAGGCAAGCTGACGCTGAAACCTTCGGGTCCGCCCAATATCCCAAGCGCGGGCGACCAAATACACCAGGGCACTCAGCGTGCCCACGAAGAACCCGATGGGCAGGTTGGACAGGTACGAGCTCGCGATGGCGGCCCACAGCGTCAAGAGTGAAAAACCCACCGAGAGCAGGAGCGCCCGGTTGGGCCGATCCGAGACCAAACGCGCCGCAGCGGGCGGGCCAATGGTGAGTGAAAACGTCAAGAGCGCCCCCACGACCGGCACGGCCAGCGCCGACGCCAGCGCGACCACGACCAAGAAGAGAGTGTCGATGACCGTGACGTTGACGCCCCGAGCGGTCGAGAGCTCGGGCGAGATGGAGCTGTACAGCAGGGGACGATAGAGGACGGCGAGTCCGAGTCCGCAGACGACCGCGAGCAGGATGACCGGGAGAATTTCACTGCTGCTGACGCCGAGTATCTCGCCAAACAGGAGCGCGTTGACCGCCGGTTCGTACTCGGTACTCGTCGCGAGGAATGCCGCTCCCAGGGCCAGCATCATCACCAGCGCAAGAGCCGTGACGACGTCACTCTTGGTGCGTCGACTGGTCGCGCCTATGCCGAAGGCCGCCACGAGGGCGAAAGTGACGAGACCGAAGAGCGGATTGACCCCAATGAGGTTCGCTCCGGCCGCGCCGGCGAATGCTCCGTTGGGGATGGCGTGCGCCGCAAACGCGGCACCGCGCATGACGACGAAGAATCCGACGGCGCCCGCGAGTGCCGCGATGATCGTGCCGCTGACCCAGGCGTTGGTCATGAAGCTCGAGAACATCGCTAGACCCACCCGACTTGCTCGGGAGCCTTGGTCGGGTCGTGCTGCACGACAACGGCACGCGCCAGCTTTCTACGGCCCACCAAGCTCGCCAGGGCGAACTCGATCACCACGATGCTCACCACGAAAAAACTGACCGGCAGTCCACGATGAGAGGGGAACCAGTAGTAGCTGTCGTAGGCGAGCACGATGCCCAGCCCCGTCGCGACGACGCCCAAGACGCACGCCAACGAGACCGCCCACATGAATCGGCTGGCCACTTTGAGGGTGCTCGCGGGCGGCCCGATGAGAAGGGCGGTCGAGAGAATCGAGCCGATGACAATGGCCGAGAGCCCCACCGCCACCGCGAGCATCACCATGAACGCAACGCCGGTGGCGCGAAGTCGAATCCCGCGGGCCGCCGCGAGCTCGACACTTATGGAACTCAGCAGCAGCGGCCGTCGAATGAGAACCAGGCCCACCAACACCACGACACTGAGCATCGCCACCTCGGGAAGCGTAGAAGGCGCCACGGTGAACACCGAGCCGAAGAGGATCAACTGCGTGGCACCCGTCGTGGCGCTCTGGAGAGTGACGAGGTACAAGAAGAGCGCCGTGAGGCCCATCGCCGCGCCGAGCACCACCCCGGTCGCAATGTCGCGTCCCTTCACTCGCTGAACGCCGATGGCGTCCATTGCGCCGGCGCCAACGATCCCTCCACCTATGAATCCCACGAGTGGCGAGACCGCCGCCAAGGAAGCGGCGGCACCGCCAGCCGTCGCCACGTCGGTGAGGGCGTGACCGGCAAACGATTGACCCCGAAGAACCGTGAAGACGCCGACGGTCGCGGAGACGACCGAAACCATCGCGCCCAATAGCAGCGCCGTGCGCACTGAGTCGTTGGAGAACAAACCCGGTTCGAAGATCCAGTGCATCTTGCTACTCGACCACGAATGCCGGATGATCGGGAACCGCCTGCTGCTCGTCCAGATTCTCGCCCGCGACCACCAAGACCCGCCCGTGAACGCGCAGCACGTCGACGTGATGCCCGTACAGCGCGCTCAAGACGTCGGGCCGCACGACTTCGTCAGTGGTGCCGCTCGCCACCTTGCCATTGGCGACGTACACCACCCGGTCCATCACCGGTAGCAGTGGATTCATTTCGTGCGCGGACAGCAGGATCGCGACGTGTTGGTGGGTGGCGACCGAATGCAAGAGCGCAATGATCTCCTGCACGCTTCCCGGATCGAGGTTCGCCAACGGCTCGTCGAGCAACAGCAGTTCGGGCTTGCTGACGAGCGCGTGGGCGATGAGTACTCGTTGCTGTTCGCCTCCCGACAAGGAACCGATTCGCCGGTCGGAGAACTCTGCGGCCTCGACCGCGTGCAACATCTCCTCCACCACGTCGTAGGTCTGGCGCGAGCGACGAAAGACACCGTAGCGATGCCCGTCGACACCCAACGCGACGAAGTCGCGCACGCGTATTGGCAGGTCAACCTCGAAGAGGACCTTTTGAGGCACGTAGCCGATCGAACGATTCGATCGGGTGAGCTGTTCACCGTGGACGGTTACTCGTCCCCTCGCGGCTGCTTGGAGCCCGAGGATCACGCGCAGCAGTGTCGTCTTTCCCGCTCCGTTAGATCCAATGAGTCCCGTGAACTCACCTTCGTTGATTCGAAAGTTGACATCTTGAAGTATCACGCGCCCCGAGAGCGATACATCAACGTCTTCAACCCTCAACAGATCGTTCCCCGCCATTTCCCGCCTCTCCGAATTCAGATTCTGACCGTTGAGGTCTTGTGCTCGATTGCCTTGGTGAGCGCCGAGATCTCGGCACTCATCCACGATTGGTAGTCGTAGCCAGGAACCGGCATCGTTTCGTAGAGTGCCACCACTGGCACTCCCGACTTCTCGGCCAGGGACAGGAGCGCCGACGTGACTGGACTGCTCACCTGGGAGTTGTAGCAAAATACCTTCACCCGATGGTGGCTGAAGAGTCCCTGCTGGTACGCGATGTCCTCGGGGGACGGATCAATGCCGTTCATGACGTCAGCTTGAAATCGAAAGGGTGTCGCGTTGTCGAGCCCTAACGCTGCCAAGAGATAGTCCGCGACCGGTTCGGTGGTGGCTACTTTGACGCCGGAGAACTTCGCGCGAAAGGACGAGATGTCCGCGTCGAGTGACGTCATCGACGCGTCAAAGGTCTGGAGGCGCCGCTGGAAGTACTTCGCGCGACGTGGTTGGAGCCTGATGAGATCACGCTCTACGTCGCGAGCGACCAGCGGCATCACCGTGGGCTTGTACCAGAGGTGCGGATTCTTCGGGTCATTCGAGAGCCCGAGCAGTGACTGCACGCTGAGGACATCTCGCGACTTGCTCGGCGTCGCCGATTCGAGCTGCTCCATGAACGAGTCATAACCCGCGCCGTTTTGGACAATGAGCTGCGCGCTGGCGACTGATTGCGCCACGCTCGTGCTCACTTCAAACGAGTGGGGGTCGGTGTTGGGGTTGCTCATGATCGCGCTCACGTCGACGTACTTTCCGCCGATTTGGGAAATCACGTTGGCGTACTCGTTCTCTGCGCCCACGGCTCGAACCACGCCGGCGCTCGACGCCGACATCGAGTTGCAGCCGCTGAGCGTGACGCCGGTGAGGACCAACGCGCTGGCGGTCAAGACCATTCGTCGCAGGAAGCGCGCGCTCGACTGCCGACCGGCACCGACGAGCGAGTTTCCTAGAACCATTCCAACTAAGTTACTTGGAACGATTCCAAAAAGCAAATAGGAGCGGATAGGCTTTCACCGTGACTTCGACCCGCAATACCGCCCAACGACGTGAGGTCATTGGAGTCCTCGGCCGGGTCCAGGGCTTCGTCAGCGCTCAGGATCTACATGGTCTGATCGTGAAGGACGGTGGCCAGATTGCCCTCGCCACCGTCTACACCCAGCTGAAACGGTTGGTCGAGGGTGGCGAAATCGACGTGGTGATGACGGATCGAGGCGAGTGTCTCTATCGTCGCTGCGTCGTTGACGTTCATCACCACCACCTCGCGTGTCGAAGCTGCGGCGCGACGGTGGAGGTCGATGCGCCCGAACTCGAAACGTGGGCGCACGAAATCGGCGAGCGATTCAACTACCGAGACTTGCGCCACGTGCTCGAGCTCAACGGAATCTGCCCGAAGTGCCAACCCCAGTAGCTCTTCGACCCGAGGCCCGCGGACCTCTCTGCGTGCACCTCGTAGAGCAGTTTCAAGAGTTTGGCGTCGACGCATTCGTTACCGATCGCTTCGGCGGCGTGAGCGACCCGCCGTATGACTCGCTCAATCTCGGTTCGCACGTGGATGACCGAGTGGAACACGTCACCGAGAACCGTCGCCGGGTGGCGTCCGCGATCGGCGTCGCACCGGAACGACTCGTCATTGTTCGACAAGTCCACGGCAATCAAGTACTCGACGCGTCGATCTCGCTCGAAGCCCGAGAAGGCGACGGCCTCTTCACCTCGTCCCCCGACCTCGCCCTGGCCGTTCTCGTCGCGGACTGCGTTCCGGTGCTGATTGTCGATGAATCGTGCGCGGCGTTCGCGGTCGTCCACGCCGGTTGGCGCGGACTGAGTTCGCAGATTCTGAGTAACGCCGTCGCTCGATTCAACGATCCCCGGAGCCTGCACGCGTTCGTGGGGCCTTCCATCTCCTTCGAGGGTTATCAGGTCGGGCCCGAAGTAGCGGAGAAGTTCGCCGACGTTGAAGGAGCAGTCGCTCCCGACGAGGGAAATCGTTCGCGTCTCGACCTTCGCCTCGTCGCGACGCGCCTCTTGGTCCAACACGGACTCAGTGATTCGAACATCATCGTGAGTACACAAAGCACCGACGGAGGCGGACTTTTCTACAGCGACCGTGCGGCCCGGCCGTGCGGTCGCTTCGCACTCGTGGCGAAGAGGCGCGTCGTAGCATGAGGGTTGCCATGACAAGGAACCCTGCGTGAAGACGCGCGCCGATCTCTTTCGATACATCGGACTCGATGTCACGCCACACTCACTCACCGGCCACTACGAACTCGACGGTCGTCCCTTCAGCGAAACCGTGACATTCGAAGGCGTCGGCGAGCTCACCACCCCCGCCGTCCGCGCCGTCGCAGAGCTCTGGTACTTGCTCGCGGGGCTTTCGTACTACAAGGCCGGCGCCGCGAAACGCGTTGATCTCGGTGCGACCCACGTGGGGGTCCATGGACGAAAGCTCTTCGACGTGGCGCTGCGCGATGGACTGGCGGAGTTCGCCTACCGCAACGAACTTTTCCTGGACGATGTCGAGATTGTTGGCGGCGAAGAGGCCGAGCAGTACGCACCGTTCGCAGACTCGTCGCGGGTGCTCACGCCTTTTGGAGGAGGCATCGACTCGGTCGTGACGGTGACCGAGCTCAACGTGGAACTGGAGCAATCGCTCTTCATTGTGAGCCCCGACACCGGTCGCTTCGAGCCGCTCGAAGCGACCGCGGGCGTAACGGGACTACCAATAGTTCGAGCGCGACGCCAACTGGATCCCCAAATCCTGAGCGGGGATGACAACTTCTTCAATGGCCACGTCCCCGTGACCGCCATGGTGACCCTGCTCGCGGTCGTGGCGGGCGTGGCGTCGGGCCGCGGTGGCGTGGTCATGAGCAACGAACACTCGGCGTCGGTGCCGAACATTCTCTGGTACGACCACGAAATCAATCACCAGTGGAGCAAGTCGTGGGTCGCCGAGGAGCTCATCGCCGCGGCCGTTCGCGAACGAGTTGGCGACGAGTTCGTTGTCGCGAGTTACCTAAGGGATCGAAGCGAGTTGTGGGTCGCCCAGGTCTTCGCCAAGCAATCTAGGTTTCACCACGTCTTTCGAAGTTGCAACCGAGCCTTCACGCAGGCGAACGGGCGCCGCGCCGCGAACTGGTGCGGGCAGTGCGACAAATGTCTCTTCATCAATCTCATCCTCGCTCCCTTCGTGTCGAGGGCGGCGCTGCTCGACATATTCGCCAGCGAGCCCCTCGCCGAACCCGGCCTGCAGGACCAACTGCGCGCGCTGGTGGGAGTCGGTCTGGACCATAAGCCATTCGAGTGCGTGGGCGACCCCGACGAAAGTGCGGTGGCGCTGCAGCGCGTGAGCGAACTCGAGGAGTGGGCCGACGTGGCCTATCTCGTCGAGCTCGCGACGCTCACGAGTCCCGATCGTGACTTCGAGGAACTTCTCCAGTCCCAAGGACCGAGCCGTGTTCCGGCCCACTGGCTTCGCTGACCTCGCCGGCAAGCGCGTTGGAATTTTTGGCTACGGCCTCGAGGGCCGGGCCGCTGCAGCACGACTACGCGACGTTGCGTCGAGACTGGTCCTCGTCGACGACGCCCCGGGGGCCGAACCCGACGTTCTCGTCACCACCGAGGGCGGACTCGAGCAACTCTTGACGTGCGACGTGGTCTTGAAGAGTCCGGGCATCCCTCGACGCCGCGATGACGTGGTTGACCTGGAGGCCCACGGTGTCACGGTGACGTCGGCGCTGAACCTCTGGCTCCACGACGTTGACCGGTCTCGCGTCATCGCCATCACCGGCACGAAGGGCAAGTCGACCACGACCGCACTCATTGCTTTCTTCCTCGAGTGCATTGACGAGCGTGCTCAGTGTCTCGGCAACATCGGCCAACCGCCCTACGATCCCGCCATTGACACCTCCCAGGGATGGCTCGTGCTCGAGGTCTCAAGTTTCCAATGCGTTGACATCGACGTGTCGCCGGCACTCATCGTGGTCACGTCGCTCGGCGATGATCACCTTGACTGGCACGGTTCGCTCGAGCGCTACCGCCGCGACAAACTCTCGCTGACTCGAGCCAACGGACCCCACGCGACGCTCGTTGCCGATACCACCACGTTCCACGAGGCCGCGGCTCAACTCGGCGGCGAGGTGACGTTTGTGGAGCCCGATCACAGCCACCTCGCCGGCGCCCTCGGCCTCCTGGGCGACCACAGCAACAGCAACGTGGCGCTCGCCCTTACTGCAGTCGAGAGGGCGACGAGCACGCCGGCTGGCGAGGTGCGCCGTCGTGTTGGCGAACGCGCGTCCTCTTTCGTGCCCCTGCGAGGTCGACTCACGTTGGTGACGAGCGAAGAGCGAGGCGGCGTCTCGATCCGCTACGTCGACGACGGTCTGGCCACGTCGACGCTGCCCACCGTTGCCGCCCTCGAGGTGTTCGCAGATGTCCCCGTCGCGCTCATCGCGGGAGGTTTCGATCGCGGTGTCGACTACGCGCCCATTGCCGAGGCGCTGGCGAGGCGCAAGGCGCCGACGTTCTTGATCACCATGGGTGGTGCGGGCCAGCGGATTGGCCTCGCAACGAGAGAAAGCGCCCCGAGGCTCAGCCAAGTTGCCGTTGCGTCGATGGGTGAGGCGGTGCGCGTCGCGCGATCGCTCGTGGTCGGCGGCGGCATCGTACTGCTCTCACCCGGGGCGCCCAGTTTCGACCAGTACCGAAACTGGGAGGAGCGTTCGGACGACTTCACGAACGTCGTGCTCGACATCACGAGAACGTGACGACCACCGCTCGGTGAGGACGGCGTCACGTCTGATCAACGCAAGTGGGCTCGGCCCCGGACGGCGAATTGATCAGATCGCGCCAATTTCTCGATGCCGTGGTGGTTGGACACCACAGTGGAGCCTGGGAGGAGATTCGAACTCCTGACCTACGCATTACGAATGCGTTGCTCTACCGACTGAGCTACCCAGGCGCGAGTAGCAAGACTACCCGACACGCCGCATTCAGCATATTGGGAAACGGCCTACAGCTCCATGAGTGACAACATCAAGTCATTCAAAAGCAAGGTTTCGTCAATATTTGACGAAAGTCGCTGATTGGTCCGTACGATGACGTCGATGGCTTGCAGCGATGCCCCCACGCGGTACCCACTCCTCGTCTCTCCCTGGTTGACGCCTTCCAAGCTCTCCACCAGGCGCTCGCGGTACACGTTGGTGAGGGCGGTCAGGCCGAAACGGAGTTCGTCGATGCGAAAGCGCCGCTGTTCGCGCTTGAACTGCGCGTCGAGGTCCTTGCGATTCGCCAACGATCGCTGGCCCATCTCACGAGCATCCTGGATGCGATGCTCGAGTTCTTCTTCCTGCAGGAGCTGCAGCGGCGCGATCGCCCGATCGAGCGATGCCGAGATCTCGCTCGCGAGTGCCGCCGAGGCGGCGGGGGTTCCCGTCAGGCGTTCCGGCACCGCGCGCCACGTTGCCATACGTTCGCCCAGGGCGACGTCGCGCACGAGCACTCGAGCCCGGCGCAGGTTGCCGCTCGCGGCGAGCGCCGCCATGCGGGCGGACTCGACGTCGGCCCCCTCCCTCGTCAGAATGGCCTCGAGGTCGTCGGCACCGAGCCCCTTGAGCCTCACCTCGACGCAACGCGACTCAATGGTGTCGAGCGCTTCGGGCACCTCTTCGGCGGTGAGGAGAAAGATCGTGCGGCTCGGTGGCTCCTCGAGCGACTTCAACAGTGCGGGCGCCGAAGGCGACGCCCCCGTCGTCGTGAGGTCGACCTCCTCGATGACAATTATCTGGTACCCCGCGCCCAAAGGTCGGCGTCGACTTACGCGGTCGGCTTCACGAAGGTCGTCAACACGCCACGAAACGCCCGCACGCTCGGCGAAGTACACATCGGTATCTTTCCCCTCGAGCACCAAACGACACGCCTCACAGTCACCACAGCCCCGCTTAGGGCACTGGAGGGCGGCCGCGAACGCGAGCACGGCGTCGTGCAAGCTCGAACCGACCGGACCAGTGAAGAGATAGGCGTGCACCGGGTTGCGCACGTGCTGGCGCATCGAGGCAACCGCGCGGTCTTGTCCGACCAGCGACTCAAAGACGTCAGCCATGGGTCCAGGCCAGGACCGCGAGACGTTCATCGATGTCGCGGGCGACCTCGTCTTCGCTGCGCGACCCGTCGACGACGAACCATCGATCGCCGAACTCGTGGGCCAGATCGAGGTAGCCGCCGCGAACTCGTGCGTGAAAGTCGAGGTCGGCCGATTCGAACCGGTCCTTCGCGTCGCGCGCGCGCCGATCGTTCGCCACGTCCAGATCAATATCGATCAGAATCGTGAGGTCGGGCTGACACGTGCCGATCGCGAGTTCGGTCGCGGCCCTCAGATCCGCGAGGTCCACGCCACGCCCGTAACCCTGGTAGGCCAGCGTCGACGCGAAGTAACGGTCGAGCACGACGTCGCGGCCCCGGCCGAGCGCCGGTTCGATGACGGTGTGCACGTGATGTGAGCGATCCGAGAGCATCAGCAACGCTTCGGTTTCGGGTTTCATCGGCGTCGACGCGTCGAGCAGCCACCGGCGCAGATCGACGCCCAGCGGGCTGTCGCCCGGTTCGAAGGCGAAGTGCGCGTCGTGTAGCTCGGCCACCCGACGAGCTTGCGTGCTCTTGCCGCTCGCGTCAATGCCTTCGAAGACGAGGAGGAGCCCTCGGCTCATTACTCGTCGTCCGCGAGTCGAGCCGTCGCTGCCAACGCCGCATTGGCCTTGGCGCCCTTGGAGACCGCCGCGCGCTTGGCGGACCCGGTTGACTTCTTGGCGGCAGCCTTCTTCGCAGGAACCTTCGCGGTCTTCTTCGTCGCCTTCTTCGTCACCTTGCGCGGCCGCGTCGACGGATCGGCGTTGCGCCGCTCGGCGAGCAGCTCACAGGCGCGGTCGAGCGAGATCGTTTCGGGCGTGTCGCCGAGCCGCAGTGTCGCGTTGATCTCACCGTCGGTGACGTAGAGGCCAAACCGGCCGCTTTTCACGACCACGTTCTTCTTAGTGACCGGGTCCTCACCCAGGTCCTTCAGTGGTCCGGCCGCCGCGCGCCGCCCGCGCTGCTTGGGCTGGGCCAGCAAGGTCAGTGCCCCGGCGAGGTCGATCGTGAAGATCTGGTCTTCGTCTTCCAAGGACCTGGTCTCCTTGCCCCACGTGAGATACGGGCCGTAGCGGCCGTTCTGGGCCAGGATTTCCCCGCCATCTTCGGGGTGACCACCGACGACCCGGGGCAGCGACAGCAGCTTGCGGGCGTCCTCGATAGTCACGGCCTCGGGCGCCATCGTCGAGAACAGTGACGCGGTCTTGGGCTTCTCCTTCGGGTCGGTCATCTCGCCGACTTGCACGTAGGGACCGTAGCGGCCCGCCTTCAAGAAGATGGGCAGGCCCGTGGCCTCATCAACGCCGAGTTCACGGTCGTTCGATGGCGCCGACAGCAGCTCGAGCGCCTTCTCGACGCTGAGCGAATCAGGTTCGGTCGCTTCGGGGATCGAGACGCGGTCCTCGCCGTGGATCAGGTACGGACCGTAGCGACCTGAGCGCACCGAGACCAGCTGTCCGTCGGGGGCGGTGCCGAGGGGAATCGAGTTGATCGCGGCGAAGTCGAACTCCAGTTCACCGTGGGTCATGTGCTCGAGGCCGTTCTTGGCGAACTCGGTTTCGGCGGACGGATCGCCGAAGTAGAACTTGTGCAGCCACGGCTCGAGGTCCTGCTTGCCCTCAGCGATCTCGTCCAGCTGACTCTCCATGGCGGCCGTGAACTGATAGTCGACGAGGTCCGCGAAGTAGTGCTCGAGCAGGTTCACGACGGCGAACGCCCGAAACGCCGGAACCAGCGACTTTCCCTTCTTCCACACGTAGCCACGTCGGTCGATGGTCTTCATCACTGACGCGTAGGTCGATGGTCGCCCAATGCCGAGGTCCTCGAGCTTCTTGATCAGCGTGGCTTCTGAGTACCGGTCGGGCGGTTGCGTGTCGTGGCCCTTGGCCTCGGCGCTTTGCACGGGCACGACCTCGCCCTCGCTCAGTGGCGGCAGGATTCGTTCCTGGTCGGCGAGCTCCGCCTCGGGATCGTCGGTTCCCTCGACGTAGGCCCGGCGAAATCCCGGGAATTCGATGCGCAGCCCCGTCGCGCTGAGACCGGCTTCGATGTCGCCCGCGAAACCCGTGACTCCCGACAGCGTCGCGACGAGGCGAACCTTTTCCTGGGTCAGTCGAGCGTCGGTCATCTGGGACGCGATGGTGCGCTTCCACACGAGGTCGTACACCGCCATCTCGTCGCCACCCAACGCGGAGTGGGCTTCGTCGAGCGTGCGGAACGATTCGCCCGCGGGGCGGATCGCCTCGTGCGCCTCCTGGGCGTTCTTGACCTTGCGGTCGTATCGTCGAGGCGCCTCCGAGACGTAGTCATCACCGAACATCGACGCGGCCATGGACCGCGCGGCGGTGATGGCCTCGTCGGAGAGCGTCGTCGAGTCGGTTCGCATGTAGGTGATCCAACCCTGCTCGTACAATCGCTGGGCGGCGCGCATGGTGCGCTCGGGGTCGAAACGAAGCTTGCGGCTGGCCTCGATCTGCAGCGAGGAAGTCATGAACGGAGGCTGGGGGCGTTGCGTGCGCGGGGTCGACGCGATGGATGAGATTCGAACCTCGGCGCCGATGAGTCGCGCGGCAATGCCATTCGCCGAGCCCTCGCTCAGCACTTCCACCGCAGCCTTGGTGTCGAGGTGCCCCGCCGCGTCGAAGTTCTTGCCGGTCGCGAGGTTGCGTCCGTCCACCGACTCGAGCGTCGCGTCAAAGGTGGCGCTCTTCGCCGACAAGACCGCCGTCACGTCGAACCAGGTCGCCGACGTGAACGCCATGCGCTCTCGTTCGCGATCGCAGACCAGGCGGATGGCCACCGACTGCACCCGCCCGGCCGATCGCGCCTTGTCAACGGCCCGCCAAAGAACCGGTGAGACCTCATAGCCCACCAGGCGGTCAAGAAAACGCCGCCCTTCTTGGGCGTCGACGAGTCGCAGGTCCAGGTCGCGGGTCTCGCTGACCGCTTTGGCGATGGCGGCCGGCGTGATTTCGTGAAAGACCATCCGCTTCACGGGAACCTTGGGGTTCAGCACCTCTTGAAGGTGCCAGGCAATCGCCTCTCCCTCGCGGTCCTCGTCGGTGGCGAGGAAGAGCTCGTCGACTTGCTTCAGCGCCGCCTTCAGCTCCGACACGATCTTCTTGCGATCGCTCGACACGACGTAGACGGGCTTGAAGTGGTCGTTGACATTGATGCCGAGACGCGCCCACTTCTCACTCTTCACCGAGGCGGGGATATCCGCGGCGCTCTGGGGGAGGTCGCGAATATGGCCTATTGAGGGTTTCACGATGTAGTCGGCACCGAGCATGCCCTGAATTCGTGTTGCCTTTGCGACTGACTCAACTATGACAAGGGCCCGGGCCATGCTCACCACCTCTCACTAAAAATTGCGACGACCGATAACGGTCGCCTCTTTCGCTCTACAAGATAGACAGGTCTCGAACCCCCGTCAGAACATGCTCAGGGGACAACGGCCCCTAAACGCTCGAATTACCAGTCCGTTACTGACAAAATTGCCCGCGTGAAAACTATTCGTCGCCGTGGGGAGCGGCGACAATTTCGTACTGCGGGTTCAGAATGACCGCTTCGCGGCGCAGCGAGGTCACGGTGCCGCGCACCAGCAGTCTCGTCCCTCGCTCGATGCCGGGCACGCTGGCTCGACCCTGGAACACGAGGGTCACCGAGCCGGTGTTGTCGGCGATGACGCAGCGAAGTTCGTTCAATCCCCGCTCGCGGGTGATGGTCATCGCCCGCACGCGACCCGCGATCTCGGCGAAGGTGCGCTCCTGCAGACCGCCAATCGGCGACGCGTCAGCCGAACGCTCGGCGAGCTTCACGTCCGCCTCGAGGTGGGCGTCCTCTCGAAGGCCGCCACGCACGACCTCGTCGCTGATGGGCGATTCGCTCACGTCGCCTTCGGCGAGGCGAGTGCGCCCCGAGCGATACGGGATGATCGTCGCCGCCGTGCGCGGCACGTGCATGACCGCGCTCGCCATCTCGTCCGCGGTGCGGTCGTGCAGCAGGCGCTGCAGACGCGACACGAAGCCCTTTCGCGGCAGGATCGCCATGCAAAAGACGTCCGGGTCACGAACCACGTCCGCGACGAGCTCGAGGGCCGCGCGGTCGAGTCGACGGTCCTCGCACTCGACGATCTCCAAGCTGATACCCGATGACGCGGTATTGGGTGCGCCCCAACGGCTCTCGAGGCGCTTGGTGACCAGCGGGTCAATGTCGAAGTGCACGGCCCGGATCGAGTACGCGTTCAAGGTGTTGCAGTACTGCAGCGCCCGCTCGGTCGCCAGGTCGTAGTAGTCGACGAACACCACCACGCGGTTCATTCGAATGTTCATCTTCTCACTGGTGGCGCTGGCCTCGAAGGCCGACACCTCGCGCTCGTACTGCTTGTTGAAGCGAATGAGCGCCATGTACATCAGCGGTCCGACAATGACAATGATCCAGGCGCCTTCGGTGAATTTCGCGAAGATGAAAATGAGCACCACGACCGCGGTGACCGTCGCCGAGAGGGCGTTCACGAACACGCCGAAGCGCCACTTGCCCGTCTTCTCGCGCAGGTGGCGCGCCACCATTCCCGCGCCGGCCATGGTGAAGCCGGTGAAGACGCCAATGGCGTAGAGGGCGATCAGGGCGTTCACCTTGGCTTGGAAGACGACGATCAGCGTGAGTGAGACGACCCCGAGCACGATGATGCCGTTGGAGAAGGCGAGGCGGTGGCCGCGCTTGGTCAACTGACGCGGCAGATACCGGTCGCTCGCCACGTAGTTGGCGAGGAATGGGAACCCATTGAATGAAGTGTTGCCGCCGGTGTACAGGATCAGCAACGTCGCCAGTTCGACCATGTAGAAGATGGTGGATCCCGCGCCGCTGTGACCAAAGACCGCTCGAACCTCTTGGCTGACGACCGTCGGGTAACCGGCCGCGCGCGGAAGGGCGTGCGTCCACGAAGCGAGCAGCGTCGTGCCCAGCAGGAGAAACGCGAGAACGCTCGACATCAGCACGAGCGTCTTGCGCGCGTTCTTCCACTCGGGACGTTTGAAGCTGGCCACGCCATTGGAGATTGCCTCGAGACCCGTCAACGACGACCCACCGTTCGCGTAGGCGCGAAGCAGCGTCAAGAACGCCAAGCCCATCAGGATGCCGGTACCTTTTTGGCCCAGATGACCGTCCACCAATTTATGGGCCGCCGGAACGGCTAGGACGTGCAGCGAACCGGTGAACTTGCGGACGTAACCGACAACGATGGTGAGCGACAACATGGCGATGTAGAAGTACGTGGGGAAGGCAAAATAACTTCCCGCCTCCTTCAGGCCGCGAAGGTTCCCGTAGATGAGGATCAGCACCACGGCGACCGTGATCTCGACGGTGTAGCGACCCGTCGCGGGCACCGCGCTCGCGAGAGCCGCGGTTCCCGCGCTGCACTGCACCGCGACGGTGACGGTGTAGTCAATCAGCAGCGACACTGCGGCGATCTGGGCGATTCTCGGGCCGAAGTTCTCGCGGGCCACCACGTACGCGCCCCCCGCGGTCGTGTAGTACTTGATGACGTCGAGGTACGAGGCGGTGACGAAGAACAGCACCCCCAAGATCACGAACATGATGGGTACGACGAGCGCGAACGCCGCCAGGCCAATGTACGGCGTCATCTGGGTGAGAATCTCCTCGGTCCCGTACGCCGACGAGGAGATGCAGTCGGGCGCGAGCACGCCGAGGGCCACGATTCGATTCAGGCGTTCGCCGCTCAACTGCTCGGTGACGTACGGCTTGCCGAGCATGATCCGCTTGAGGCGATAGCCGATCGATTCGGGGTACACCGTCGAGACATTCGCGTGCGAGGTCAGTATCGGACTGCTCTTTGCTATCTGCTTATCGGCCTCTGACACGAGTTTTACCTTAAGCCACGGCCACGAGGCGGGGTCGAGATACTTGCACCTTTAGTTGGAAGTGTGGTCTTATGACGGGGTGCATATCGTTGTCGTCGGCTGTGGCCGCGTGGGGTCGGGGCTTGCCATGCAACTCTCCGACGAAGGCCATTCCGTCGTCATAATCGACAAAAATCGTGACGCCTTTCGCCGTCTCATTCGCTTCAATGGGCAAACCCTGGTCGGTTCGGGCTTCGACCGCGACACCCTCTCCAAAGCCGAAGCGTCCCAGGCGGACGCCCTCGCCGCGGTGACGAGGGGCGACAACACCAACATTCTCTGCGCCCGCATTGCTCGTGATAACTACGGCGTGAAGAACGTGGTAGCTCGGATTTACGACCCGCAGCGCGCCGAAATCTATATGAAACTGGGCATTCCCACCGTGGCGACGTCGCTCTGGACCACCCAGCAGGTCAAACGATGGATCACCCCCACCGACGAATCCATCGAGTGGACCGATAGTGCCGGGACGTTGCACTTGGTCGAGCGAATTGTTCCCGACGAACTCGCGGGTCGCAAGATTCAAGAGTTCACCATCAACAACAGCGTTCGCGTGGTCGGGCTCGTTCGTGGCGGACTCGGGCGAATAGACATCGACGGCCTCTTCGCGCAAGAGGACGACATTCTCGAATTCCTGGTGACGCCCCAGGGCCTCGACGACCTGCGCGCCATGCTCGAAGGTGGCCTGTAATGAGGGTCGTCGTCGCCGGCGGAGGATCGGTCGGAACCGCAATCGCGCTCGACCTCATTGATCGTCATCACGACGTGACCCTGCTCGAGCACGTCACCGAAACCGCCGAGCGGTTGAGGACGCTGCTGCCCGGCGTTCGCGTCATGGCCGCCGACGCGTGCGAATACGCCAATCTCTCCGCCGCTGATTTGAGAAGCGCCGACGTCGTCATCGCGGCGACCGGTGACGACGAGGACAACCTGGTGGTGAGCTGGCTCTCCAAGCAGGAGTTCGGTGTTCCGCGCGTCATAGCCCGCATCAATAACTCGCGCAACGAATGGCTCTTCAACGAGACGTGGGGCGTCGATGTCTCGGTGTCGACCCCGGCACTCATCACCTCGCTCGTCGACGAGGCGGTGGAGGTCGGTTCGATCATCAATCTCATGGGCCTCGCCAACGGAAAGATGTGTTTGATCGAGGTCACCCTGGCCGCCAGTGCGCCAGCCGTCGCACGAGGACTCACGCTGGACGAACTGCGCCTACCCGACTCGACGCGTGTCGTTGCGGTTGTCCGCAGTGACCAGCCGATGGTCCCGTCGCCCACAATGCAGTTCTTCGAGCACGATCACGTGATCTTGATCGCTCGTGAAGACGCAAAAGAAGAGTGCTCCTCCGCCTTCATTGGCTAGTTCTTTTCACACTTCTTAGAACTTTCACAACTTGAGCGACCTAGCATTGAGTGGTGCGCGCCGCGTTTTTCGACCTCGATAAAACTGTTATTGCCAAGTCGTCTCTCGTCGCGCTCGGTCCCGAATTCCACGCCCGCGGGCTTCTCCGCAAACGGACCCTCATCTGGGGCGTGCTCAGCCAAATGATCTTCATGCGGTTCGGGGCCGACGACGAAAAACTCACCAAAATCCGTGAATCCGTGCTCAAGGTCACCAAGGGGTGGGACCACGACGAGGTGAGAGCACTCGTCGCCGAGACCATCAACGACGTCATTGAACCGTTGATCTACGCCGAGGCCCTGGAGCTCATTGACCACCACCTGGGCGAGGGCGACGAGGTCTGGCTGGTCAGCATGTCGCCCTCGGAGATCGTCGAACCCTTCGCCGAACTCTTGGGCATCACCGGCGCGATTTCGTCGCTCGCGAAGATTGACGAGAACGGAAAGTTCACCGGCGAGATGGAGTTCTTCGCGCAGGGCGAGAACAAGGCGGTCGCGATGCGCGAACTCGCCCGCGCGCGAGGCATCGACCTCGAGTCATCATTCGCGTATTCAGACTCTGAAACCGACATACCGATGCTGCAGGCGGTCGGCCACGCCTTCGCGGTCAACCCCGACCGTCAACTCGCACGAATGGCGCACGAGACGCAATGGCCGATTCTCAGTTTCTCGCACCCAGTTCGCGCGCACGACCGTTCGAGGTCGCACACGCCATTCTTCATCAGTGCCGTGGTCATCGGCATCGCCGCCGTCCTCGGACGGGCGAGACTCCGCCGGGCTTAGAGCGTCAAGAGATCGCGTGCGCCCGTGTCGGACGACGGGTGACGGAGCTTGCTCATGGCACGCGCCTCGATCTGTCGAATACGCTCGCGCGTCAAGTTCATCTCCGCGCCAACGTCCTCCAAGGTTCGGATCTCTCCGGCGCCATCGAGGCCGAAGCGCATCCGAAGGATCTTCTGCTCGCGCTCGTCGAGCGGCTGCAGCAGCTTCTCAATCGCGGCGGGCATCATCTTGACGGCGGCGACATCGAAGGGCGACTCAGCGGAGCGGTCCTCGACCACGTCACCGAGCTCGGCGTCGCCGTCTTCGCGAAGCGGCTCGGAGAGCGAAATCGGCTCGGAGCGGAAGCGCAGCGCTTCGATCAGCTTGTCCTCGGGCATTTCGCATTCGTCACAAAGTTCTTTGATGGTCGGGGGACGACCGAACTTCAGCTCCAGACGGGACTGGGCCTTCTGCACGCGCGCGAGGGTGTCGCCGGCGTGCACCGGGAGCCGGATGGTGCGTCCAGTGTTCGCGATACCGCGCGTGATGGCCTGACGAATCCACCAGGTGGCGTAGGTGGAGAACTTGAAACCCTTGCGCCAGTCGAACTTCTCCACGGCGTGCATGAGGCCGAGGTTGCCCTCTTGAATAAGGTCGAGCAGGGGGAGTCCGGAGGCCTGGTACTTCTTCGCGATCGACACCACGAGGCGAAGGTTGGACTGAACGAAGTCACGCTCGGCCTGGTCACCGCGGTGAACGGCGCGCTTGAGGGCCTGCTTCTTCGTCGGGGTGATCTTGATCTTCTTGTCGGTTTCGGAGGCTTCCAGCTCGGCCTTGGCCTCGCGACCCTCTTCAATGGTCTGGGCGAGACGAACCTCGTCGTCCTTCGTCAGAAGGGTGTACTGACCAATATCTGAAAGGTAGAGACGTACGAGGTCTTCGTCATCCCTGTCAACGCGATCTTTAGCCATGCTTCTCCCTTGATGCTCCCGACCCGGGCAATCCGGTACTACTAGTTATACGGGGGTACGCAACCTAGCGGGAAAGTCCGAAGCTTTCAGCGTTTCCGGCCGCATCGAGGGTATTGGCGAGGTCTCGCGCCGCCTCTTGCCAGCTCGGATCCTCAATGGCGGGCTGAGTTTTGGCGACTTCACCGACCGCGAGGATCTCTGCGACCGCGACGTTCGCCGCGTGGTCCACGAGGTCCCGCACCGCCTGGTTGTCCCCCGCCGCCACGTGGGCATCGCGCAGTGAAACCAGCAGCCGGGGTCCGACGACCATGGCCGCGGCGTAGAGCGTCATGGCTCCGGTCTCGTCGTGCACGAGGGCGTGGCGAAGGACGGCCTCGATGATGAGGATCGGTTTCGATGGAGCATCGTCGAGGTTCGAGCGCATCGCCAGGGCCACCTCGCCGAAGGCCCGGCCCATCTCGTAGGTGCGAACAACGTAGGCGTCGTTGGTCATGTGAGGCGCACTCTCGCCGAGCGCCCGGTAGACCGCGTCGAAGCACGAAGTCAGGTGCCTGACAATCTCGTCGCTCGAGGGCATCACACCGTCTCTGGGCGGAACGCGTTGGTGATGGGCATTCGCCGGTCGCGTCCGAAGGCCTTCTTCGAGATTCGCACACCCGGTGGCATTTGGCGGCGCTTGTACTCGCTGAGATCGACCAGTCGGGTAATTCGAAGCACCAGCGCGGGATCGTGGCCGTTGGCGATCATCTCCTCGGCGGTCGCGTCGCTTTCGACGTAGAGCTCGAGCAACGGATCGAGTTCCTCGTAGGGAGGGAGCGACTGGTCGTCGCGCTGGTCGGGGCGCAACTCGGCCGACGGGGCCTTCGTGAGCACGGACAACGGAATCGGCTCGGGGTCACCGTAACCGACCGCGACCTCGTTGCGGTAGCGACATAGTTCGTACACGAGGGTCTTCGACACGTCCTTGATGACCGCGAACCCGCCGGCGGAGTCGCCGTAGAGCGTGGAGTAGCCCACCGCCATCTCGGACTTGTTGCCGGTCGTCAGGACAATCGCGCCCGTGTCGTTCGACACCGCCATCAGTAGCACGCCGCGAATTCGCGACTGCAGGTTCTCGTCGGTGAGTCCCGCGGGCTCGCCGTCGAGCGGACCGTGCAGCATCGCGCCAAAAGCCTGGTGAGCGGGCTCAATTGGAATCGTCGCTATTTCGATGTCGAGTCGGCGGGCTAGCTCGTGCGCGTCGCTCACCGAATGGTCTGACGAGTAGCGACTCGGCATCGCGAACCCGCGAACGGCCCGCGAACCCACCGCGTCAACGGCGATGGTCGCCACGAGCGACGAGTCGATGCCACCCGAGAGTCCGAGAATCGCCGTGCGAAAGCCGTTCTTACGTAAGTAGTCGCGCGTGCCCATGACGAGCGCCTGATAGATCTCCTCAACTTCGCTCAAGGGATCTGCAACGTGGTTGATGTGCACGGCCTCGGTGCGGTGCTCGTCGCGGGCGTAGAGCGTGTCGAGCGCTGTTCCCGCCGCCGACGCGCGCGCCTCGATCTCGACGACGAGCAGCTCCTCGCTGAACGCGCTCGCTCGCGCAATGACCTCGCCCTGGGCATTCACCACCACGCTCTGACCGTCGAAGACCAGCTCGTCCTGGCCACCGACGAGATTGACGTAGGCAATGGGACAGTTCGTCTCGAGCGCGCGTTCGCGCAGCATGGCCTCTCGGTCGTCACGACGTCCTCTCGCAAAAGGTGACGCGTTCGCCACGACCAGAAGAGTGGCGCCCTGGGCGGCGAGTTCGGCTGCGGGGCCATTCTGCGTCCACACGTCCTCACAGATGAGCAGTCCGACGCCGACACCTTCGACGTTCACGATCGTGTGCGGGCCAACGCCGGGATGAAAGTAACGAAGCTCGTCAAAAACGTCGTAGTTGGGCAACAGTCGCTTGGTGGCGGTCGCGACAACGCCGTCCTCGCTGATGGCGACGAGGGCATTGGCGATATGGCGAGGCCCAGATTCATCCACGGCCGCGCGGGTCACGTCGCGGCCATCGCTCGACGGGGCGAGCATCACCCCGGGACCCTCGCAGACGACCGCGCCCACGAGCAGTGGCGGCAGGTTCTCCTCCCGGGCCAGGTCCATCAGCGCCAGATTCGACGCCTCGATGAAGCCCTCCTTGAGAAGAAGGTCTTCGGGCGGGTAGCCGGTCAGCGAAAGTTCGGGCGAGAGCACCAGATCGGCGCCCATCAGGGCTGCCTGGGCACGAAATCGCCCGAGAGTCTCCACGTTCTGCGCAAAACCCCCCACGACGGCGTTCATTTGGGCCAGAGCGAGTCTGATGGCGGGCACCTCTTGAGCCTATCGGCGCCGAACGAGGAGTCTTCGCTGAAAGGTTTACACGCGGTTAACAGAACTCGGGGTCGCGGTGGTCGGCCAACCGGCAGACTTAAAGAGGTCGCGTGCATCACGCGATGACATTTTGAAGGAGCAACCTTGTCGTATCAGGCTGAGTACATCTGGATTGACGGGACCGAGCCCACGCGAAAGCTGCGCAGCAAGACACGCATCATTGCTGACGCCAAGAAGCCGATTGTCTGGGGCTTCGACGGTTCAAGCACCAACCAGGCCACCGGTCACTTCTCGGACTGCGTACTGGTTCCGGTGTTCACCTGTCCCGACCCACTGCGTGGGCCGAACGACGTCCTGGTGATGTGCGAAGTGTTGAACCCCGACATGACCCCGCACCCGACGAACGCTCGCGCCGCGGCCGCGGCAACGGCGAAGAAGTACGCCAGCTTCGAACCGAAGTTCGGCATCGAGCAGGAGTACACCTTCTTCCAGAACGGCCGTCCATACGGTTGGCCGGAAGACGGCTACCCCGCGCCGCAGGGCCCCTACTACTGCGGCGTCGGTGGCGCGAAGATGCCGGGTCGCGACATCGTCGAAGCCCATACCTTGGCCTGCATTCGTGCCGGCATTTCGATCGAAGGCACCAACGCCGAAGTGATGATGGGTCAATGGGAGTTCCAGGTCGGAGTGCTTGACACCTTGGCCGTGGGCGACCAACTGTGGGTGGCGCGCTGGCTGCTCGAGCGCATCGCTGAAGAGTTCGACGTCGACGTCAGCTTTGACGCCAAGCCCGTCAAGGGCGACTGGAACGGCGCCGGCGCCCACACGAACTTCTCCACCAAGCAGATGCGTGCCAACGGAGGTTGGGACGCGATCATCGCCGGTTGCGAGGCGCTCGGCACCCGCGTCAAAGAGCACATCGCGACGTACGGCGTGGGCATCGAGGAGCGCCTGACCGGGGCTCACGAGACCGCCCCGTACACGAAGTTCTCCTACGGCGTGTCGGACCGTGGTTCGTCGGTGCGCATCCCCGGTGCCGTGGCTCGCGATAAGAAGGGTTACCTCGAAGACCGTCGTCCCAACGCCAACATCGACCCCTACGTCGTCGCTCAGATAATCGTCGAGACCATCTGCGGCGCGGCGGCGAAGAAGGCTCCGGC
>PLKM01000068.1 GCA_003141095.1 Acidimicrobiaceae bacterium | reverse complement strand
GTGGAGGTGCTGGGAATCGAACCCAGGTCCATCAGGTTCTTAGTGGCTATTCTCCGAGCGCAGCTGTCAGGAAATTGTCGGGAATGTCGTTACTGTCAGCACCGATGACGTTCCGTAGTTAGCTGAATTGTCCCTACAAGACCACTAACGAGTCCTATGGGTAAGCCCTACTTTTATGACGCCCGATATCTCAACCGCAGGGCTGGGTCAAGGCGGACGTTGCTACCTAAGCAGCAAGCGCAAGCTGAGGCTTGGCGTTTATTTATTTTTTCCGGCTCTTTAACGTGGCTCCGGAGACCACGGCTCGCTTCTTCCACCTCGACGACTGATGTCGAGACCAATCACCCCCTCGATACTTCTCAACCAAACTGGTTGCCTTCTCAGGCTACCGCGTTGGACACCGCGCTCAGCCGTATTTCTCGCTGTTACGCACCGCGCGGGCAATTTCTCGTTCGGCGTCACGCTTTGCCAGAGCCTGGCGTTGATCCTGTTGCTTTCGGCCCCGGGCGAGGGCGATTTCCACCTTGGCGCGGCCGTCTTTGAAGTAGAGCTTGAGTGGCACGATGGTGAGGGGCTGGGTCTTGGTCTGCTCGCGAAGGTCATTGAGTTCGCGGCGGTGCACCATCAACTTTCGCTTGCGGTCAGGGTCGTGGCTCCCGAAGCCCACCGCGAAGGCCCACGGCGGAATGTGGGTCTGGAAGAGCCACAACTCACCCTCGTCAATACGGGCGTAACTATCGGCGATCTGGGCCTTGCCTTCGCGCAGGGACTTGACCTCGGAACCGGTGAGTACGATGCCACACTCGAGGGTCTCGAGAATGTCGAAGTCGTGGCGGGCGCGACGGTTGGTGGCGACCACCCGATCACCACCCGCGGCGTCCGACTTGAGTTTCGCGCGCCGCTCCTGCATCTGTTTCGCGCGAGCCATGCTCACAGCGTAGTGAAGGGAGCGTGACGACTCCGGGGTGCTCGGTAGGGTGGAGTTGTGCTCACCCTACCGAACGAACAGCGCGACACCATGGTGGCCACGTGCATCCGCGCCTTACCCGAGGAAGGCTGCGGGCTTCTGCTCGGAGTGTCCAGTGGCCCCGACGCCGTAGTGAGCGAAATCGTCCCTAGCGTGAATATCGCGCACTCGGCGAAGCTCTATGAGATCGACAGTCGCGTGCTACTGAAGGTCTTCCGTCGTGCCGATGCCGAAGGTCTCGAGGTCCTTGGGGTATTTCATTCGCACACTCATTCTGAGGCGTACCCGAGCCCCACGGATATTGGGCAAGCTCCGGACCCGGCGTGGCATTATCTGTTGGTGTCGTTGCGTGACGTGCCCACGGTGCTGAACAGCTACAAAATTGTCGCGGGCGAAGTGAGTCAAGAAGTGCTCGTGAGTTGTTAGCCTTTTCATTCAACGTCGAGTAGTTCCCAGGACTCTTTAAGGAGCATGGACAGTGATTATCAACAACCTTTCTGGTTCGGTGTATCCCGTCGCGATCAACCTCGTGCTCTTGGCGGTGAGGCTCTTCCTGGGTCTGACGATCTTTTCGCACGGCTATGCGAAGGTATTTCGTGGCGGCAAGCTCGCCGGTACGGCTGGGTGGTTCGACAGCATCGGAATGAGGCCGGGCAAGATCAACGCGTTCATGGCGGCCTCGACCGAGTTGGGCGTGGGAGTCCTGCTCACCCTCGGGTTCCTCACGCCGTTCGCCTCGGCGGGCCTTATCGCGTTGATGGTCGTGGCGATGGTTACCGTGCACCGCAAGAACGGATTTTTCATCTTCAACAAGGGGGGCGGCATTGAGTACTGCTTGGGCCTCGCGTTCATGGCGCTCGTCCCGGGAACCTTGGGAGCCGGAAAGTTCTCCCTCGACAATGCCTGGCACGTTTTGCGGTGGTCGAACACCACCAACCTCGTTGTCACGGTGGCGCTCGGTGTTGGGGGCGCGCTCCTGCAGTTGGCCGCTTGTTATCGGCCCCCCCAGGAGGTTTGAGCGGCACGCAACGGGCGTTTCACGCTAAAGTCGACGGGGTTGGTCAGGAATCGGACCACTCAGTCGAAAGAGAGATCATGGCGGCAACCCTTCGAGTTCCAACCGTTCTCCGGCCCGCCATGGGCGGAGCATCCGTGGTCACCGTGGAGGGCGCCACTATCGGCGACGTCCTGGGTCAGTTGACAGTCAAGTACCCCGCGATAAAGGGCCAGCTGCTCAATGACGATGGAACTCTTCATCGTTTTTTGAACGTGTACATCAATGACGACGACGTTCGTTACCTGGGCGGCGTGGACGCGCCGGTGGTCAGTGAAGATGAGATCACCTTGCTGCCCGCGGTGGCGGGTGGAGCCGCGTAGTGGCGCGTTACGCGTCCATACTCGATCTCATTGGAAACACCCCCGTTGTCGACGTCAGCGAACTCTCGCCCAAAGCCAACGTCACGATTCTCGCCAAGCTCGAAGGTCGGAATCCGGCCGGCTCGGTGAAGGATCGTGTCGCGCTTTCGCTTATTGAAGCGGCCGAGCGCGACGGAGTTCTCATTCCGGGCAAGTCCGATCAGATCCTGATCGAGCCATCGTCAGGCAATACGGGCATTGCCCTCGCCATGGTCTGCCGGCTGCGTGGTTATCACCTGAAGGTTGTCCTTCCTACCAACGTTTCCCCGGAGCGGCGCCAGTTGCTGCTGGTCTTCGGTGCCGAGATCATTGACTCACCCGGCGCGGAAGGATCGAATGGAGCGGTTCGCTTGGCTCATACGTTGGCCGAGGAGCACCCCGAGTGGATCTTTCTGTACCAGTACGCGAATCCGGCGAATCCTCTCGCGCACTACCGTACGACCGGCCCGGAGATTTTGAAGGATGTGCCCGAGATCACGCACTTTGTTGCGGGCCTCGGAACGTCGGGAACGCTGATGGGCGTTGGTAAATACCTGAAAGAGCACAAGCCTGAGGTGCAGATCTGGGCAGTGGAGCCACCCAGCGGCGAGATGGTCGATGGACTTCGGAGTCTCGATGACGGCTACATCCCGCCAATCTTCACCGACAATCACGGCACTGAGCTTCTGAATCGCAAGGTTGTGGTGAGGCCTCGAGAGTCAATCGAGTGGACACGTAAAATGACCGAGGTGGGCCTCTTCGCGGGTATCTCATCGGGCGCAATCATGGCGGGCGCGGTCAAGTGCGCCAATCTCATTCCCGACGACGAGGTGGCGACCATCGTGACCATCGTCTGCGACGACGGTTGGAAGTATCTTTCCACCGGCGCCTGGAGTGATGACATTGACGAGGTCGTCGAGCGCGCGAAGAAGATTATCTACTTCTAGGTCGTTCCCCGGGCGTTTCTCCAGTACCGTTGATTCGCACAATGAACGGCACTGAAGGAGTCGCATGTCACAGTTAAGGGCCGATGGTCGAACCCCGGATCAAGCTCGTCCGCTCACGTTCGAGCGTGACTTCACCGAAATGGCCCCCGGTTCGGTGTTGGTGAGTTTTGGCCGTACGAGGGTTCTCTGCACTGCCTCTGTCGAAGAGGATGTTCCGCGATGGCTGCGTGGTTCCGGAAAGGGTTGGGTGACGGCCGAGTACTCGATGCTCCCGGGTTCAACCCCCGACCGGGTCAGTCGCGAAGCCGCGAAAGGGAAGCAGTCAGGTCGCACCCAGGAGATTCAACGCCTCATCGGTCGCTCGCTTCGTACCGTTACTCGTCTCGAACTCATGCCCGACGTCCAGATCACGGTCGACTGCGACGTGCTCCAGGCCGACGGGGGGACGCGCACCGCATCGATTTGCGGGGGATACGTGGCGCTTCACGACGCCCTTACGCGTCTTGTCGTCGCCGGCACGATTAAAGAACACGCCCTGAGCGACCTCGTCGCCGCGGTGTCGGTGGGAATAATCGGCGGCATTCCGATGCTGGATCTGCCCTACGAGGAGGACTCCAGGGCCGGTACGGACATGAACGTCGTGATGACCGGTTCTGGTCGTTTTGTCGAGGTACAGGGCACCGCTGAGCAAGAGGCGTTCTCGCGCGAAGAGCTCGATCAACTTCTCGACCTCGCCGCTACGGGTATCGCCGAGATTCACGAGGCCCAGCGTCTCGTGCTCGCGACCCCGCCGGTGATTCGCTCCAAGTGACCACTTTTGTCTTAGCCACGGCCAATTCGCACAAGGCCGAGGAGATGCGAGCGGTCTTGAGCGCGCTCGATATTCAGCTGGTGGCGCGCCCAGCCGACGTGCCCGACGTTGACGAAACCGAGGACACCCTTGAGGGCAACGCGACGCTGAAGGCCCGCGCGCTCGTTGAGGCGACGGGCTGTGCGGCAATCGCCGACGACACGGGCCTCTTCGTAGAGGCTCTGGATGGTCGACCCGGCGTGCACAGCGCTCGCTACGCCGGCGAGTATGCGAGCTACGAGGACAATGTCGCCAAACTGCTGCACGAACTGGAAGGCGTCGACGCATCCAGGCGCGGAGCCCAGTTTCGTACCGTGATCGTCGTCGCCTATCCGGACCGTGAATCCAGCATGATCATGGGGACCCTCGACGGGTCTATTACGTTGATCCCTCGAGGCGAGGAGGGCTTCGGCTACGACTCGGTCTTCGAACCAGCGGATATGGGCGGGCGGACCCTCGCCGAGATGACGCCCGAGGACAAGAACGCGATCTCGCACCGCGGCAATGCACTGCGCGCTCTCGCCTACATGCTTGCGAAGAGATAAGCACGTTCACGGAAAGTTCACCTTTAGGGTGGAGTAGTGACGAACCAGCAGCTTCCCATGTTCCCCCTCGGGATGGTTATCTTTCCTCACCAAATCGTTGGACTCTGCGTTTTCGAAGACCGCTACAAACAAATGCTTCATGACATTGAATCGGAGCATCGGTTCGGCACTTGTCTGATTGAACGCGGCTCGGAAGTGGGCGGAGGCGACAGGCGCACGTCGGTTGGAACGGTGGTTCAAATTCTCGGGTCGCAGAGGCTAAATGACGGGAAGACGCTCATCATGATCGAGGGCATATCGTGCTTCGAGGTTGCCACCTGGCTTGACGACGCGCCCTATCCGCGAGCGCTCGTGAGCGAGCGTTGTTGTGATGACGTCATGATGGAGTCGGCACTGATGAAGTCCACGGAGTCGGCGGTACGAGCTCTACGTTCGCTGCAGAGTGAGCTGTTCGCCGATCAGTGCCTGAAGAGTAACTGCGAGATGGACTCGGATCCGTGGGTACGAAGTTGGCAGCTTTGCTCAATGACGCCCATGTCGATATTCGATCAATTCAAAGTGCTGAGTCTGAGCAACCCAAACGACCGACTTCGCCTGCTCGTCGAAATATGTTGCGAGCGTTACGGGGACTATGAGCGCATGCTGGCGATGGATTTGCCAGTCGCGCCCTTCGATTAGCGAAGTTCTAGAAGGTCCACGACGAAGATCAACGTTTCGCCTGGGGCAATGACGCCACCGGCACCCTGATCGCCGTAGCCCAAGCGTGAGGGAATCACGAGGCGCCGACGTCCGCCAATCTTCATCCCCACGACACCCGTGTCCCAACCCTGGATGACGTAACCGGCACCAAGGGGGAACGAGAAGGGCTCGCCGCGATTCCACGACGCGTCAAATTCTTCGCCACTGGACACCCCAACGCCCACGTAATGGACGACGGCAGTTTGACCGGCTTGAGCCTCGTCGCCCGTGCCCACGATGATCTCTTCAATTACAAGATCATCGGGGGCAGGGCCGAGGTGTGGATCTACTAAAGGCTTTTCAGACATGGATCAAGACTCTAGTAGCGACGCTCACGTCCGCCGCCAACGGCGCGTACGTTGCGAGCTTCGCGACCCTTGGGCCCCTGAGCCTCTTCAAAGGTGATCTTCTGGCCTTGAGTGAGCGACTTGAAGCCGTCACCAACAATGTTCGAGAAGTGGATGAACAGGTCATCGCCCTTATCGTCACTCGCGAAGCCGAAGCCCTTGGAGTCGTTAAAGAAGCTCACCACTGCTTCGCCGTTGCGGCCACCGCGCGGTGACGCTGCGCGGTCGTTGAATCGTGGTTCTCCACGTTCGGCGCGCTCGGGGCGTGCTCCACGGTCGGGGCGCGCGCCACGCTCAGCGAAACTGCGCTCGGGACGGTCGGGGCGTGCGCCACGGTCAGCGAAGCTGCGCTCGGGACGGTCGGGGCGTGCTCCACGCTCAGCGAAACTGCGCTCGGGACGCTCGGGGCGTGCTCCACGCTCGGGGCGTGCTCCACGATCAGCGAAGTTGCCTTCCGGACGGTCGCCAAAACTACGACGTTCGGAGCGCTCGGGGCGGTCGCGACGTTCGAAGTTACGGGGTCCACGCTCACGGTCGCGGGGCGTCGAACGCTCCGAACGACCTTTGCCACCGCGGTCGTCAAGACGCTCAGCGGCGACGGCGTCGTCAACGGCGCCCAGGCGAATTGCCGGGGCATCCTCGCGACTCTCGATGGAGACGGGGACTCCAAGAGCCTTCTGGAGTCGCTTGACCTGGCCAATGACGTCCTCACCGACCAATGAAATGACTGCGCCGGTTGCGCCGGCGCGACCGGTGCGGCCCGAACGGTGCAGGTAGTCAGTCGCTTGCGCCGGTGGGTCGTAGTGGACAACAACGGGCAGGAGGTCGATGTGGATACCACGCGCGGCAACGTCGGTAGCGACGAGGACGCGAATCTGGCCGCTCTTCACGCTGCGAAGGGCACGCTCGCGTTGGGCTTGCGTGCGGTCACCATGAAGAGGGACTGCGGAAATGCCACGCTCTTCGAGTTGACGAGCTAGGCGGTCGGCCCCGTGCTTGGTACGGGTGAAGATAATCGCACGGTCGTACTCAGCGATGATGTCCGCCGTGATCTGGGGACGCTGGTCGCGAGGCACGCGCCAGAAGTAGTGGTCGACATCGTTCGGCGCTTCTTCGCCCACCACGTCGTGAATCGCGGCGTCATTGGTGAATTCTTTCACGAGTGACTTCACGTCAGGACCCATGGTCGCGGAGAAGAGCATCACGTGGCGGTTTTGGGGCGTGGCGCCAATAATCCGGCGAACCGATGGCAAGAAACCCATGTCGGCCATGCGGTCGGCCTCGTCAACAACCACAGTGGTGATTGACGAAAGGTCGAGGGCGCCCTGTTCGAGCATGTCCTCGAGACGTCCGGGACAGGCAACAACGACGTCGACGCCAAAGTTGAGCGCCTTGCGCGCAACGTTGTACGACGTTCCGCCGTAAATGCAGATGACTCGACGACCACGGTCGTCAGTGAGGTTTGCGAGTTCCTTTTGAACCTGAGCCGCGAGTTCGCGGGTTGGAACCAGCACGAGTCCGAGGGGCTTACGTGGACGGGCTTTACCAAGACGCGCCATGAGGGGAAGACCGAATGCAAGGGTCTTTCCCGAGCCGGTGACGGCTTTTCCAACGACATCGCGGCCGGCGAGGGCATCGGGAAGTGCGGCCTCTTGAATGGGGAATGCCTCGGTAATTCCTTGAGCATTAAGACGCTCTACGAGGTTGGCGGGCACACCGAGGTCGGCAAAGGACATAGACATATAACTCCTACAAGTTGAGATGAGCCCAACTCGATATGTCATAGTCGAATCGGTCTCCACCGCGAAGTGCGGCAAAACAGCGTTTCCCAAGTTAGCAGATGAAGAGACAGAATGCCAGTATTAATTAAAAATGCTGGTGCGGGCGGAGGGACTCGAACCCACACTCCTTAGAACTGGTACCTAAAACCAGCGCGTCTGCCAATTCCGCCACGCCCGCAAGAGACTTCATTCTAGGCCGTTGCGTGAGGGGCTCGCAGTCCCGCACGGTAGATTGGACGCATGATTAACTCTTCCATGGCCGAAGGCTTCGGCGCTAACGACCTGAATCAGCGACTACTCCGTGAGCGAATTGTGTTTTTGGGCTCGCAGGTCGACCAGAGTACGGCGAACCGTATTTGCGCCGAATTGCTGCTTCTCGAAGCCGAAGACCGCGACAAGGACATCAGCCTCTACATAAACTCTCCCGGCGGATCGGTCACCGACGGCTTGGCGATCTACGACACCATGCAGTATGTGAACTGTGATATCCGAACAATCTGCGTCGGTATGGCCGCATCCATGGGCCAGTTCTTGCTGTGCTCGGGAACGCCGGGTAAGCGCTTCTCGCTACCCCACAGTCGAATCCTCATGCACCAGCCTTCAATGGGCGGGATGCAGGGTCAAGCGTCGGACATCGCCATTCAGGCCGAACAGATTGTCTACATGAAGTCAATGCTCGCTGAGCGGATCGCGTTTCACACCGGACAGTCGGTTGAGCGCATCGAAGCTGACTCGGACCGGGACCGGTGGTTTACCGCGAAAGAAGCACTCGAGTACGGCTTCATTGACGCAGTGATTGATCGTTCGGCCCTTCGCCAAGGGGTCTAGTGAACAACGAAAGTTCGACGGGGGTCGAGCGACGCTCTCTTGACGATGCACCGGTACGCGTCGTCAGCGCGCGCGTGAACTTGGGTACCCGTTTGCGGAATCTTTTGTCACGCCGCGAGCTGCTGACCAGCCTCATTTCATCCGATATTCGAATCAAGTACAAGGGCTCGGCCCTCGGCCTCTTCTGGTCGATGCTGTCTCCCGCATTGACGTTGGGTATCTACGATCTGGTCTTCTCGGTGATTACGAAGAACGGATACCCGGACTTCGCCCTCTATCTCTTTTCCGGGCTAGTGGTGTGGAACATGTTCTTCAACTCTGTCATCAGCGCGACCGGCGTCATCGTTGACCGTGCCGGATTGGTGAAGAAGGTTTCATTTCCTCGCGAGATTTTGCCACTGGCGAACGTCGGTGCCGCGGTCATCTATTTCTTCATCCAGTTGGGCGTGTTATGCCTCTTCCTGCTCGTACTGGGCCACTCTCCGGCCTGGAGTTTCCTGTGGATTTTGCCGATTTCGTTCGCCGCGCTCTACTTGCTGGCCGCCTCGGTATCGATTGTGATGTCGGCGATCACGGTCTACATGCGCGACATGAGGCACCTGATGGAAGTACTTTTACAGCTGTGGTTTTGGCTGTCACCGGTGGTGTACTCGTACGAGAATACGATTTCGCTGCGACTGCACGCTCACGGAATCGCTTGGGTCTATTTCTTGAATCCAATCACGCTCATCATCATGACCTTTCAACGCATCTTTTACGTCAGTACGAACGTGAATTCGACTCAGATTCCACATCCGGTTTTGCATATTCTGCCCTCTTGGCCCATGTCGACGTACTTCTACTTGAATGCTTCCTTGCTCGGTCTCATGGCGATTATCTTCTTGATTTCGTTGACCATCTTCGGACGTCTTGAAGGCAATTTCGAGTCGGAGCTCTAATGACAACCGTTATCGAAGTCGAAGGAGTTTCAAAGCAGTTCAAAATTCATCACGAGCGAAGCCAGACTCTCAAAGAACGGTTGTTGCATCCCAAGTCCGGATCCACCGAGGTATTCCACGCATTGTCGGACATGAACTTCGAAGTCTCGTCCGGCGAAACGGTGGGCATTGTCGGTCACAATGGCTCGGGAAAATCAACACTGCTGAAGTGCATTTGTGGTGTTCTGCAGCCAACGTCCGGTCAGATCCGTCTTCGCGGCAGCTTGGCCGCTCTTCTCGAACTTGGCGCTGGATTCCAAACGGAACTCTCGGGTCGCGACAACGTCTATCTCTATGGAGCGATGCTCGGCTTTTCGAGGAAACGGGTGGACGGAATTTTTGACGACATCGTGGACTTCAGCGAGATCGAACACTTCATTGATACGCAGGTGAAGTTTTACTCCAGCGGAATGTACGTTCGCCTCGCGTTTGCGGTAGCGGTGAATGTCGATCCCGATATATTGGTGGTGGACGAGGTTCTGGCGGTGGGCGATGAGCGCTTTCAAGCGAAGTGCACTGACCGGATTCGCACCTTTCAAGAAGAGGGACGATCAATTCTCTTGGTGACTCATCAAGCGGATCAGGTTCGATCCCTTTGCGATCGGGCGATCGTGCTTGACGGAGGTCTCATGGTGGCGAACGGACCAGTGCAAGAGTCCCTCCGAATCTTTCGCGAACACCTGCTCGAGGATGCGGTGGAACTTGATCGTACTGGCCTTCGAGCCGAGATCAGCATTGATTCAGTGACGACACCGTCGGGTTCCTTTGACGTGCGAAGTGGCGCCGGGATCCATCTTGACGTGAATATGACCTCGCACTTGGCCTACAGCGGGAACTTCATGATGGAGATATTCACTCGCGGCGGCCTCTTGATCAGTCGAAGTGATGCCCAAGGTTCGCCGGTGAATCTGAAGCCTGGCCCGAACAGGGTCGGCATTGATCTCGCCCAAATTCCGCTGCTCGACGGCGTGTACGACGTCAATGTCGGAATCGTCGATCATCACGGCACGGTGATCGCGTGGCGCGAGCAGGCCGCCTCGATTCAAGTTACCTACAACGGCCGTGAGGGCGGAATTGTCGAGTTGGGCGCTTCGGTCAGTCAGTAGCGAGAGTTTCTTCTGTCTCTCTGTCTTCTTCGCCTTTGAGGCGAGGATACCTACGAAGCGAACCGAACCAGCCGAGTTTGCCCGCGTCGAAGGGATAGGTGGCGCCGCTCAGGAGACGACGATCGCCACGCGAGTTTCCGTAGGCGTAGATCACGGGTTCTGAAGGATAATCGCGTGACTCAATCCATCCGCTGAGACGTCGCATCTTCTCTTTGCCTCGACAGTTCTTTCCGAGATAGCTTCCGGTCAACTTGGAACGGGCGTCAACCGCCAGACGGGTGCCGAGTCCGCCAGTGGCGTGAAGAGCTTCAGCAAACACGTCTACGTAAATCTGTGGCGACGCCGAAACAATGACAATGTCGTGGCCTTGCTCGCGGTGCCATTCAAGTCGGGCCAGAACCTTGGCGCGGCCCCTGTGTTCGAGGTGATCGAGGGCGAACTCGCGCGACGCGACGGTCACTTCGCCAAGGTCACGGCCCACCAGTAGCGAGTGGAAGAGGCGCTCTTTCGCGTTATCGGCCCATCTCCCGCTTCGAATGGCGCCAATGGTAAGTGGCAGAAGCAGCGGCAACGCGGCTCGATAGACCCGGCGTCTCCCTGCGAGGTGGCGAAGCCAGGCAAAAACGCTGCCGCCTTCGCACAATGTGCCATCCAAGTCGAAGGCGGCAACAACGGGAGGATTCAGTTCGCTCATGCTTCTAGTTTCACAGGCTTCGGGGGCGCGCGGGCCTAATACCTACAAATCCAATAGAGATTTGCAACAATTGAGGGCCCTGGGGCTAAAGTAGTGAAGTTCAGTCAAGGGACTGACAACTTGCACTCAAGGAGCAAACACATGGCGATTCGCCTTGGTGACGTGGCGCCGGACTTCACGGCTGAGACCACTGAAGGAACAATCAATTTTCACGAATGGCTGGGCGACGGTTGGGGCATTCTTTTCTCGCACCCCAAGGACTTCACGCCGGTCTGCACCACGGAGTTAGGCGGCTTCGCCGCTCGTAAGGCGGACTTCGACAAGCGCAACACCAAGATCATTGGTGTGTCAGTTGATGATGTTGCCTCACACAACAAGTGGAAAGACGACATCGCCGAGACCCAGGGAACCGCCCTCAACTTTCCGATCATCGGCGACGAAGAGCGCAAGGTTGCCGGGCTTTACGACATGATCCACCCGAACGCCAACGACACGTTGACCGTTCGCAGTGTGTTCATCATTGGCCCGGACAAGAAGGTCAAGCTGACACTGACCTACCCGGCGTCGACTGGTCGCAACATAGACGAGATTGTTCGTGTCCTCGACTCGTTGCAGCTCACCGCGAACTACCAAGTGGCGACTCCGGTCAACTGGACCGACGGCGACGACGTGATCATCGTGAACTCGGTGACCGACGAAGAAGCCAAGACGAAGTTCCCCAAGGGCTTCAAGAAGCTGAAGGACTACCTGCGCATCACGCCCCAGCCCAACAAGTAACAACCAGTTTCTTCGCGCAGAGCGGTCACCTTCGGGTGGCCGCTCTGTTCATTTTTGCCCATAAGGTGAAAGTGAAGAAGGAGACATCATGGCTGGTCCATTGACTTTTACGTACGCGAATCAAACGGTGAATCGACTGGGTTACGGCTCCATGCGCCTGACGGGCGACGGTGTCTGGGGATACCCCAAGGACCGTAACGAGGCCCTCGCGGTGCTGCGCCGGGCGGTCGAACTGGGCGTCGACTTCATTGATACCGCTGATTCGTACGGGCCGTACGTGGCGGAAGAACTCATCGCGCAGGCGCTGCACCCCTACGGGGACGTGAAGATCGCCACGAAGGCCGGCCTGTTGCGAACCGGGCCGAACCTCTGGTTTCCGTGCGGCCGTCCGGACTATTTGCGCCAAGAGTGCGAGATGTCGCTTCGTCGGCTCGGCCAAGAGTCGCTCGACCTCTTTCAACTGCATCGCATTGACGCGACCGTCGACGCCAATGAGCAGTTCGCGCTTCTTCGGGCGTTGCTCGATGAAGGCAAGGTCCAAGCAGTCGGTCTTTCCGAGGTGACCGTTGAGCAGATCAAGGCGGCCCGTGAAATTGTGCCCATTTCAACGGTGCAGAACCTCTACAACGTGACCAACCGTAAGAGTGAGGACGTTCTCAACTACTGCGAGGGCGAAGGTATTGCCTTCATCCCTTGGTTCCCCGTGGCGTCGGGAGACCTGGCGCGCAGCGGTGGTCCGCTTGACACGTTGGCGCAGCAGAACGGCGCGACGATCGCTCAACTTTCGCTCGCGTGGCTCCTTCGCAGGTCCCCCGTGATGATGCCCATACCAGGAACTTCGAAGGTTGCTCACGTGGTAGAGAACTGTGGAGCAGTTCGCGTGAGCCTCGATGATGACACCTTTGACGCCATTGGGGCGCTCGCGGGTTAGTCCTACAGCTGCATCTGCTCTTCGAGGGTGTCGCGCAGTTCGCGCTTGAGAACCTTGCCCTGCGGGTTGCGAGGTAGGGCAAGTGTTCGAAAGAAGATCCGGGTGGGCACTTCGAAGCGCGCCAGGCGCTGGGCCACGTGTCGAGAGATCTCTTCGGCTTCGACGGTTCGTCCCGGTCGAAGGACGATGACCGCCGCCACCTCTTCTCCCAAGGTGGGATGGGGGACACCCACTACGGCGCAGTCGGCGACGTCGGGGTGCTCAAAGATTGCGGCCTCCACAATGACCGAGTACACATTCTCGCCACCGCGGATGATCATGTCCTTGGCTCGATCGACGATGTAGATGAAGCCTTCGTCATCGATCCGACCGATGTCGCCGGTGTGCAGCCAGCCACGTGAGAATGACTGGGCAGTGGCCTCGGGCTTGTGCCAGTAGCCACGGACAACGTTGGGCCCCTTGATCCAAAGTTCACCAACGACGCTGGGTCCTCGAGGCAGATCAGGAGACGGTTCGCTGCCTTCGAACTCTTCGGGAACAATGGCGACTTCACACACCGGCACCACTGATCCGACACTGTCGGGCTTGGCGACGTAGTCGGGTCCTGAATTGAGGCAGACCGCAGCTGAGGTTTCGGTCAGGCCGTACCCGTTGCCGGGCTGGCCAACCGGAAAGGCCGCCTGGATGCGTTTCACCAACTCGGGCGGCGCCGGAGCACCTCCGTAGGTGACGGCGCGCACGCTCGAAGTGTCGAATTTCTTGAAGTCAGGGTGGTCGAGAATCTGCATGGCAATCGTCGGAACACCGCCGATCATGGTGAGTTGCTCTGCTTCGATAAGCGCCAACGCCTTGCCGGCATCGAAGTGATGCATCATGACGATCTTTCCCCCGGATGCGGTGTTGACGACCATGACGGCGAGACATCCCGTGGCGTGAAAGAGCGGCACGTTCAACAGACCGGCGTTTTGGATGCTCTTGCCTTCGAGGTCAACATTGCCGGTTCCGAATCGAAGGGTTGCACGCTGACCAATGAAGAAAAGACTCATCAAGTTCGTGAGGGCGTTGCGGTGCGAACCTACGGCGCCCTTCGGTTTACCGGTTGTTCCCGACGTGTAAAACATCGTGGCGTCATCGTCAGGTTCGAGGGTGACGTCGGGCGGGGTGGCCGCCGGGTCAACCTTTCCGAGAAAATCATCGAAACCGATCAATTGAATTCTTGAGTGGGTCTTGTCGATATGCGCTGGTCGCTTCGGGTCGTCGCTGATGACGACGATCGTCTTTAATTCGGGCAGGTGGTCAAACTGCTTCGCGAGACGTTCCAGACGTTCCTCGTCAACGAAAAGGATCGATGATCCAGAGTCGGTGAGACCGTACGCCAACTCTTCGCTCGTCCACCACGCGTTGAGTGGAACCACGACTGCGCCAGTGACCATGGCACCCCAAAAGGCGAAGATCCATTGGGGGAGGTTTCGCGAGGCGATCGCCACTCGGTCGCCCTTTACGACGTCGACGCTACCCAATCGTTTCGCGAGTGTCGAGGCGATTCGGTAATGCTCGTCAAAGGTGAAGCGTTGATCTTCGTACACCAGGAAATCTCGGGTGGCGTGGTTGAGTGACATGTCGAGCACTTGTCGCAGATTCGCTGGTGCGTGCTTCCAGGCTGACATCTCGATACCGTTAACCGTGATTCGCTCAATTTCAAACATTTGGCCCGGTGCAGTCATTCGCGCGGTCGCCTCAGCGAGGGTGAGTGTTTCGCTCATGACGTGCGACGTTACTTCGAGCTGGTGGTCGGAGGAAAAAGGGTTTCGCGGTAGTGGACGAGTTCAGCGATTGATTCGCGAATGTCATCGAGCGCTCGGTGCGAAGTGGCCTTTTCCGGAAACGCGGCGAGAACCTCCGGGTTCCAGCGACGAGCGAGCTCTTTGATCGTCGAGACGTCAACGTTTCGGTAGTGGAAGAAGGACTCGAGGCCCGGCATGTACTCCTGCAAGAATCGTCGGTCAGTGCCGATCGAGTTGCCACAGAGAGGGACGCTCTGCTCCTCAGCAATGTACGTCTTCAAGAAGGCGAGCGTTGCAGCCTCGGCTTCACCGAGGGTCGTGGTCGACTGGCCTATGGCGCGCAGCAGCCCTGACTTCGTGTGCATTTCGGTGACGAAGTCACCCATTTCAGCGAGCTGTTCAGGGGTGGTGTGAATGACGAGGTCTGGACCCTCGGCGACGATGTTTAACTGATCGTCAGTAATGATTGTGGCAATTTCGACAATTACATGTCGCTGGGGCTCGAGCCCCGTCATTTCTAAATCCATCCATACGAGCACAATGCGACACTATCGAATCTTGGGGACTAGGTCAGAAGCGAGCAGTATTCTTTGCTCATGGAGATTTTGGCGAAAGTCCTGCACCCCGATGCGGTACTACCCGTTTACCTCAATTCCGGCGATGCCGGCTGTGATCTCGTTGCCGTCGAAACGTGTTCCCTGGCGCCGGGCGGAGGCAGGGCAATGGTCGGCACTGGCCTCAGCATCGCCATCCCCGAGGGCCACGGGGGATTCGTGCTGCCGCGTAGCGGACTGGCCGCGAACCACGGGGTCACCTGCATCAATTCCCCTGGACTCATAGACGCTGGGTACCGCGGTGAGGTGAAGGTTGCGATGGTCAACCTGGATCCAACCAGTGAGTACGTGGTTCATAAGGGTGACCGAATCGCCCAGCTCGTGGTGCTTCCGGTTCCGTCGGCTTCGTTCAGGATTATCGATGAACTACCCTCCGCCACTCGTGGCGAGGGAGGTTTCGGAAGCACCGGTCGCTGACGCAATTATCTACTACTCGGGAATATCTGCATAACCCTTGATGATTATGGCGACAGCGGCACCGTAACGCTGGCGGGACACTTTTG
>PLKM01000033.1:13314-13439 GCA_003141095.1 Acidimicrobiaceae bacterium | reverse complement strand
GAAGTTGCGAGCGACCACGCGGGACCGGCGCCGGCGGAGCGGTTCCGGTTCGTCGACGGACGAGGCGAGATCGGGCTCATCTCGAGCGTCACCCAACCCTTCTGCGGTACGTGCAACCGCCTCCG
>PLKM01000033.1:0-13277 GCA_003141095.1 Acidimicrobiaceae bacterium | reverse complement strand
CGATCAATGTCAATGATCGGTGGCTAGGGTCGCGGGGTTTCTTCGCAGGGGCTTCAACGCAGCACAACGCACCTGCGCGGGCACATTCACGGGACCTGAGGGCGCTGGCCCGGGCGACCACGAGCCGAGCCGTCGTCCGACCAGTGACCTTCAACGCGACGAAACGGCACCGGCCCGTCGCGAAAACTAGCCTTGGCGCATGGCACAGTACCGCATTGGCCAAGCCGCCGAACTCCTGGGTGTGAGCGTTGACACGCTACGCCGGTGGGCCGCTGCCGGGCGCATCGACGTCACCGTGGGCTCGGACGGCCGTCGCCACTTCGATGGCGGAGACCTGGCCAGGCTCGCCGTCGAGATCGCCGGCGATCAGACGCCCAGCCAGCCACGCGCGCAGTCAGCCCGGAATCGTTTCGTCGGAATCGTGACCAGAGTCGTGAAGGACAAGGTCGTCGCGCAGGNNTGGAGATCCAAGCTGGCCCTCATCGCTTTGTCTCACTCATCACGCGCGAGGCCGCCGATGAACTCAAGCTGGTTCCGGGGGTGGTGGTCGACGCGGTGGTGAAGGCCACCAATGTCGGCGTGGAGATTCCCTCACAATTCTGAGGTCTTCGTCTCGGCACTCTGCGGGCTACGTCGCCGCCACGTTGAGGTCGCTCTCGTGCATCGGGCCGTCAAGCACCGGCCAAAGAGAGATGTCGTCCGGCGCCAGGACGACCCGGCACCGATCCCCCACGCGCAGTTCGACCTCCTCGGTCGTTCGCGCTTGAAGTTCGAGATGGGGCGCCAGGGCCACGAAGAGGTCCACCGCCACGCCGACGTCAGCGACGTCAACGAGCGTTCCCACCAGCTCGTGCGAACCAGCCCCGTACCGATTGGCCGATTCCGATTCCGATTCCGACTCCGGCTCCTCCGCCGCGACGACGACGACACGATCGGGTCGGATGCTCCACGCGACGGCGGTGCCCGCCCCAAGCTCCGCGCGATTCGTGGTGATGAGCACGCCGCCAGCGTCGATGAGCCCCTCGTCCACGACTGTCGCGTGGTGCAGATTCGTTATACCCAAGAGCCTCGCCACTTCGAGCGATCCGGGTCGAGTAAACACCTGGCGACTCGGCCCCGACTGCAGCTCGTGGCCATTGCTTATGATCAACATTTCGTCGGAGAGAAACGCCGCCTCCTCGGGGTCGTGCGTCACGAGCACGGTGGCCAGGCCGGTTTCACGCTGAAGCCGACGAAGCACCCGTCGTAGCTCGAGGCGAACTGGAACATCGAGAGCCGAAAACGGCTCGTCGAGCAGCAGCACTTGGGGGGAGCTGCACAGCACTTGGGCCAGCGCAACCCGTTGGCGCTGGCCTCCAGAGATCTGCGAAGGGTACCTGCCCTCCAGCCCCTCCAGGTGGAGCTCGGCAAGCCAGTACGCTGCCAGTTCCGGGGTTGCCTCGGTGGCAAAGAGCAGTTGTTGCCACACGGTGAGGTGAGGGAACAGCGAGAATCCTTGGGCTACGTACCCCACGCGTCGTTTCTCGACTGCAACACCGCGCAGGGACTCTTCGCCGAACCAGACGCCGCCCGGCGAAGGACCATAGAGACCCGCTAGCGAGCGCAGCAGCGCCGACTTGCCCGAACCCGACGGCCCGAGCACCGCCAGATGATGGATTGGCGACTCGTGCGAGAGTACGAGATGAAAGGCGCCCAGGTGGTGATCGATGTCGAAGCGCACAGGTCGGGGTATTGCCATTTTCGGCGCCTCGCCCGTCGGCAGCGCCTTGGCGCTCCCCTTCAATCGGGTGAAGTGAAGCCGGCTGATTACGACGACGGCGACGGCGACGGCTATCGCGAGCGCGGTGGGCGCCAGCGTCGTGGGCAGGCCCACTCCGCTGAACTGGTTGTAGGTGTAGATGGGAAGTGACGTCGGGTTGTACGCGAGCACCACCACCGCGCCGTACTCGCCAAAGGCCCTCAGCCACGCGAGCAGCATGCCCGCGCGAACGCCCGGGCCCGCGACCGGTAACGCCACGCGCCAGAACCGCGAGACATCCGAGTGCCCGAGCGTCGTCGCGACGTCGAGCAGTCCCTGGTCGACCGATGCGAACGCGGCGCGCGCGGCGACGATGAGGAACGGGGTCGCCACGAAGGTCATGGCGATCACGATTCCAATCTTCGAGTTCGTCAGCCGTTCACCGGAGAGCCGACCGAGAAAGGTGTAGGGACCAACGACGTAGACGAGCAGGATTCCACTCATCAGCGGCGGAAGGGCCAGGGGGATTTGCACGATCAGCCCGACCACCGAGGCAACTCGACCCTTCGAGCGCGCCAGCACGTAGGCCAGGGGGACCCCGAAGAGGGCGATGAGCGCCAACGAGATCGTGGCGCAGCTGACCGACACCCAGAGCGCGGGCAGCAGTCCCGGGACGTGGAAGCCGCGTTGCGGCGCCGTGATGAAACGAACGAGAAACGCCACCAAGGGAAAGGCCAAGTACAGGACAATGAGACCGCCCAGTAGAGCCAGTGGGCTCTTTAGCGACTCCCGAGGCATTACGGCAGCGACGTCATGGTCGTGTTGCCACCAGAGATGGAGAAGACTCTGGCTGGGCTAATGGGCGCAATCCCGTTCGCCCTCAGAATCTTCTCACCGCTCGCCCCGATCAGGAACCTCACGAACGCCTTCGCGGCGGCTTCGTGCGGCGCATTCTTGAGTACGGCGACTGTGTACTGGGCCGCCAGATTCGTGCTCGTGAGCGGCACGGTCTTGATGTGCGCCGCCGCCGCCTCGACGGCGTAGAAGAATCCGGCGTCGAGTTGGCCCGCCTGCAGTTCACCGACGAGCGACGTCTCGGCGAACACGTTCGACGTGGACGTCGCGAGCGCCGCCAGCGAGGGGAGGTCGTAACTCGTGCCCACGCCGGTCAGGGCGTCGACCGCGAGCACGCCCTTGGGGTCGGTCGCCGGATCGGTTCGCCCGAGCAGGAATCCGCTGCGGTCAACGACGTCGTACCAGGGCTTGGTCTGAAGGTCCCTCGCGAACTTCGAATCCGGGTTGTAGCCGAGCACCAAGGGAGAACGGCCGAACTCGTCGTAGGTCGAGACCCAGCTTCCGTTAGCCGCGCCCTCGAGCGTCGCGTTGACAGTTGGCGAGGCACTGATGAAGACGTCACCCACCTCGGTGCCCCCCTTGATCTCGCTCGCGAGCGCCGATGACCCGTCGGAGAAGCCACTAACGGTGTAGCCCGTCGCCTTGTGAAAGGCGGGTGCGAGCTGCTGCTGCATCAGGTCGAGAAAGGATCCCGCGTAGAGCACGTCAACGGATCCCGAGTGCCCGCGCGCCGCGGTCGTGGCGAACGCCGATCCGGCGAACAGTCCACCCACCAATCCCGACGCGAGCAGTGTCGACAACGCCAGCCCCGCCGCGCGACGAAGGCCGAGAACACTGGGAAAGGTTCGGGAACTGTTGATGGCTGGCCACTCGATTGACATTGCTTCCTCCTCTGCTCGCGGAACTACTCGCCCCCACGTGTACTAGACGAAAATCTCTGTTCAGTTGGACTCGGACAACATCGTCGAACCTCTTGTCATCCTCCAGGAAGCTGCCAAGGTGTCGGGTGCCGTTGCGTCAATAATAAGTGCATCATGCATCATTTACGGTGCTAAATGCGAAATAAGGCAGCAACGGCGTCTCTCAGGCGTCAGGGTCGTAGTGGCGCCAGGCTGCCGATCGCGCCGATTGACATCAAATTAGGGTGGAGTTCGTGAATTCAAGTTCAACGCTCGACTGGGTGTCGGTCTCTTCGGCCCCGCTGTCGCAGGATCAACTGACCACGTGGGCCACTCGTCCCCAGTGCGGGGCGGTGGTCACCTTTTGCGGCACCGTGCGCAACAGTTCCACTACGGGCAACGACATCACGGCACTGGACTACGAGACCAGTGAGGAGTTGGCCGTAGCTCGAATCACTCAGATCGTCGCCGAGGCGCGTTCGCGGTGGCCGGAACTTGGAGCAGTGGCCGTTCATCACCGAATCGGGTTGGTCGAACTCGGCGAGGCCGCCGTCGTTGTCGCGGTCTCCTCCCCTCACCGGCGCGAGGCGTTCGAGGCTGCCCAGTTCTGCATCGACACGGTCAAGAACTGTGTCCCGATGTGGAAGCGCGAACTCTGGGATGGCGGCTCCTCGTGGAGCGAGGATGCGCGAACGATCCTCGGTGTCCACGACCAGTGAGTCGTGAGCTTCGCCGTCTCGGCGCCGACCAACGGAGGACGGCATGATAGCCCTCGATGAGGCGCAGGCGTTCGTACTCCACTCTCTCAGCGCGCTTGCACCCGTGGACGTGGCGCTCGATGAGGTGCTGGGATGCGTTGGCGCAGAGGAGCTGATCGCGCACGAACCGGTGCCCGGTTTCTCGAACTCATCCATGGACGGATTCGCCCTCCGCTCGAGCGACACGCTGGCGGGGTCGGTGCGGTTGCGGGTGACGGATTCGGTGCGCGCCGGGGACGTGTCATCGCTGCGGCTCGAGGGCGGAGAAGCCATGCGCATCATGACCGGCGCGCCCCTGCCGGACGGCGCGGACTGTGTCTGCATGATCGAAGAGGCCACGGTTGAGGACGGCGGACGCATGGTGCGGATAAATCGGACCATCTCACACGGTGAGTTCGTTCGCCGCCCGGGTGAGGACATCGCAATCGGCCAGGTGCTCGTCTCGCCGGGCGACGAGCTCAGTGCCGCGCGGGTCGGCGTGCTGGCGAGCCAGGGATTCACTTCGTTGTCGATGTTCCCCCGCCCTCGAGTCGGGGTGCTTTCGACGGGAAACGAACTCTCGCGCACGACCGGACCGCTGCGCAGCGGAGAGATCCGCGACGTGAACCGACCCTTGCTCCTCGCCCTGCTGCGCCACTCCGGCTTCGAACCCATCGACCTTGGCACGGTCGGTGACGAGTACGCGCAGATCAGCCGGCGGCTGCACGAGGCGGTCCGTGCCTGTGACGCCGTGGTCTCCACCGGCGGGGTGAGCGTCGGCGAGGTCGACCACGTCAAGGCGGTGATTAGCGAACTCGGCGGCGAGAGTTCGCGCTGGATGCAGGTGGCGATCAAGCCGGGCAAGCCCTTCGCCTTCGGAGTTGTCGGTGCCCGGCGTACGCCACTCTTCGGGCTGCCCGGCAATCCGGTGTCGACCCGCGTGAGCTTCGAGTTGTTCGTCCGGCCCGCCCTTCGTCTGATGGCCGGACACCTTTCGATCGAGCGCCTGACGCTTAACGCCGTGCTCGACTGCGCCCTGCCCCGGCCGAGCGACGGCAAGCTCCACCTCGTGCACGTGATCGCACGGGTGCACGAGGACGGCCTCGTACACGTCGAGAGTGCGATGCGCCAGGGGTCGCACCTACTGAGCGCAACGGTGAGGGCGAACGCCCTCGCGATGGTGCCCGACGGCGCGGGTCTCGCCGTCGGCGAGCACGTGCGAACGATGATCTTCGACGCCGATCAACTGAGCGCGCCATCGCCGTGATCCACCCAACACATCCGAGGACGACGCGTTCGCTTTCCGTTGGCTCTTCGCCGATCCGCCGCGGGCCGTCGGTGGTTCCCACTGGAAGTCCCCGCTGATGCGTACGCTGCGCCGACCGAGGCGAGCGCGTTGAGCCGTGTGCTTCTGCTCGGTCCCGCTCGTGAAGCCGCCGGACTGCGCGACGACCTGATCGACGGCGACACGGTCGGCGAAGTTCTTGGTGCGGCGGTGTCCCGCTACGGCCCGGCGTTCGAGCGAGTGCTGGCCGTCAGCCAGATTTGGGTGAACGGCGAGGTCGCCAGTGCGAACGACGTCGTTGGACGCTACGACGAGATTGCGGTGCTGCCACCGATATCCGGCGGGTGATGATCTCCTTCACCGAGGAGAACTCCTAGAGCGTGAGGCAAGATCGCCAGCACCGCCTCGAGGCTCTCGAGCGCCCCCGCGGGTGAACCGGGCGTGTTGAGTATCAGGCTCCTTCCGATGGTGCCGGACCTTGCCCGCGAAAGGGGACCGAGCGCACTGACCGACCTCATCGCCTCGCACAGTCCGGGGGCCTCCCTCTCGAGTACTTGCAGCGTCGCCTCGGGAGTCAGGTCGCGAGGAGAGAAGCCCGTCCCTCCGGTGGTGATGATCAGGCCGGAAAAACCGAGAACCTGTTCGCGCAGGGCCGCAACCACTGACTCGATCCCATCGGGCACGACCCGTCGCTCGGTGACGTCGAAGCCCGCCTCCTCGAGTCGTGACGCGAGAAGTGGGCCGGCTTGATCCTCTCGCCTTCCCGCGTCCACCGAGTCCGAGACGACCAGTATCTTCGCCAGGAATGTCATAGAAAAAGCGTAGGCGACCGAGTCCTTGCAGATCGTTCACCTCGCCGCTGCCATTCGTGGCGTCACGGGATCGGGCACGAGCCGCGTGGACCCTTCCAGCACGGGCATTGGTAGAGTCTCGCCGTGGACAGATTCCACCGCCCTGACGAATCACCACCCGATCTCCCCTTCTCGCCCGATCGAGATTTCTTGGATCTCCCGCTTCGCCGGGCGCGAGCGCGCGGGCGCATCACAATGCTGTCGGCCACTGCCGCCCGCGTCGCCGCGAACGAGATCAACAAGGGCGACGTCCTCGGAACGGCACGCTTCGCCGGGGTCCAGGCCGCGAAATTGGCGTCGTCGCTTCTTCCACTGTCCCACCCGGTGATCGTGAGCAAGGTCTCGGTGGACTTCATCATCGGCGACACGTACATTGACGTCGAGGCGAGCGTCGACGGCTTCGATCATTCCGGCGTCGAAATGGAAGCCCTCACAACGGTGACCGTGACGGCGCTCACGATTTACGACATGTGCAAGTCCGCCGACCGCACGATGATGATCGGGGACGTCGCCCTGTGGGAGAGGTCCGGTGGCCGCCAATATCCTTGGCATCGCGAAATGACGCCTGATGAGACGACGATCGATGAAGTCCAATGAGCCGAGTCTTCGCCTGACTCCTTTCGCCACGTCAACGCGGCGGGGACCGCGCCAGGTGTTCGAGAGCAACCACGCGGGCTGAACCCCCGCCCGGACCGATCCGCTGGACGGGCGTCGAACTCTAGCGAAAGAGGTGGTGGGCGAGCTGGACGCCGTCCAGCCGGGGCCTCGCCTCATGATGGTCATCGCTGCAAGCTCTCTTCTTCGCAAGTACTCGTTGCTAGTGTTCAAGCAGTTCTTCATCCAAGGTGGCGCACTTCAAGTGGCGCTAACTTCAAAGTAATTGCGGGCATGCGTGACCTCACAACTTGTACCTGACGTCCTGTCAATCAGCGGGCAGTGGCTGCAAGAAATGGAACTGCCGGCCCTCATCGAAGAGCATCTGGCGCTCGGAGACGAGCCCGACGTCGAAGTGGACGTCGTGGCGCTGGGCAAGGCATCGAGAGAGATGGTCGCGGCGGCGCGGTCGGTGCTCGGTCCTCGAGTGAGGCGTCAGCTCATCATCTGTGACCGCGAAAGCGCGGCGCTCGACACCGATGATCCTGACGTGCTGGTCGGAGAGCACCCGATTCCCGGTGAGGGAAGCCTGCACGCGGCACAGAAACTGCTCGCCTTCCTCGATGAGGCCCCCGCCAGCGGCTTTACGCTTTTCCTGTTGTCGGGTGGCGCGTCGAGTCTGTGTTCCTGGCCCGAGCCTCCACTGGAAGTCAGCGATATGCAGGGGGTCTGGACCGCGGCGTTGGCGGCGGGCATCGACATCACCAGCCTCAACAAGATCCGCGCGGCCACCTCTCACCTCGCCGGGGGCGCGGTGCTGCGCCACGTGCGCACGAGGCGTTCGCAGAATCTCATCATGGTTGACAACGTAATCTCCGGGGCCGAATGGGTGGCGTCAGGACTCACCTACGATTACGCGCCGCCACGCAGTGAAGTCGAAGCACTGATTGATCGCGTCGGACTCGACGGCAGTCCGCTCGGCGACAAACTCCTGGCGGCGTTCGACGCTCGCAGCGTCTCCATGACCCGACCAGTGACGTGTCTGCACGAGAACACCGTGGTCGCCAGTCCCGAGATGCTCTTGGCGCAGGCCGTCAAGGAGGCGAGCCGTCGCGGCTATCAGATTGTTGAAATGGGGAGTCACATCCAGGGCGACGTGCAGAGCGTCTGTGAAGAGTGGGCCGGCGTGCTGCAGCGCGTCTCGGGACTAGACGGCCCTCACTGCGTCGTCGGAGTCGGTGAGGTGACCGTGCAGGTGCGTGGCGGCGGCCTCGGCGGCCGCTGTCAGGAGTTCGCGTGGTCAATGGCTGGCGTCCTGGAGAGCCTCGGGCGCGAAGCGGCTTTCGCCGCGCGCTCGTCTGATGGACGCGACTATCTCCCAGGGGTCGGAGGTGCGTGGGTCGACACCTCCACGAAACAGCGAGCGGAGGAGGTGGGAATCGATTGGCTTGGTCTCAAGATGGAGAACGACACCTATCGAGGTCTCCAGGCGGTGGATCAGTTGCTGGACGGCGGGCACACCGGCTGGAATCTCTGCGATCTCTACGTCGCGGTGCTCTAAATCGGCACCGTTCGCTTCGTTCAAGCCTCTCGATCGTCGAACGTTGGCGACGTGTACGGCCCACCGATTCGCTGGTGAAGCTCCGGGTCGCCCAACGCCGTGCCCGCAATGATCTGGTGCGCGAAATCCTCCGCGTTGTCCATCGGGTGATAACCGATCGCCGCCGCCTCGGCGAGCGACATGATGCCCCTCGTGTTCGCCGAGACCCCCCACACCAGGCGAAATCCGGGCGAGGGGGTGACGATCGCGGCCTCAAAAAGCCGGGTGCAGTCGTCGGGCGACAACCAGTTCCAGAGCACCCGCTCGTCAGTCGGTCGATCTCGATACGATCCAATGCGCAGGCAGATCACGTCAATGCCGTAGCGATCGTGGTACAGACTGGCGAGGCTCTCGCTCGCCGCCTTCGAGACACCATAGAAGCTGTCGGGTCTCGCGAAAAGATAGTCCGGCACGGTGACGCCGGGCGTGTTCGGGTGAAAACCGACCGCGTGATGGCTACTGGCGTAGATCACCCGAGGAACGCCCGCCCGGCGGGCCGCTTCGAACAGGCGGAAGGTTCCGTTGATGTTCACGTCGAGGTACTCGTCCCACGAGTAGCCGCCCGTTGAGAGTCCCCCCAGATGGACGACCACATCCGCACCTCGACAGGCTTCAAGAATGGCGTCATCATCGGTGAACGACGCACTTATCAACTCCGCGTCCTCGCCGGGGGCGAGTTCGTGCTGAGCGGCGATGTCGAGGAGACGAAGATGGCGCCCGACTTGAGCGAGCGACCCGCGTAGTTGCGATCCGATTATGCCGGCCGAACCAGTGATGAGAACTGTCTGCGTCATTGTCACCCGACTCCTTGCTCGACCATTAAGGGTACCGATGACAGGCCGCGACCACCCGTTGCGCGGCCTGCAGACCCGTGCTCGACAGCAGGCCCAGGTGGTAAAGGTGCACCTCGCTCATTCCAGCCGTGGCGTAGCGCGTGATCCGCTCCTCGACGACGTCGTCGCTCGACCATCCGCTGTCGAGCCGCACGTACGCGCCCACGTTGGTCGTGGCCCCGGAGAGTTCGGCGAGCGATCTGACTTCAGCCTCGCCGGTTAAGTCATCCCAGCAGTTCGCCACCACCGTGGTGACCTGCTGGAGCGACGCTCCACTGCCGACGGTCGGGAACGAGCCCGACGCCCATCTGCCAGCCGCGGCGTGCAGCGTGATCGTCGCGTCGGGCTGCAACGCACGCACTCGCTCGACGAGCGACTCGCGCAGTCGAGTCGCGATGCTCGCACGGAAGTTCGCCACCTGCTCGGCCAACTGCTCGCCGAGCGCCTCTTCCGGGGAGTCGACATTCGCGTCAATGCCGGTGCGCGTCCTACGCGACAACTCGTCCACATCGATTCCACGCTCCTGAAGCCCGTTCTCGCACTCGCGACAGAAACAGAGCGAGAGCAACTCCTTGCTCGCTGCGCTCCACGAGCCGAATTCGGACTTGTCGTGAACGCCCGTGTGGCTCACACCCATTGGCCCGCACGCTTCGAGCACGACGCCTCGGCAGTTCGCCGAGCTGACTATCTCCTCGACCAACGTGAGGCAGTATTCCAAGACGTCGGGCGCTCGAGGACAGAGCGCGTACGAGTAACGGTCGCCGAAGGCGTTTCGCACCACGAGGTCGGGATTCGCTTGACCCAGTTCGTCATGGTGCGTGAGAACAATCCACGCTTCAACGTCCACGCCGACCTGCGCGAGGCTTTTCTGGGCGTCGGCGAAGGTGTTCGAGCTTTCCAGCCAGGCGGGCTCGCTCGGAACAAGCCGATGTCCGCGCCAGGCTTCTGCTCGAACCGGTACGTAGCACGCCGAGTGCGGTATCTCAACTACGCGATGCAGCGGGTGCAGGGGACTCACCACTCGACTGGCGTGATACTGGCCGGCGAGCGCCACCACCCCAAGATTCAGCGCCGCCGCGCGCTGCGCCGCGGCGGGGTCACCGAGGTAGTCCCAGGGATACGAATAACCGACGACCTTCACCAGCGCGGTACCTTGCCGTCGAACGATGGATTGAACTGCTGCATGTAGCGCGTGTCGTTGCGCTGCGTAATGCCGCACGACAGGTACTGGCGGTGCAGTTTGTCGAGCGCCTCGGGGTCGAGTTCGACCCCGAGCCCGGGGCCCGTGGGAACGGCGACCGAGCCGTCCCTGAACGAAAGCGTGCCCGGGACAATGACGTCCTCATCCTTCCAGGGCCAGTGGGTGTCCAGAGCGTAGGTGAGGTTCGTCACCGCACTCGCGAGGTGCGTCATGGCGGCCAAACTGATGCCCAGATGAGAGTTCGAGTGCATCGAGAGTCCGAGATCAAACGTCTCGCAGATCTTCGCCAGCCCCTGCGAGTCGCGCAGCCCGCCCCAGTAGTGGTGGTCTGACAAGATCACCCCGACCGCCCGCTCGCGGATCGCCGGGGCCAGATCCTCGAAACCCACCACGCACATATTGGTCGCCAACGGCATCGGAACCTCTCGCGCGACCGTGGCCATTCCACTGATTCCCGGCGTCGGGTCCTCGAGGTACTCGAGCACCCCCGCCAGTTCCCTGCCGACTCTTATCGATGTTTCAACCGACCAGGCCGCGTTGGGATCGAGGCGCAGCGGCACGTGCGGGAACGCGTCGCGCAAGGCGTGTATCGCCAGTATCTCCTCGCGAGGATCGAAGACCCCGCCCTTCAGTTTGATCGCGCCGAAACCGAACGTCGACAGCATCCAGCGGGCCTGGTCAACGATGCCCGCGGCATCCAGAGCCTCACCATATCGGTCCGGCTGCTCGCCGGGGTGCGCCCCCCACTTGTAGAACAGGTAGGCCGAGAAAGGAACTTCCTTCCTCACCGCCCCCCCGAGCAGATCCGAGACCGGCCGGCCGAGCGCCTTGCCCTGAATATCGAGGCAGGCGACTTCAAAACTGGAGAAGACGCGAAGCACCGTGCCCGACGCGCTGATGTGTCCGGTGAGCCCGTGCGCGTCCCCACCAACCACCCCCGTCAGCGTCGAGGACGCGCGCGCGAAGATCTGATTCGTGTCAAAGATGTCCACCCCGACGATGGCGTCGGCCACGCGACGCAGCCGCTCCAGATGTCCCGCGTCGCCGTACGACTCACTGAGACCCGTGATGCCATCGCTCGTCTCCACCTCGAGCACGGAACGAATGGCGAACGGCTCGTGGACCCCCACCGCGTTGAGGAGGGGTGGGTCGCGAAAGGCGACCGGGGTGATTCGCACGTTGGTAACACGGGTAGGACTCACAGTCCTTGGCCTCACTATCGCGGCGGTAAAAGGGGCACTTCGGCGAATACCGGTCCGCAGAAGAAAGTTAACCCAAAAAAGTTACACTGGGGGCACTTTCGCAAACAAGAGGTTCTGCGTTCGCTGACATCGATGAGAGGCCGCCATGAAGACATTTATCGAACGCGTTCGTTCCGGGGAGCCGACCAGGGGAACCTTCCTCAACCTCGGTTCAGCACTCGCCGCCGAAGTCTGTGCGTTGAGCGGTTTCGATTGGCTGCTGGTTGACCTCGAGCACGGAGCCGGAGGCGAAGAGGCTCTCCTCGGACAGATCCTCGCCGGCGCCATTCACGATGTTCCCGTGATTGTTCGAACCGAGTCGGCGGAGCGAATCCGGGCGGGACACGTTCTCGATCTCGGCGCGCACGGCGTGATGTTCCCGAGGCTCGACACGGTTGACGAAGTGGTCGCGGCGCTGAGCCACCTCCGCTATCCCCCCGAGGGCGACCGCGGCGTCGCCGGCTACAACCGGGCCCGCCAGTTCGGTGCCGACGCGCGAAGCGCGCACGAGGTGAACGAGTCACTGCTCGGCGTTGTCCAGATCGAGACGTTGCAGGCCCTGGAGAATGTCGAGGAGATTGCGGCCGCGCCCGGTGCCGACGTGCTCTTCATCGGACCGAGCGACCTGTCAACGGCCCTGGGCGTCGCCGGACAGTTGGAGTCACCCGAATTCCTCGCCGCCCTGGACCGCGTTGACCGAGCCGCGCGAGGCGCGAAGGTCGCCGCGGGCATTCTCACCTCGGATCCGGGCCGCACCGATTGGTACCACGAGCACGGCTTCTCCTTCGTTGCCGTTGCTTCGGATTCCGCGTTGCTGAGGTCGGCCGCGACGAGCGCCGCGTCATCGAACAAGTCGTAGAAGGAGGCCCTCATGAGCGCATCGGATTCCACGGACGCCGCACCCAAGGAGCGCATTGGCTTCGCCGGGCTCGGGACCATGGGCGCCTTCATGGCGGCGAGTCTCGCCCGGGGCGGATTCCCGCTCGCGGTGTGGAACCGCACGCCGGGGCGCGCGAAGGATCTCCTCGAGCTGGGCGTCACGGAGGCCTCGAGCCCCGCCGAGCTCGCGAGTTCGTGCGACATCGTCGTCATGTGCCTCACCGACTCTCCCCAAGTCGAGGCCGTCCTCTTTGGTGCGAACGGAATTGCGCAGGGGCTGCAACAGGGTTCACTGGTCATCGACTGCTCGACTATCAGCCCGACGCGGGCTCGCGAGTTCGCCGACCGGCTGAGCGCCCAGGGTGTCGCAATGCTCGACGCCCCGGTCTCGGGCGGCTCGGAGGGAGCGAAGTTGGCGACGCTGACGATCATGGTCGGCGGAGAGACCTCGGACGTCGAGCGCGCGAGCGACGTGCTCCAGGCGATGGGACGAACGGTCAGTCACCTCGGACCCCTCGGCGCGGGCCAATGGGCCAAGGCCATCAACCAGGTGATCCTGTGCGG
>PLKM01000045.1:19161-19320 GCA_003141095.1 Acidimicrobiaceae bacterium | reverse complement strand
CCGTGGTGCTCAAGGCGGCCGCTCCGGACATGGTCCACAAGACCGAGCGAGGCGGCGTCCTCACCGACATCGCCTCGGCCAAGGCACTGCGGACGGCCTACGACACCATGCTGGCTCGCCTCGGCGACGAGATGGGGGGCGCGATCGTCCAGCCGATGC
>PLKM01000045.1:0-19106 GCA_003141095.1 Acidimicrobiaceae bacterium | reverse complement strand
GGATCAGCGCCCTGGTGACCGCGCTGCCGGAGATCGCCGAGATGGACCTCAACCCGGTGATCGTGAGCCCCTCTGGTGCGGTCGCGGTCGACGTCAAGGTCCGGGTGGAGGCGGTCCCGCACGACCCGGTCGTCGAGGCGCGGCACCTGCGCCGCCCAAGCTCGCCCAAGCACTAGGAGGCTGCCCCGGGGACCTCGGGGCAGCTTCCGACGCGTCGCACCCGGACGGGGCAGGGGTATCTCCTACCGGCGGCAGTGAGGACCTCCGGCCCTGGCCCCGCCTCACTCCGGCCGGGAGAATCGGCCGCGCATGGCTCTGGACCTCGCGCGCTGGCAGTTCGCCATCGTCACCGTGTTCCACTTCTTCTTCGTCCCCATGACCATCGGGCTGGCGTTCCTGGTGGCCGTCATGCAGACCCTCGCACTCGTCCGGAAGGACGAGACGTGGGACCGGCTGAGCCGCTTCTTCGGCCGGATCTTCCTCATCAGCCTGGCCGTCGGAGTGGTCACCGGGATCGTGCTCGAGTTTGAGTTCGGCCTGAACTGGTCGGCCTTCTCGATCTTCGTCGGCAACATCTTCGGCGCCCCTCTCGCCATCGAAGGCCTGCTGGCATTCTTCCTCGAATCGACTTTCATCGGCCTCTGGATCTTCGGGCGGGAGCGCCTCTCCCCCCGCCTGCATCTCGCGACCATCTGGCTGGTCAGCATCGGCACGATCCTCTCCGCCTTCTTCATCCTGGCCGCCAACGCGTGGATGCAGCACCCGGTCGGCTACACCGTCGAGGGTGGCCAGGCGGTGCTCACCAACTTCTGGGCCGTGCTCGCCAACTCGACCCTCTGGGCGTCCTTCCTGCACACCGTGCTCGCCGCCTTGGCGACGGGCGGTGCGCTGGTGCTGGGCATCAGCGTCTGGCGGGTCCGCGCCGCGCCGGACGACCCGGAGCGTGCGGCATTCCGGCGGGCCACGGCCTTCGCCGCCGCCCTGGTGCTGGTGACGGTGGTGCTGACGGCCATCGCCGGCGACTTCCAGGCCCGCCTCCTCGACGTCCAGCAGCCGATGAAGATGGCGGCCGCCGAGGCCCTCTACAACACCCAGAACGGGGCCAGCTTCTCCCTGCTCACCATCGGCAACCTGAGCGGCCAGCCGGTCTTCCAGATCCGCGTGCCCCACCTGCTGTCGCTGATCGCCGACATGAGCTGGAACGGTCAGGTCGTCGGGATCAACCAGATGCAGGCGGCCGAGGCCGCCAAGTACGGGGCCGGCAACTACGCGCCGGTCCTCTGGCTCACCTACTGGTCCTTCCGGGCCATGGTGGGCGCCGGCATCCTGATGATCGCGGTCTCGGCGTGGGGGGTCTGGCTCTGGTGGCGGAAACAGCTGGGAGCGGGCCGGTGGTTCCGCCGTGCCGCCCTGGCCGGCATCGTGCTGCCGATCATCGCCAACGCCTCCGGCTGGATCTTCACCGAGGCCGGGCGGCAGCCGTGGATCGTCTACGGCCTGATGCAGACCGCCAAGGGTGTCTCGACGGTCGGCGCGGGGGACGTGGCCCTGACCACTGCCGCCTTCGTCGTCGTGTACACCACCCTGGCCGTCCTCGCCGTGGTGCTGGTGCTGCGGGCAGCCCGCCACCCCTTCGACGAGATCGGCGTGCCCCCCGACGACACGGACACCACTCCCGCCACCGGTCTGGTCTACTGAGGAGCCTGAGGTGGCCACGTACACCGGTCTGAGCGCTCTGTGGTTCTCCCTCATAGGCCTGCTGTGGGCCGGCTACTTCTTCCTCGAAGGGTTCGACTTCGGCGTGGGCACGTTGCTGCCGTTCGTGTCGAAGGACGATCTCGATCGCCGGGTGGTCATCAACACCATTGGCCCAGTGTGGGACGGGAACGAAGTCTGGCTCCTGACCGCGGGTGGGGCGACCTTTGCCGCCTTCCCGCTCTGGTACGCGACTGTCTTCAGCGGCTTCTATCTGGCGCTGTTCCTCATCCTCGCAGCACTCATTTTCCGGGGAATGGCGTTCGAGTTCCGCCACAAGCGTGAAGACGCCAAATGGGTGACGTGGTGGGACCGGGCGATCTTCTGGGGATCGGCGTTGCCGGCGCTTCTTTGGGGCGTGGCTTTTGCGGACTTCGTGCACGGAGTACCGCTCGCGGCGAACGCCACGTGGACGGGAAACTTCTTTGACCTCGTGAAGCCCTACGCCCTGCTTGGCGGGCTCAGCACACTGGCGCTGTTCACGTTGCACGGCGCCACGTACCTGGGCCTCAAAACCGACGGCGACGTACGTGTTCGCGCTCACAAGATTGCTCTTCGCTTGGCGCCGATCACCTTTGTCCTCGTGGCGGCGTTTCTCGCGTGGACCTATCAGACCGCGCACACGATGCACCACGAGGGCCTCGTGCCACCATTGCTGCCAATTGTCGGCCTGCTGGTCCTCGCGGGCGTTGGTTGGCTCGTGCGTGACCGCCTTGAAGGCTGGGCCTTCATCGCCACCGCAGTCGTCATCGTGGCGTTCTTCGCGACACTGTTCTTGAACCTCTATCCCAACGTCCTGATCTCTTCGGTGAGTCCCCACTTTGACATCACGATCGTGGCGAGCGCGTCACACCGCTACACGCTGGAAGTGATGAGTTGGGTCGCGTTGATATTCACGCCGCTGGTGTTGCTCTACCAGAGCTGGACGTACTGGATCTTCAAGAAGCGCGTGAGTCGTCCGGGTGACGCCAGCGAGACGCAGCACAGTCCCACGAACGTTTGATCGATGAGTAGGGCCGAACGGCCATCGGCCCTACTAGGACGACTGCGTCGCACTTCGCCACTCGTGCAGCGCGCGCTCTTCGCGGCGGTGGTGCTCGGGCTCGTCAGCACCATCGCGATCATTGGCCAAGCCGTCGCGCTGGCGTCGCTGTTAGGTTCGCTCTTTCACCACCCGCACGCGGGTATCGTTCGCGACGCCACGCTCTTCATCGGGGCCACCGCCCTGCGCATGCTCGCGGTGGGGCTGGCCGAGCCGGTGACGTCGCGGATCGCGAGCCCGATCCGACGCGAACTTCGGCGCCGGGCACTACGACAGGTGCTCGCGGATGGGCCAATGTCGAGCGTGGACGCGACGGTTCAACTCTGCACCCGCGGCGTTGACGCCATCGAGAACTACATCGCAAAATATGTGCCGTCACTCGTGCTCGCCGCGATGGCCCCGGTGCTGCTGCTCGGATGGCTGGCGCTGCACGATCTATGGAGCGCGTCGATCGTGCTCGTCAGCGTGCTCCTGCTGCCGGTGTTCATGGTCTTGCTGGGCCTCGAGGCGAAAGAGAAGATGGAGCAACGCTGGCGCGAGCAACAAGAGTTGGCCGGGTACTTCGGTGACGTCGTTCGCGGTATGACCGTGCTCAAGTCCTTCAACCGGTCGAGCGACGCCGTGAAGAACCTCGACGAAGTCGGCGAGGCACTGCAGCGCACGACGATGGGAACCCTGCGGGTGGCGTTCCTCTCGAGCTTTGCGCTCGAGTTGCTTTCTTCGCTCGCGACCGCCCTCGTCGCCCTGGTGCTCGGTCTGCGCCTGCTCAATGGCTCGCTTGGCCTGTCGACCGCCCTCGCCGTGCTGCTCTTGACGCCCGAGGTCTTTCTTCCCCTTCGCCGATCGGCGGCGCAGTTCCACGCGTCGGCGGACGGCATTGCGGCCGCGACGGACCTGTTGGCGAACCTGGAGAAGCCACACCGCGGAGGAACGGCGCCCGCTCCGGGCCGTGTTCCATCGCTCGAGATTCGCGACGTCCGGTTGACGCACGCCTCCAGGCACGCAACGCAGAACGCTCCGATCAATGCGACGATTCCCAGCGGAAGTCTGGTCGGCGTCGTTGGCCCATCTGGTTCGGGTAAGTCAACCCTGCTGAGGGTGCTCTGCGGGCTGAGAGAGCCGCTGAGTGGCGCAGTGCTCGTCGACGGCGTCGATCTGGCCTCGATCGACCTGGTGTCGTGGCAGAAGAGAGTCGCGTGGTTGCCCCAGGACCCGACACTGCCCGGTGAAACCGTGCGCGCCGTCGTGCAGATGGGCGACGACAGCATCGATGACCAGTCGATTGTGCGAGCCCTGCACCAAGTGGGACTCGACCTCGATCTGAATCGCCAGTTGGGCGAAGCCTCGGCGGAACTCTCGGCGGGTCAGCGCCGACGCCTCGCCCTGGTCCGCTGCATCGTGAGAAGTCCGCTGGTGCTGGTGCTGGATGAGCCCACGGCCCACCTCGACACGGAGAACGCCCAACTGGTCGTGGACGCGATCTCGAGGCTCCCCATGACCAGGATCGTGGCGACGCATCGACCGTTCCTGGTTGACCAGTCCATCTCGCTCGCGCCTTCGGCGGTGACGAATGCGAACTAGGGGAGTGGTCCGCTACGCGCTCGAACTGGAGCAACCTGCGCTTCGCCGCGCGGTCTTGGCCGGACTGCTCGTGACTCTCTCGACGATCGGTCTGGCGGGAACCTCCGCATGGCTGATCGTTCGATCCGCGCAGGAGCCGGCGGTGCTTTCGTTGACCGTGCCGATGGGGCTCGTGCAGCTCTTCGCGCTCTCGAAGGCCGCCGGGCGTTACGTCGAGCGAACGCAGACGCACCGCTCGGCGCTCGGGGTGATGGGACACGTTCGAGCGTCGGTGGCGCGCTTGCTGGAACCGCTCGTTCCCGCGGGGCTCGGACCAAACAGTGCCGACGTGGTCGACGTCGTGGTTCGTGACGTCGATCGCGTCCAGGACTTGTTGACCGCCGTTGCGGGCCCGCTCCTTACGAGCATGTTCGCCGGTCTGGTCGCGGTCGCCGTGGCTGGGGTAATTGTCCCCTGGACGGCGCTGACCCTGTTCGCCGGTCTGCTGCTGACAGCGGTTGTGCTGCCGCTGCTGGCGGCTCGCGTGGGCGAGAGCAGCGCGAATGAAATGGACCTCGTGCGAAGTGAAATGGTCTCCCTTTTTGACCGTGCGGCCCAGGGCGGCGACGAGTACGTCATGGCCGGTGCGTCGGTCTCGCTGGAGCGAGAGCTCGCCACGCTCGAAGATCGCTTCGACAAGGCACTTCACGGTCGCACCGCAATGATGGGCGTCATCAGCGGGCTCACCACCTTGATCTCGGGTCTCTGCGTGATCGCGGTCGTGGCCTTGACGGCGGTGGCCCTGCGACAAGGTCAGGTGGGACCCGCCCTCGTGGCGGTGCCAGCCCTACTCGGTGTGTCCGTCTTGGAGTTGGTGGGCGGGGTGGCCCCCTCGCTGGTGGGATTTCGTGGTGACCGGGTGGCCCTCATGAGGCTGGAAGCGTTGGCCAACGTCGAGGCGCCCGTGAAGGAGCCCGCCGAGCCCGGCGCGATGGACTCCGTAGCGGGCGAGCTCGTGGCGACCGGCCTGACGCGGACCTTCGACGGTCATCGGGTGCTCTCCAATATCTCATTCGACCTGGCGAGGGGTGACGTGGTCATGCTGGGTGGGCCGAGCGGGGGAGGCAAGACAACCCTCGCGCGACTGCTCGCGAAATTCCTCGATCCCGATGGCGGCTCGCTGCGAATCGGTTCGTCGCCTTACGATGACCTCCAATCGCGCCAAGTGCGCGAGCGAGTGGGTTTCGTGGACGACGCCCCACACGTCTTTGCCACCTCGCTCGCCGGCAATCTGCGGATCGCCAAACCCACCGCCACCGTTGAAGAGCTCGAGGCCGCCCTCGAGGCCGCGGGTCTCAGTCAACTGTTGGCGACCATGCCCGAAGGGCTTGACACTCAGTTGGGCGGGTCCGCGACCGGGCTCTCGGGTGGTGAGCAACGTCGCCTGGGCGTCGCGCGCGAACTCCTCGTTCGTCGACCGATCGTCATCTTCGACGAACCGACCGAGGGCCTCGACGAGCAGACGGCGACCAAGGTCATGTCCTCGATCGTCGAGCGTTACCGGGACGGAGCGGTGCTCGTGATCTCGCACTGGGGCACGGATCAGGTGAACGCGACCCGGCGCGTAGAGCTTCGTGATGGATCACTCGGAGAACTGGACGTTACCTCCGCTCGATAGGGCTGGGTGATGGCGCTCCGTTCACCAGCGTCACCGCGGGCGACGCCGGGGGCGGTGAAGCTGCGGGTGCGATAAGGTCGAGACGCCTCGCGGCAGCGAAGTTGGTGAGATTCCAACGCTGTCCCGCAACTGTAAGTGGCCTTCGTGAGAAGACCGCATAGCCAGGTCGCCTTCCGCGAGGAGATGTGAAGACAGCTCTCGAGGTAAGGAGCGGTCGTTCGGATTCCCCTCCGTCGTCCAACCTGACTCGACGGACAAGGGAGATATCCATGAAGAAGTTCCTCCGGTTCGTCGTTGCACTGAGTATCAGTGCATTGGCGCTACCCCTACTTGGCGTTGCTGGCGCGGGAGCGTCAACAACCGCTCCGAAGTGCATAGTTTCGCTTTCACCAACCGCCAGCGAGACGTTGTTCGCCATTGGCGCCGGCCCTCAGGTTCAAGCAGTTGATGAAGATTCCGACTATCCGGCCGAGGCACGGAAGCTTTCGCAACAGCATCGCATTAACGCATTGAACCCGAGCGTCGAGGCAATTCTTGGGATCTGCAAGGTGAGTAAATCGCATCCGTCGACCAAGCCCGACCTCGTGATCATCTCCGATGACGCCAACTCCATTCAAGGAGACCTCTCGGCGCAAGGCGTCAAGGTTGTTGATGAGGATGCCGCCACGTCGGTGGCGGGTTCGCTCGATCAGATTCAGCAACTCGGCAAGTTGACCGGTCACGTCAAAACGGCGGACACCCTCGCCGCGTCAATGAAGAAGACCATCGACGCCGACATCGCCTCGGTTCCGGCGCATCCGAAGAAGAAGATCACGGTGTACTACGAGATCGAGGCTGACCCCTACTACTCACTCACCAGTCAGACCTTCGTGGGCACCCTCATGAAGTCGCTCGGACTCGTGAATATTGCCGACGCCGACTCGACCACCGCAGACGCCGGGTATCCAGAACTGAACGCCGAGTACATCGTGGGTTCGAATCCGAAGCTGATCTTCTTGGCGGGCGACGCATCGGTCGCGAGTGTCGCGAAGCGACCAGGATTCCGCAGCGTGAGCGCGTTGGTTCATCACAACGTGATCGAGCTGAATGCGGACATCGCCTCACGTTGGGGGCCGCGCCTCACGACCCTGATGAATCAAATCACCGCCGCGGTGAAGAACGTGCTCAACGAAAAGAATCTGTGGACTAACTAGTGCTGAGCGCCAACCCACCGACCAGTCGCCGCGTGGCGGCGGTGACCGCGATGACCCTCGGGGGTCTCGTCGTCGCCGTGGTCTGTGGGTTGGCCCTCGGCCCCACGTCGATACCAACCACTCGGATCATCGGCGGGCTCTTGAGCGAAGTCGGCCTTGGCCACAGCACCCTTACGCCGCTCCAGGCGACGATTGTGTGGCAGTTGCGCGCCCCTCGTCTGGTGCTCGGGCTCTTGGCCGGAGCCATGTTATCGGTGGCCGGAGGGGCGTATCAGGGAGTCTTTCGCAATCCGCTGGCCGATCCCTATCTGCTGGGTGTCGCCTCAGGTGCGGGTCTCGGGGCCACGTTCGCGATCGTCTACGTGGGCCACGGGCTCACGACTCCGTCGTGGACACCGTTGCTGGCGTTCATCGGCGCCACGATTGCGGTGGTGCTGACGTGGGCCATTGGCGGGCGTGGAATGCGCTCGACAGCTTCAACGCTCATCTTGGCGGGAGTAGCGGTGTCGGCCCTGCTCACGAGCACGCAGACCTTCTTCCAACAACAATCGTCGATTGACTCAATCGCGCGCGTGTACATCTGGCTGCTGGGTTCTCTCGCCACGGCGAGCTGGCAATCGGTGTGGATGGTGGTTCCCTACGTCGTGCTTTGCATAGTGGTCTGTGTCGCAGCGGGCAGCGCCCTGGACGTGATGAGCGTCGGTGAAGAAGAGGCTCGGTCCCTCGGCCTTCCGGTGCGCAAGGTCCGCATCGTCGTCATCGCCGCTTCTTCGCTCGGCACCGCGGCGATCGTGTCCGCCGTCGGGCTCATCGGATTCGTGGGCATCATCGTTCCTCACATCCTGCGGCTCTTGGTGGGCACGTCGTACCGACGGATTCTGCCCCTGAGCGTGCTCTTCGGTGCGGCCTTCTTGGTTCTGGCCGATACCATTGCGCGAACGGTGATGGCCCCTTCGGAGTTGCCCCTCGGTGTAGTGACCGCCGTGGTCGGAGCGCCGATCTTCGTCCTGATACTGAGCCTTCGAAAGCAGCTGACGCAATGAACGCCGTCGAGATCCACGATCTCACCGTCCGTGCTGATTCCAAAGTCCTGGTGTCGAACGTGACGTTGAACGTCGAACCTGGGACGTGGCTCACGGTCATCGGACCAAACGGAGCGGGCAAGACCTCCCTGGTGGAGACCGTCGCGGGCCTACGCAGGATCTCGAAGGGCTCAGTGTCGATCTCGGGTCAGCCGATTGCCTCACTGAATGAGCGCGAGCGAGCACGACTCGTGGCCCTCGTTCCCCAGCGCCCGTCTATTCCAAACGGCATGAATGTGAAGGACTACGTCGCACTGGGTCGCACCGCGTACCACGGACTGTTACGGGCCCCGAGCGCCGGTGACCGGGCAATCGTTGACTCGGTGCTGGAACGAATGTCGCTCGAGGGGTTCGCCAATCGCGACGTCGCGACGTTGTCCGGCGGGGAGCGCCAGAGAATGGTCCTGGCCAGGGCGCTCGCTCAGTCGACGATGGTCATAGTTTTGGACGAACCGACCACCGGACTGGATCTACGCCATCAGATGGACCTGCTGGAGTTGTTGAAGACCGAAGTCGCGGACTGCGGCCTCACGATCATCGCGACGCTGCACGATCTCACCCTCGCCGGTCAGTTCGCTGATCGACTCGTGCTGCTCGACGAGGGAGAAGTCGTTCTTGACGGTCCGGCGAGGGAAGTTATTCGTCGCGACGAGTTGAGCCAGTGCTATCACATGAACCTGCGGGTGATTGACATCGATGGCTCCGATGTCATTGTCCCCGTGCGCGGCGGTCTCGAGCAGGCCGACGTTTTGACCGAGAGTTAGGAGACCCAGATGAACACGAGCGAGGGCGCGACACCGCCGCAGGAGCCACCCCGTCAAATCCGGAAGGCCACGACGAGAGCGGAGTCGCTGATCATCGTCAATACCGGTGACGGCAAGGGCAAATCGACCGCGGCCTTTGGCGTCGTGCTGCGGGCCGTGGCGCGCGATTGGAACGTCTGCGTGATCCAGTTCATTAAGTCCGGCAAGTGGAAGGTCGGAGAGGAGAAGATCTGTCGCGACCTGGGGGTCGACTGGCTGAAGGGTGGCGACGGCTTCACGTGGGAGTCAACCGACCTCGACGCGACCGAGAAGATCGCGATGGGTTCGTGGCAACTTGCCAAGGCCGCCATCGAAAACGGTGAATACCATCTCGTGGTGCTTGACGAGATCACCTATCCCATGAACTGGCGATGGATAGACCCGAGCGAGGTCATCGACACCTTCCAAAACCGTCCACGACACGTGAACATTGTTGCGACCGGGCGGGGCGCGCCCTTGGAATTGATTGCTATTGCCGACACCGTCACTGAGATGGTGAACGTGCGACACGCGTTCGACAACGGCGTGAAAGCCCGGCGGGGGATTGATTTCTGATGAGTCTGATCCTTCTCGTCGGTGGCGCGCGTAGCGGCAAGTCGCAAACGGCACTGGCGATTGCGCACCGACAGCACGCCCCCGTCGTGTTCCTCGCCACCGGCGAAGGACGAGACGACGAAATGGCGCAGAGGATCGCCCGTCATAGGGCGGAGCGCCCAGTTTCGTGGACAACGATTGAAGAACCACTTCAACTCATGGAGGCGTTCGAATCGGTTCCGAGTTCCCACTGTCTGGTCGTTGACTGCTTGACCTTGTGGACCGCGAACTCCCTGGAGCGTTTCAGCGCGCCAGAGATTGAGGAGCAGTCGGCCGCGCTCGCGCTGTACGCGGCCGCTCGCGAAGGGACCACGGTGGTCGTCACGAATGAGGTCGGGTTAGGGATCGTTGGGGAGAATCGACTCGCGAGGTCCTACAGCGATCTTCTGGGACGGGTCAACGCTCGATGGGCCGAGGTCGCGACCAGGGTACTCTTCATGGTCGCAGGGCGGGCGCTCGCGCTGGAGTCGCCATTTTCTTTGATCGAGGATCTCGATGAGTTCAGCGACTGAGACCGCTCGCGGCCCGATCGAAAGGGAGCTTCGAGCCCTCGGCGCATCGTTGACGTTCTTGACTCGAATTCCCCTGGGAAGCCTGGCGGAGTTCGACGGGGACGACGTCGCGCGCTCGTCGCTCTGGTTCCCACTGATTGGCGCGGGCGCTGGCGCGGCGGTCGGCGCGGTGGCGACGGGGCTCGCGCATTCGTTGACGCCGCTCTTGGCCGCCGCGCTCGCCGTCGCCGTGGGAACGTTGCTGACCGGAGCCATGCATATCGACGGAATCGGCGACACCGCCGATGGTTTGGGCGCACGCACACGCGAACGATCCCTGGAGGTGATGCGCGAGTCCACGGTGGGCGCGTACGGGGTCGTGGCGATCGTGCTGGACCTCGTGGTGCGAGTCAGTGTGCTCGACGAACTGGTAGTCCGTCATGATGCCATCGTCGTGGCGGCGATGGCGGGGGCGCTCTCTCGAATGTCACCGGTGATCTTGTCGTCGCTTCTTCCCTACGCGCGAGCCGGCGCGGGCCTCGGTCAACCCTTCACTCGAGGGGGTCGCACGCGAGCCGTCATAGCCGTGGTCATGGCCGTGAGCATTGCGATCGTGCTCGGCGCCAATAGGGGCGCGGTGGCTGCGGTAGCGGCGCTCTGTCTCACGGGGGTCGTCGGCATTTTCTACCAGCACTGGTTGAGTGGCGTCACCGGCGACATGCTCGGAGCGGCCTCGGAGGTTGTCGAAGTATCGGTATTGGTACTGATGGTCGCCCTGATGGGTCACGCATGACGACCTTCACACGTCTGGTAATGATTCGCCACACCCAGCCCCAACGCAGCATGAGCGGTCGTTGCTACGGTTCGCTCGACGTGGCGCTCTCGTCATCGGGGATCGACGACGCGAGGAACATCGCGGAGTCGCTGCGTGGCATTGGCTTCGCAGCGATTTACTCGAGCCCGCTGACTCGAGCCCGCGACACTGCGGCCCCGCTGGCGCGGGCCGCTCGAAGAGAGTTGCTGGTCGATCAAGGTCTGCGCGAGATCAGCTTTGGTGACTTTGAAGGTCGGTCGTATGAAGAGATAGAGCAGCGGTACCCTGATCTCTTTGCGGCGTGGATGGAATCGCCGACGAAGATCAGATTTCCAAGCGGCGAGAGTTTCGAGGACGTCAAGCTGCGCGCCTGGGCTTCGGTGAACTCGATTGTCGAGAGGCACAGCGGCGACGTGGTGGCGATCGTCACCCACGGCGGGGTCCTGCGTTCCATCCTGGTCGCCGGGCTCGAAATGTCCGACCACGCGGCATTTCGCCTCGAGCAGAGCTACGGCGCGATCAACATCATCGACTGGGTCGATTCAGCGCCACTGCTTCGAGTCATGAACGCCACCGCCGCCATGGTGGCGTGTCGTGACGAAGGGTTCATCGCCCCGTACGCGTTTGGTTTCAAGACTGAGGACAGCGCAGAGGAGACGTCATGACTGAATCATTTGAGCGGCCAAGACTTCCCGCGGGATTCGATGAATCACGCGCGAGTTCTCGCCGTAGCCAGCCCGCGGGGTGGAGTTTTGATGACGGCGAACGGGCCGGGGTCTGGCGCGCCATCAGGGAGCGCCGCGACATTCGCCGATTCCGTCCCGACCCCATCGCCGAGGACACACTGATGCGACTGCTGGAAGGAGCGCACGCCGCACCATCAGTGGGCCTCAGTCAGCCTTGGCGTTTCGTGGTCGTGAGGAGTGAGGAGACGAAGGCGGCCATGCAGTCGTTCGTGCAGAAGGAGCGACTGGTCCAGTCCGAATTCTTCGACGAACAAGCGAGCCAGTTCTTGGATCTGAAGATCGAAGGAATCCGCGAGGCTCCAATCAGCATCTGCGTCTGTTGTGATCGAGGTGAGCCCGATGAAGAGATACTCGGCCGCCACACCATCCGTGACGCCGATATCTACAGCACCTGTCTCGCCATCGAAAACCTGTGGCTCGCTGCTCGAGCCGAGGGTATCGGTGTGGGCTGGGTTTCCTTCTACAAGCCCGAAGACGTCAGCGCGTTACTGGGACTGCCTGATCGGGTGGTGCCAATCGCGTGGCTCTGCGTTGGCTACCCCGACGAGCGACCGGTCCGACCCGGGCTCGAGTCAAATGGCTGGCAGCTTCGTCGACCGCTTGAGCAGTTCATCTTCGACGAGCGATGGGGAAACCCGCACGGCTTGGTCGCGGGACCGCCCGAAGACACCGGTGAACTAGCGCCGCTCGTGCAGAGCCCGCAGTGGCTCTCGGAGCTTTCGTCTCGAGTGGAGCCCGGTGATTCGTCCGCCGCGCTTCGAATTCGCGACCGCGAGGACGAGTTGGTGAAGCCGCTCGGCAGCCTCGGCGTTCTCGAATCCGTTCTCGAACGCTGGGCCCTGGCGACAGGGTCTGCGCCGCCATTGGAAATCTCTCCCGGGATCGTGGTGTTCGCGGCTGATCACGCGGTTGTCGCACACGGGGTAAGCCTGTTCCCGTCGCGGGTGAGTTCGCAGATTGCCGCCGCGGCGTCAAGGGGGGAAACCGCCATCGGGGTACTGGCCCGAGTCCAGGGAGCCGAGTTACTGGTCGTAGATGTCGGCCTCGATGGTGAGCACCCGAGCGGAGTGAGCGACCGTCGAGTCGCCAACGGCAGCGCCGATATCACCAAAGGTCCGGCGCTCTCCGCCCAGCAGGTACGCGAGGCAATCGAGGCGGGCTACGGGTTGGCAACCGACTTGGCCTCACGCCATGACGTCATCCTCGTGGGAGAGATTGGAATCGGCAATACGACGGTGGCGGCGGCGCTACTCGCCGCTCTCACCAACTCCTCGGCGTACGAGGTGTGCGGGCGCGGCACCGGACTCGACGCCCAAGGACTGCAGCGAAAGCGCGAGGCAGTGAGTCAGGCGCTCGCCGTCAACTCTCCCAATGGCGCCGATCCGCTCGAGTGCCTTCGTCTCGTGGGTGGTCTGGAGTTCGCGGCGTTGGTGGGGGCCATGATTGGCGCGGCTTCGGCTCACCGCCCGGTTCTTCTGGACGGTTTCGCGACGGGCGTGGCGGCATTGCTGGCCTGTCGATTACGGCCATCACTTCGTGACTATCTCATCGCGGGGCACTGTTCTGCCGAGCCAGCGCACCAGCGGGTGCTCACCGAGTTGGGTTTGGAGCCGCTCTTGGATCTCCGGTTACGTCTGGGCGAGGCGAGCGGGGCGGCGCTGGCCCTGCCGCTGCTGGGCCTTGCGGCGAATCTTCACGCCCAGATGCAACGCTTCAAAGAAGCGGGCGTTGAGAAGGCCGACGAGGCGTGACGTCCCGTCTTCGCCCTCTGATGGTCGTTGGATGCACTTCGTCGGCGGGCAAGAGTCTCATGGTCACGGCCCTCGCGAGGTGGTTCGCCCGTCAGGGCGTCGACGTGGCGCCGTTCAAGGCTCAAAACATGTCGAACAATGCGCGAGTTGTGGATGGAGGAGAGATCGGTGTTGCCCAGTGGCTCCAAGCCCTCGCCGCGGGCGTGACGCCCGACGTGACGATGAACCCCGTGCTCCTCAAACCTGAAGCGGACACGCAGAGTCAGGTTGTCGTCAACGGCCAGGTTCGTCACGATCTCTCTTCGATGCCGTGGCGCGATCGAGGGAGCCATCTGTGGCCGGCGATGACGAACGCCTTTGATGAACTCAGTGCTCGACACGATCTCGTGCTTCTCGAGGGGGCGGGGAGCCCCGCGGAGATAAACCTCGAGGATCTGGTCAACAATCGGATGATTGACTACGCTGACGCCGCGGGGCTGCTCGTTGTCGACATCGATCGAGGTGGCGCCTTCGCGCATCTCTTCGGTACGTGGTTGCTGGTCCCAGAGACCACCCGGGACCGGATTGCGGGCTTTGTATTGAACAAATTTCGCGGCGACGCCTCGCTGTTGGAGCCCGGGCCATCGATGATCAGTGGGCGGACCGGAATGCGCCACGCGGGGACGCTTCCAGTCCTGGCGCACAATCTGCCCGATGAAGAGGGCGCCACGATTCGAGCGGGCACATCGGCGAGCTCGTACACGGTTGGAATCGTCCGCTATCCCTATGCCTCGAACCTTGACGAGTTTCACCTGCTCGCCCAGATTGGTGAGGTCAGTTGGATCACGAATCCTCGTCACCTGCGCGATTGTGATCTGGTGATCTTGCCGGGGTCCAAGCACGTCGCCGCAGACGTTGAGTGGCTTCGCGCGCAACAACTCGACACCGCAATCATAAAGAGGGCCGAGGACGATGAGCCAATCATTGGCATCTGCGGAGGCTGCATGATGCTGGGAGAAACAATCAACGATGACCACGGCGTCGAAGGTGGAGCCGTGGGCCTCGGGTTGCTTTCGATGACCACCGATCTAGAGCCAACAAAGCTGACTCGCGCGGTGACGGTTGGGTTTCCTCAGATGCGCTTCCCGTTCGAGGGTCTCAGCGGCGTCGTTGCGTCCGGCTACGAGATCCGAAATGGACGAGTCAAGACCCAGAACTGTGAATTGGCGCCGATGCTGTGGGGTCATCGTGCGATCTTGGCGACGACCGTTCACGGTCTTCTTGAAGATCCGCGGGTGGTCGAGGCGCTGTGCGGCGCTCGCCCTCAGCCGGTATTGGAGGCCACGTTTGAGAGTTTGGCCGAAGCCATCGACGAGCACCTCGACACCGATCTCCTCTGGGAGCTGGTCGAAGGTTCGCCGCAGTGAACTTCGCCTGAATCAGGTCCAACTCGTGTTCGTGAGAACACGCCGCATCCCGTTACCTCCTCGTGGACCACGAGTGACCGATGAGACTCGCGAAGTCATTGAGCGACGTGGCGCCCTTGCGAGCAACTGTCGCTGGTCAAAACCGTCGGCCCGTCACTCGCTGCATGGGAGTTTTCAGAGTCAAGAGTTACTCACCGGTACTCGCGGGCTTCACACCGGTGACACGAAACGCGTGCGTTCGCTCGTCCTGGCCAATTAGTGACAACGTTCTTTCCAATAGACTTGGCAAAAGCAACGAAGGGAAAACCGTGCGACGCACGCGAATCGTAGCCACCATCGGACCGGCCTCGGATAGTGACGAGGTCCTCTTGCAACTAGTCGAGGCTGGGGTGGACGTCTTTCGTCTGTCCATGGCTCACGGTGACATCCCATCGTGCATCGAGCGCCTTCGTCGCGTGCGCGAGCTGGCGCCGGACCTGGCGATCATGGTTGACATTCCCGGACCGAAGATTCGCGCCGGCTCCTTTGGCACTTCGCCCGTGACCTTGACGGTCGGACATGAGATCGAGCTGTTCGAGGCTTTTGGCGAGGCGTCATCCGCCGAGCGAATCGCCGTTGAACGCCAGGACATACTGGCGCAGCTGAAGTCGGGCGACCGTATTCACATTGGTGATGGCGGCGTGTCGCTCCAAGTGATCGCGAGGGGCAAGGTGACGAAGGCGGTGGTCACTTCCGGTGGTGCAGTCATGGGTAAGCCCGGTCTGTCGCTTCCGTCATCGATTCTGAACGACCGGTTGCCCACCGATGACGACCGCGCTCGTCTCGAGGCGTTGCGCCCGGAACGGTTTGAGATTCTGGCGGTGTCGTTCGTGCGCTCGGCCTTTGACATGGTGTCGGTTCGAACGGTGCTGTCGCGTGACGACGTCATGATGATGGCGAAGATCGAGACCGGTGAAGGAGTCGAGAACCTGGACGAGATCATCGCCGTCTCGGACGCGATCATGGTTGCCCGAGGTGACCTCGGCGTTCGAATGCCGATCGAAGAGGTTCCCCACCTGCAGAAGCTGATTGTTCGACACGGGATTCGCTACGCCCGTCCCGTCGTGGTGGCGACCCAGATGCTCGAGTCGATGACCCACGCCCAGGTGCCGACGCGCGCCGAGGTGACCGACGTCGCGAACGCGGTCCTCGACGGGGCGAGCGCAGTCATGTTGAGTGGAGAGACGGCCATCGGTGACGACCCCGTCGGCACCGTGATCACGATGGACCGCATCGTGAGCCGCGCCGAGGAGTCGTTCGACTACGCCAAGTGGGGATCATCGCTCGGCGTGCAGCAGATCGTCGGGACCGGGACGCAGTCAACACGAATCACCGCCGCCATTACGGGCGCCGCCTGGCGTGCCGCGATGGAGGAGAAGGCCGTCGCCATCGTGGCCTGCACCCGTTCGGGTATGACCGCGCGGGCAATCTCACGCTTCCGTCCACCGATGCCGATCATTGCGATCACGCCGAGTGAGTCGACCGCTCGCCAGTTGCGCAGTTCGTGGGGCGTTCAGGAAGTCTTCATGTCACCCTCGTCCGATATCGACGAACTCTGCGACTTTGCGGTGGCTCAAATCGTGAAGGCGGGGATTGCCCAATCGGGTGACCCTGTCGTGATCATGGCCGGATCACAATCAGGCGGCGCGGCAATTACCGACACCGTTCGAATGGTCATCGTTCCCTGATCGTGATGACGTCGCCAGTGAGACTTCGAGCTTACGAACATGGTGTAGATGACGAAAACTCCTGGTCCCGGCAACGCTGACAACCTTTCGATTGCAAGAGCCAGGTGATGTCAACCGGCTGGGTGCCTACTGATCCTGGGGCAGTCGCCAACGCTCGTGACCCGAAACATCTCGCAGCGATAGTTGTTGGTCCTGCGTAGTTCGCTGACGCCTCCGTCAGCGAGGCTCGCACCGATCCCCCGTTCTATGGTTGCAAAAAGGACGGTGCCGTTCGAGCCGCACGATGTGGCCATCGCTACGAGGTGAATCTTTTCTCGAAACCGTCTGAAGGAGAGGATCAACGATGACAATGAGCACCAATTCAAATACGACCATCGCGTTTCTGGGGGTGGGGCGGATGGGGTCGCCAATGGCCACCCGCCTGGTCGCCGCCGGATTCTTGGTGCGGGTCTGGAATCGTTCGCCTCAACGAGTGGCACCGCTCGTTGAGGCGGGGGCGGTTGAAGCTGCCTCGTCGGCAGAGGCGGCGATTGGCGCTGACTTCCTCGTGACGATGTTGCCCGATGGGCCGTCGGTCGAGGCGGTGATGAGCGGCGCACAGGGCGCACTGTCCACCTTGCGCAGCGGCGCGGTGTGGCTTCAGATGAGTAGCATCGGCGCCGATTGGACCAATCGACTGAGTGAACTCGCCGCTCACAGTGGTGTTCTGTTCGTGGACGCACCGGTGTCAGGCAGCGTTGGCCCAGCTGAGGCCGGCACACTGCTGGTACTGGCCGGTGGTCCGATCGAGGCCCGCGATCAGGTGGCACCCGTGCTCGATGCGATGAGTCGACAGACGGTCTGGTTGGGCCCGGTGGGAGCCGGGAGCAAGGCGAAATTGGTGCTCAACAACTGGCTCGTCGATCTCGTTGAAGCGACCGCCGAGACCCTGCACTTCAGCGAGGCGCTCGGGCTTGATCCCCAGCTCATTATCGGGCTCCTTGACGAAGCCCCGATTGGCTCGCCCTACGCCGTAGGTAAAGCCCGTCAGATGTTGGCGGGAGAGTTCGCACCGAGTTTCGCGCTCAAGCATGCGCTGAAGGATGCGGACCTCTCGGTGGCGGCTGGTCGAGACGCTGGGATTGAGCTGCGGGTGACCGAGAGTTTCATTGGGTCGTGGCACCGCGCTGTGGCGAACGGGCTCGGCGAGCAGGATCTGTCGGTCGTCTTCACGAACAGTGAGCCTGACCGATCAGCCCAATGATGCGCCCGGGCGACGCGTGATGGGGAATCGGGGGGACTGGGTGGCGACGATTACCAGGCTGATGAGGGCCAGCCCAGCTAGATACAAGAGCAGCACCGGGTAACTGGCCAGATGGTCGAGCTCGGCGAGGACGACGGGGGTGCAAAAGCCCGCGTAGGTGAGGACATAGAACACGGCGGTCAATCCAGCTAAATCGTCCGGGCCCGCGAGTCGCTGCACCTCCAGTAGCCCGGCGACCAAGCAGAAGCCGTACCCGGCACCGAGGGTTGTGGCCGCCACGAGGACCAGCGCCGGGCTCTTCAGATGAACGGCCAGGGACGCAACCATCATTCCGAGGACGACAACGGCGAGCCCGACCGATGCGCCGCGGGCGCCCTGCTCGTCGAGTCTTCTCGCGAGCGGTTGGACGACCACCCCAGCGGCCAAGGTCACACCGGCCACCAGCCCGGCGAAGGCGATGCCGAGTCCGTGGGTCCGGTTGCTCACAACCGACGGGAGTACGGCGATTGAAACGTTGGTTGCGGCGAATACCCACGGCGCGAGCGGCACCACGACGGAGAGAAATCGGGGATGACCGGCACTGGGGACTCGTAAGCGCGCCGTCAGCCCTACACCGGAGTCGTTGTCGCGGCGAACCGTCTCGGGCACCCTCCACAGTCCCGGCAGCACCAGCACCATCACCGCCAAGTGTGGCAAGTACGCCATCACCAAGGGAGCCGGTCCCCACTGGGCGATGAGGCTCGCAATCACGGGACCCATACCGAAGCCGGCCGTGAGCGCGATCGCCGCGCGCCGCGCGCCGGTCTGCTCCCCGGCGGCGAGGTCGAACGGGGGGACCGACAACTCCTTCACCCAGGCAGTCCCGGCCGCGAGCACCGCTCCGCTGGCGACACCGGCCACGAAGCGACCGCCGCCGAGCAGGAGAACGCTATGAGCGCCGTCCATGAGCATCAACGTCGCAACTAAGGAGAGAACCGCCGCTGGACGGACGACGGTGCGCCTGCCCCAGCGGTCCGACGCGGGTCCTCCGAGCAGGAGCGCGGGCATCAGGCCGAGGGCGTAGACGACAAGGAGCGCCTCGTTGATCCTGATCGTGAAGCCGAGGTACCGGTGGTAGGCAACGAGCATCGAGGCGAATTGGTTGGCACCCCAGCCGACGCCGAACATCACGAAGGAGACCTTCAGCCAGTCTCGCCGCCCCCCAACCACTGTGGGGTTCGG
>PLKM01000005.1 GCA_003141095.1 Acidimicrobiaceae bacterium | reverse complement strand
GATTCAGAATTCGTTGAAAACTTGCCGATTACGAAGTTAGCGAAGAGTCCTGACGGATACGTCCGCGAACAATCCTCATTAGAAAGTCCCCGTTTTGTTGGGGCGAAAGATTCAAAACCGTCGATCCAGCGGTAATAACCTGGCCCACTGAGGCTGACCAAAACACTGTAATCATTGCTTTGGCGTCAATATCTTGATCGATCCAACCGAGATTCTTGGCGTCTTCGATCACCGTAATCCATCGTTCGAATTGGATATCGAGAAGTTCGCAGAAGTGGCTCTGCGAGAAGGGATCCGACCAAACGTCTTGAAGCAGCCTGATAAAACCCCATTTATCGCCTACTTGGCCCGAGCACCACGCCATTTCCATGTTCGCTTCAATCGCGGTCCAGAAGCTCGCTTCATCCTCATCAGCCACTGCTGTCTCTATACGGGCCAAGACCAGATGGTGCGGTTCGATCATTTCGAAATAGTTCGACAACTGGGCCTCAGCCTTCAGTTGAGTGCTGGAATCGAAGAAGTACTCGATCGTCGCAACATCAACGTCAGCCTTTTCTGCGACGTCGATAATGCGGAACTCCGCACTCCCCAACTCCTTGACCATCGCCGATGCAACAGAGAGAATTTTCTCTCTCGAAAAAGAATCAGGTGTATTCATGGTGATTACCTTATCCCTACAAATTGTTGAATAAAAATGGAGTGCAAAACAGTTCGAAAATTAAAGACTGATGGCCCAAGGATCTGCCCCCACCCCAGAAAAAACAGAGTACTTCATCTGTTGCAAATTATCCATGGCCGTATCGATATCAAGGCGACTCAACAGTCCGCTCGAGCCAAATCAGTATCTCTGGGACATCCACTGACCGCGACATGAAGGTGCCGTGTGGCGAGCCCATCCCGATGACGCACTGACGATCATCGCCACGCCCGCGGACGGCAACTATCCAGCATGGAAGTTGCCGCGCTCGACTTTCGACGTGTCCAATTCCGCTTGACAGATCTGGGAACACCTCCTTCGTGCTGCCGTCTTCAAGGGGGCGCCAAGAGATGCTTGCTTTAAGTGACTTCTCCTACTTCTTTCCGTGCTTCTTTTTCTTCTTCTTGCCCTTCGCTGTTTTCTTCGACACTTGAACGTTCAGACGCGCACCTGGCGCATCGGTTTCGAACTCCTCATCGTCGAGGGACGAGGTGGCTGGCGTATCACTCTCGAAGTCGTCATCGGTCGCCGTCGGGCTGGCTGGCGTATCGGCTTCAAGTTCGTCATCCTCTTCAAGCGAAGAAGTCGACTCATCGGTTTCGAACTCCTCATCGTCGAGGGACGAGGTGGCTGGCGTATCACTTTCGAAGTCGTCATCCGTCGCCGTCGAGTTGGCTGGCTTGTCACTGTCAGATTCATCGTTGGTAACAGACCAGCTCGTGGGCAGCGCAATCGAATCAGATTCGTGATCGGTCGCGGTCGACGCAACCGGCGCGTCTGTCGCCGACGGATTTTGTTGCGCGAAGAGGACACCCTCTAGNNTACGAGCTGTACGTCGTGCGACTCATTCCAATCTTGTCCGCGGCTTGCCCTTTATCGATTCCCAACTTCTGTCGCCTCGCGACGAGCGCGCTCCCGATGGTCTCGGTAGTCATGACGACCAGCCGAGACAACAAGTCAGTTCACTCGCGCAACCATTGGAAACTCCACGTCGCGTACGTTCGCATGAAGGCGAACTACTCGAAGAAATCATTTTCTGTCCTTGCCTACTTCGTAGTAACCGAATGAAACCACTTTGCTTTCAACGGCGCGATTCTCGACTTTGACACTTCCCCGCATACAAAAAATGATTCTACGTTCTCGGTACCGTCCTCATGAGGGAGGCTTGCCCATAATTGTGAAGGGACCTCAAGCCCTTCGCTGGAACCAGGGTGCTGACCAACCCGTCCGGTTACTTCGCCCTCTTGACACTCGTTGAGCATCGACCGAGTTCGCAGCCGGCGTCGGGTGGATCAGGAAAATGTTCCCGGCAGATCCAATGGGATTGGAGGGCATCACCTCTGGGTGATGCTGTCGCCGAGCTATTCACAAGTGAACAACTGACCTGCTCCCTTCTGGCACGTCAAGGCCTACACAGTCGTGTGTCACTCGAGTTCGACCGATCAACGAGGGATCTCCGCGCGTCGTCGCTCGTCATTCGCAGTGGACTAGCAGTGCGAAAATCGCCAGAAATTAAATTCAAGGTAAGAACATCGACAGATGAGAATAATTCCAAAACGTACGGGCTCGGTGACAGTTACCCCGCGGTAAGACCGAGAATCCGCTGAATCACTGGAGATTCACAACCAATTCACAACTGTTTGACAATTCATACGGTTTGATGGATACTGCGGTTCGCAAGGGCAGATGCGGAGAGCAGTCATGTCGAGCACCGATTACGGGTTCTATTGGAACACTGGTCAGCCGACACGACAGACGCAATCAAAATCAAACATTCAAGCATTGACAGCGGCGTTTCATGGCCTGACCTCGCCAAAGAGGGTTCCCTCCAAGGACACACCTCGAGGATCCTTCCGCGACTTCGACGGTCCAGAGGTGGCGCTCGCTCGCACCTCATCTTCCAAGAGTTCGCGACGCGACGTTGTTGGTCCCTCTTCGCAGTTCGATTCTGAAAATTTTCTGCAGTACAAGGTGTTGCGGTTCTGGCAGGTGGGGCAGTACAGCCCGCCTCACCTGGTCCGCATCAAAAGGGAGGCTCGTTTTGGGGGCTCCTTGGCAGCAAATGGTGACGCGTTGATCCACGGACCGAATCTGGTCGCCTGGCCCGTGGGGAGCGAGTGGCGAAACCACCGCCTGCATCGAGCAGTTATCCAAACCAATCAATAATTTAGGAGACCAACAGAAATGAAACTATTCAAAACACATAGGAAGTTGGCGGTCAGCGGCCTTGCGCTGACGGTCGCTCTCCTGGGTGGAGGAGTTGCGTTCGCGTACTTCTCTGCGCCAGGATCCGGTACGGGTTCCGCACAGGTCGGCAGCAACGCAAAGCTCTTGATCGACCAACTTGGCGGTACGCCGGTGTACAACAGCACCGTCGACGCATCCACCTATCAGTGGTCCTACAGCTTCCAAGGTGGGACCGGAGCGAACGCGTTGGGAAACAAGATCAACTTGTCAAACGGTGGTGGTGCACTCAGCGACGTCGTTGTAGCGATGACCAACTTCAATAACACTTCGGGTTCGCTACCTCTCACGCTGAACATCTACAACCCAGGTAGCTACGACGGTCCCGGTACCGGACCTGGCAGCTTGATTGCGACCGACACGACCACCGTCAGCTTCCCCGCGACGGCTACGGGATATGACGCGAACAATCCCCCCACCTATGGCCTTGCCAACTTCAACGCCACGTTCAACTTCAGCTCACAAAACATCACGCTGCCGGGAACGGTCGTCTACGAGATTCTGTTCCCCAACCCCCAGCCTCCTGTGGCTAGCGGAGTGAATGTTCAGCTCTCCAACGAAGCGTCGCAGGTAAGTGTTGGATCCGATGCGGACCCTGGGTACCTGTTCGTGTCAACGTACAACAACCAGAACGATGCAACGGGCGGCGCTAACGGCGAAATCACGTGCGATAACGTAGGCAGCACTTTTGGGGAATACCCGACGGCTGTCGGAGCTACTGGATGTGGAGAGACCACGACCAACAGCGCTCCGTATCCTTCGATCGCTCTTATCCCCGCGGTGGAGTTCGACACGAGCGGAATGGGCGACCTGTACCCAGGTGGCGCAGCTCAGCCGATCAACTTCAGCATCACGAACCCAGGAACTACACCCGCAGCAGTCACCTCGGTGACGGTTGCAGTGGCGACGGACCCGGCGAATAGTTTGGTCGAATCTGTCCCTGGTGAGTCTTGGACCGACCAAGCTGGATGCTACGCAAGCTGGTTCACCGTAAGTCCATCCCCTGACATGGTCGGTGCCACCGTCCCTGCTGGAGGCACGATTAACTGGGTGGGCACTGAGACCATCTCGATGCCGCAGTCGGCGTCCAACCAGGACGCGTGCCAGGGAGTCTCCCTCGGGCTGACATTCGCGTCTAACTGACAGCACGAGCTGGTGGTGGGCGCGTAACCCTTCACCAGATCAACCAGGCCGTAGGGCCGGGCCACGGAGAGTTGATTCCGGGGCCCGGCCAACCGGCCGGCAATGGAAGTTGCTGTTCCATCCCCACATAGGACTGAGGAGTAGGTCAAGGTGAAGAAGTTCGGGCAAGCGAAGAAAATGGGCCAGGCTAGCGCAACAGCGCTGGTTGCTGTCGCGCTCGTCTTCGTTGCCGCCAACGCCGCGATTGCATCCGGTCAGACATCAAGTGCTGTCGACTCGACGACCCCAGTCTTCACCATTACGAGCACTATTAGCAGTTCACCAACTAGTCAGATTGCCGCTCTCCTCTATCCGGGATCGCCGCGCTACCTGTGGTACACGGTGCAAAACACCGCGAGCGTGGCCATCACCGTCAATTCCCTCAGCATTAGTGGCGTTTCGGCACCCTTCGGGTGTCCAAGCGCCAATCTCGACCTCAGCTTGACAACTTTCTCGGGATCTCTCGTCGTTCCGGCGAATCAGACGAACTCCGTTTCTGTACCCATATCTCTCATCAATACTTCCAAAAACCAGGACACCTGCCAGAACACCACCTTTGACTTCGCGTACTCGGGTTCGGCCGCCTACACCGAGGTCTACGCCACTACAACGGCCGTAACTTCCCCGACGAGCCCGTCGCCAAGCGACCAGGCCGTTACTTACACCGCCGCAGTCACCGCCGACGCGACTGGCAGCCAAGACTCAGTACCAAGCAGTCCGACGGGCACGGTTACCTTCCTGGATGGCAACACCGCTATTTGCCTCAACGTCCCGGTTAGCAGCACCGGAACCACGACCTCGACCGCCGCCTGCCTCTCGTCGGTCTACGCCGTCGCGGGTACTCATTTGATAAGCGCCGTCTACTCGAACTCCGACGGTAACTTCTCGAGTTCCACCTCGCCGGTCCTCTCCCAGGTTTCCTCATGAGCAGATTTCGACCTCACATGCGTCGGTTCCCTCGGTCGCGACGAATGGGGTTCCTTGTCAAGCTGTTCGTCGGCGTCGTTGCCGTGCTCGGCATCACAACGGTCGCCGGGGCTTTTTTCACCTCTCACGGTGCCGGAATTGGTAGCGCGAAGGTGGAGATAGGCAGTCTTGACTACATCAAGATCAATCCCACATCGACGAGCGTTGTCGTTGGTCAGCCTGCTTCATACACCGTGACAGCTTTTGGCAACTTCGGTGACTCGACCAACGTCACGTCCTCGGCGATCCTGAACATCTCCACCGGCACCTGCAGCACAACAACGAGTTCTTGCACCTCGACCACGGTCGGCTCGCAAACGGTCACGGCGAATTACGAAGGCAAGACGGCTCAGGCAACCCAGGTGGTCAACCAGGCGGCGACCACCACTTCGATCGTCTCCACCACGGGCAGCCCGTCGGTGGTCGGCCAGGCGGTTATCTACACGGCGACCGTCTCGGTCACCACGCCAGGGTCGGGAATCCCGACCGGCAACGTCGAATTCCTCGACGGAGGCGCTGCGATCCCCGATTGTTCCGGGTCATCAGGTAATCCGCTCACCGGCACCAGTGCGACCTGCACGGTGACCTATTCTTCCACCGGCTCGCACACGATCACGGCCGAGTACCTGGGCGACACCAACTACCTGGGCTCTTTGGTGTCCCCACCTGTTACCCAGGTGGTCAACCAGGCGGCGACCACCACCACCGTATCCACCGACCTCACCACCTACGTGTCGGGTGAGCCGATAGTGGTCACCGCCGTCGTGGCTCCGGTCGCCCCAGGCGCGGGCACCCCGACGGGTACCGTGAGTATCTCGGACGGCGCCAGCTCGCCCACAACCTGCACCATCAACCTCGCGACCGGCAGTAGTTGCACCATCGTCGAGACGACACCCGGCAGCTACACCATGACCGGCACTTACAGCGGCAACTCGAACTTCCTGGGCTCCTCGGGCGGCGCGCCTGCCGTGACGGTCAATACCGACAGCACCAAGACTGTGATTACGAACAACGCCTCGACTCCCGTCACCGGGGCCAGTTTCACCTTCACCGCCACCGTCAGCGCCAGTCCCCCCGGAACGGGTACACCGGCGGGCACGGTCACCTGGACGGTCACTGATCCGCACGGCACCCCGGTTGTCTGCTCAGACACGACGCTTTCTGGTGGAGTCGTGACCTGCACCATCACCAACGCAATCGCCGGCACCTACAGCGCCAGCGCCNNCTGGGCGACACCAACTACCTGGGCTCTTTGGTGTCCCCACCTGTTACCCAGGTGGTCAACCAGGCGGCGACCACCACCACCGTATCCACCGACCTCACCACCTACGTGTCGGGTGAGCCGATAGTGGTCACCGCCGTCGTGGCTCCGGTCGCCCCAGGCGCGGGCACCCCGACGGGTACCGTGAGTATCTCGGACGGCGCCAGCTCGCCCACAACCTGCACCATCAACCTCGCGACCAGTAGTAGTTGCACCATCGTCGAGACGACGCCCGGCAGCTACACCATGAGCGGCACCTACAGCGGCGACTCGAACTTCCTGGGCTCCTCGGGAAGCGCCGCGGCGGTAGTGGTCAGTACGGACGGCACCACGACCGTGGTAACGAACAACGCCTCGAGTCCCGTCGCCGGGGCAAGTTTCACCTTCACCGCTACCGTCAGCGCCGCTACCCCCGGTTCGGGCACACCGGCCGGCACGGTCGCCTGGACGGTCACTGATCCGCACGGCACCCCGGTTGTCTGCTCGGACACGACGCTTTCAGGTGGAGCAGTGACCTGCACCATCACCAATGCCATCGTCGGCACCTACAGCGCCAGCGCCNNAATCACCCAGATCTCGCCCGCCACCCAGACGGTCACGACGACGGGCGAGGGCGCCGTCGCCTCCTCGATCACGACCAACGACACCCTCGGTCCGGTGACCTTCACCGCCTCGAGCGATAACGGGCTGTCGGTGAACACCTCGGGCCAGATCACGGTGACGGGCACACTCGCCAAGGGCACCTACGTCGTCTCGGGCTCCACCTCGGACGCCTTCGGCGACGCCGGCACCTACTCCTTCACCCTGACCGTCAACCCGGCCGGAATCACCCAGATCTCGCCTTTCTCGAACTCCACAACGACGTCGGCCTCAAGCACCTTTACTGACCAACTCAATCCGACTTCCCAGGACGGGAGTCCGGTCGCCTACGTCACGGTCGTGACGAACGCCAGCCTCAACATCTCGAGTTCGGGCAAGATCACGGTCGTCGGCGGACCTTTGAAGGTCGGCATTTACGCGGTCTCGGGCACTGACTCTGACGCTCTCGGCGAGACGGGAATCTGGAGTTACACCCTCACCGTCACCAAGGGGCTGATCACCCAGAGCGCTCCCACGACCGGGACCATCACTTCGACCGGTTCTGCGGGCTTCACCAGCCAACTCATCGTGAGCGGTGCGACCGGCACAACTACCTTCGTCGTCACGGCACCAAACTCGAACCTGAGTATCTCGAGTTCGGGCAAGATCACGGTCGTCGGCGGCCCGTTGAAGGCGGGCAGTTACACCGTCTCGGGCACAGTGACGGACTCTCTCGGCGACACGGGCACCTGGACCTTCACTTTGACCGTGACCTGCGCTTCGAAGGGAACGAGCAGCCTGAAGCTTTCGCCCGAATATCCGTCGCCAGTCACCGTGGGGGCGAGCGCCACCTACACGGCCCTCGTCCAGTCCATTTCTGGGAAGGGTGCCCTCACGGGCACCGTCAGCTTCTTCGAGAACGGAGTTGCCGTTTCCAACTGCCAGAGCCTCAACCTGGCATCCAACGCGGCCCGATGCACGATGAGCTTCCCGAGTGCGGGTTCGGTGACGGTGACCGCGACCTACGCCAACGACGGGAGCTTCACTGGCTCGTCTGATTCCAGCGTCCAGGTCGTGAACCAGGGTACGACGTCGCTCACTCTTTCTCCGTCCTCGCCGGTAAATGTCGGCAGCAAAGTGACCTTCACCGCGACCATCGCGGAAACCTCCGGCTCGGCTGCTCTCTCGGGATCGGTCACCTTCACCGAGAACGGAACGGCCATTGGCGCTTGCACGGATCTGGCCTTGAGCGCCAACGCGGCGAGTTGCGCCGTCACGTTCGCCAGTGCCGGGACCTTCACGCTTGGCGCGAACTACGGGGGTGACCCCAACTTCCAGGGGTCGTCGAACTCGTTGTCACAGTTGGTGAACTCTTCTCTTTCGATCACCACCACTTCGCTCGCTAACGCCACCAACGGCGAGTCCGGCTACTTCCAGACGCTTCTTGGCACCGGCGGCACCGGCCCCTACGTCTGGTCGATCTCCTCGGGCGTCCTGCCTAAGGGACTGACGCTCAACGCCACTACGGGCGTCATCAGCGGGACCGTGAGCGGCTCGGCGACGAGCGAGACCTTCACCGTCAAGCTCACCGATGCGAAGAACGCATCCACGACGAAGCAGTTCACCATCGACGTGAACTGCAAGCCCGTCTTCACCTGCTCGAACTCCGGTCACGCGTACGAGGGTCAATGGTTCTCCTTCCAGGTGACGACGTCAGGCTGGTCCGACCAGTCATTCTCTTGGTCCGGGCACCTGCCGGGCGGCGTGACGTTCAACTCGGCGACCGGCGTGTTCTCCGGCACTCCCGACAGCGGCTCGCACGGCACCTATGGCTTCACGTTCACCGCCGCGAACCCGTACGGCTCGACGAGTCAGTACTTCACACTCAATGTCGCAGGCTCCCCTCATGGAAGCGGGCACTAGACGAATACGTTTCACCCATCAACCAGACCTTACGAACCTTAGAACCGCTAAAATTTCCACCCCACCGGGGCGTCGAACTTGTCTCCAGGTTGCTGTTGCGGAATGTGATCGCACGA